>CAJUOA010000052.1 GCA_910587785.1 uncultured Oscillospiraceae bacterium | reverse complement strand
CCGCTTTAATTCGCAGGCCCAGGAATTCCGAATATGTTTCTTTCAGGTTTACTATCCTCCGCGTCCAGACTCACGATGTCGATGCCATAGTTATAGACATTGGCTACGTCCATTTCCCTGATACCCGAACCGGCGTCACCCATGTTTCCCGTGGCCGGGCCTGGAATCACGCCTGATTCTTCTATGGCATCCACGTCTATGTCTTCCGATCCCGCAAATCTTGGCAACTTATTGTCCCCCGCGCCGCCAATCAAGGCCTCGAACTCAGACTCCGGCATGGCGGAGCTGCCCAACGTGACCGTATTTGATTGCGCCGCTAATCTGACGGGCATGCCATTCGCCTCTATGGTGTGGCCGCCCGCGTCGCCATCGACCAGGAACGCGTTCACGTCCAGCTCGGCTTTATACGTGATTACGATATCGCTCGAACCCGGCTCGTACGCCGGACTGGCCCTGCCCAACAGGTCCAACACGCCGTCGTCAGAGATGGAACCTGCGGGCATCAGCTCGTTGCTGAAAATCAAGCCGAACGTGTGGTATGGACACCACGTATGCTGTATCCTGTCACGCAAGGCCATCAGCGTCGATATGTCCGCGGCATGCTCTGGATCATGGTCGTCGGAATACATGTGGAAGCCACTGACGTACAGCCTGTAATCCTCGCCCTCGACCAGTTCCTTCCCGTCCTTGTAGACTTTCAACGTGTCATAATCCGGCGTGATTCTTCCCACAAGACAGCTCAGAATCAGGTTCCGAACGGAAGCATTGCCGGAGTCGAGAACGAGCCCCCGCTGCAAGACACTATCCACGTCTTGCGACTCCATGGCGCCGACATGAATAACCGTCCTATAATACAAATCACTCCCGACTGGCGCGTCGTAGTCCCAACCCCAATTCGGATCGTCCTCCGGCCCGGCGGGGACGGAATCCGGATTCGTCCATACCTGGTTCGTTACGCAAGGCGGCAGAACGGTCTCGTCCACATCCATTACATCGCAAAGCAAATCAATCAGGAAATCCTTCGCAACGCCAAGAGCAGCAATTTCCATGTCGATGTGCTTGATATCCCTATCATCGTGCAGATTGCTTTTCTTTTCCTCTAATTCCGCGACGCGATGATCCATCAGGGCCCACTCGGCCAGGAACGTTTGGCCGCTGCTCAAGTCCTCGATCAAAACGTGGTGCGTGTCGCCAGACGTGGAATCCGCATGCTCGATCCCGCTGCCAAAGCCGTCGTTCTGCAGGCTCTCGCAGACCGTGACGACGTGCTCAAGGGCGTTCTGGTTCGCGCCCAGCATCGCCCGATACTCGCTGACGCGCTCGATGGCGCCCTGCACATCAAGTATGGTACTGTCCGCGGACAGGTCGCGAATCGGCTCCATGGACTTGATCGTCCAGTCATGATGGCAGGAACGCGGGCAGCCCATGGGCGCGTGGAACGTCTGCCCGCCGACGTCCAGGAAACAAAACTCGTCAAACGCCGTGAACGCCTGGCAGCTGTCGATCTCCGCTATCAGCTGCTCGATTTCACGATCTATCGACGCTATGTCCGCCGCAGTGATGGTGCCGTTCGCCTTTCGTGTGACCAGCTCATTGACGCGCTGCAACATGCCGTGGATCTCGCACAGCGCGCCCTCCATGGTCTGAATGAAAGAAATCGTGTCCTGGGCGTTCGTTTTCGTGGATTGGCACACGGACGCCCAATCGCCGCAATGACCGTGCTCAACGTCCGGCAGCCAATAGTCGCGCTTTGCCAGCTTGCCCACCCGCGCCAGTACCGTCGCGAAAGACGGAATCTTCCCGGCGGGCGCTTCCGATGGCGTCGCGTACTCCGAGTCCCCGTTAATCGCGCCCGTCGCTTTCTGATAATCCTCGCCCGTGGTGCCGATCACGGGCTCCTGTGACGACGGGGTTTCCAGATCGGTGCCAGTATCGGCATCACGGCCCCCGGACCCTGGGACGTCCGCCGTGGTCTCCCCGGTGTCCTTCAGGCCGCCAATGCCGCCGCCGATATAGACTCCGACATCAGCCCCCCCTCTGCTTCGGCAGCGAAGGCGGGGACGCAGAGGCCCGCGGCCATCACGGCGGAGAGCAGGAAGGATACGATTCGTTTTGTCATAGAAAATACGCTCCTTTCAGGTTGATTTACCAGGTCCATTATATCAATCTGGAGCGAAACAGCAAGACAAATCTGCAACTTTTTCTTCTTAAAATTACTTATTTTAAGCTATTTATTACCCGTTGAAGCATGTTTTCTACCATATATCAAGATAACACGCTCCAGCAACGGCGGGGTCGTTACCCCACCGCAATATCCCGGCAAACGTGACTGAACCGGTACGCCTCATGAATACCACGAGAGACAAAACGACCCGGCTGTGGGTTGTATGAACCCGGTTCATGTGATATACTAACAATTAAAGACAATCAAGAAGAAAGGAGCAATAACCATGGATATCAACGAATTCAACATGGGAATCCGATATATACGCACCAAAGAAAAGAAACATCTTTTCCATGGCTCAAAGAGCGGTATCCAGGGACGAATCATGCCAAACTTCCGTCGAGCCCGTGAAAAAACCGATTTTGGACAGGGATTCTATCTCAGTGACAACCCTGTCCAAGCCAAGACCCTCATCTGCGGCAGGAGCGACTACAATCCTATATTCTACGGAATGGACATGAACCTGGATAAGCTCAACTGCGTCCAAGTCAGGGATCTCCCGTGGGCATTGGTCATAGCGCAACACAGGGGGCATATGGAGCAGTTCAAGGACACGCCGCTATATGAGTACGTCGAACAGATCTGTGATGGGCAGGACGTCGTCATAGGTCCCATCGCGGATGACCGGATGGCCGTCGTACTTGAGGATTTCTTCAATAACAACATCACGGACGTAGCCTTGATCGCCTGCATGGGAGAACTGAAATTAGGTACGCAATACGTGGCCAAGACGCAACGCGCATGTGATCAAATCAGCGTCACGGCCACGATGCCCCTGCAACCTGAAGAAATTTCGGAAATGCAGAAATTGTCACAACAAAATCGAATCAACGGTAAAGAGCTCGTTGAGCCGATAAAACGGCGGTACCGGCGTACCGGAACCTACTTCGAGCAAATCCTTGAGGAAGGGGATGAATCCTTTGCGCTTGGACAGCATCCAGTTTTCCATTTGTAAAGAGCAGGCCGAACTGTTCGAGATGGCCGCCAAGCAGGGGATCGACTGCGACAAATTCGTGGAGTTCTATATGAACAGCAATACTGCTGTTGGCATGGATTCCGAGTTTGATCATTCCCAGTGGGCTGGCGCCGGGTACTTGATGGAAGAGCTGGAGGACGATGCCGGCGGCCTGCCCCGGTCGGACAAGATCTACGACCCCGAAGCCATGTACTGGATGGGATATTTATACCGGTACTGGCACTTTTATACCGGCGAATCCAGCAAGGAAATCTACAAGCGTATCGACGCGGCCACGATGGCACTGATCTACCCGGGGTATCACACACTGGACCCGCAGGAGGCCATCGACCGGCTGCTGGAACCATTGGAGGGGTGATATCAAATATGAAACAACCTGAACAAGCACTGTATCTCGTAATGGATGAGTCCGACGCACCATATGAAGAAGGCGAGTACACCAGGACGCCGGAGGACGACATGTCCATTGTCCGTCTTGCGAAAAAATGCGGACTGGAGTTTATTCCTGGGACCGACCTCGATAGACTGTACCGATCCGTGTACGGTGACTCGTGATGTACTATTCGCAATTTATCAAGAGAAGGGGGCAACATGAATGACAAAAAGACACAGACCCATGCCCGCTCCTCATGAAGGGAAAAGCATCGCCGGGCCCATTACCGAACAGGAAAAGCGGCGCCGCATGAGAGCCATACATGGTGCCGACGCCATCAACGCCATTGAGGGCGCGCCCATATCAGATTATGCCAAACAACTGTCCGCTCGCTGGGCGGACGGCGAAATCACGCACGGAGAAATGGTCGAGGCCCTGATAAAACGGCATACATAGACCGAATCAAGAACTATGCGGCGGATGCCGGATGCCAGGTCGTCATAGCCGTAGACAATGACAAGGCCGGCGAGCAGTGCCGCCAGCGCAACCCGGATTGTCGGGCCTGGATTCCGCGCTTGAAGGACTGGAACGAGGGCCTCTTGAAACAAGAAATGGATTTCCAGAAACTCGAATGCGGCTTCTCGCTTGTGGACCTGTTGAACGATGCTGTCAAACGCCACAGAAAGCGGAGCTAGGATGTAGCGCACATGAACCGATTCGCCCGTAGGCCCTGTTGTGCAAGGCAACGACCATCAAAAATTCCCCTGGGAAGCCACATGCTTCCCAGGGGAATTTTTTTGCCCCGCCTCATGGTAGATAAGCGGTGATACCGCACCGCCGCTATGTCCGTGTTAAACCAAATATCAAAAGTATTGCGTCACTGTCCGAACAACATGCTGCGGCGGATGGCCTCTGACACACACAGGTGCTCATCCTGTCCCCACATGCCATCAGAATCGTCCTGCGGCCGCATGATAGGCTCAGATCCACGCAGATAGCCCATAGCCAACACGGCGAACATTTTTTCTCCCGCCAGTGCACTATTGGATATGGACAAACACGATGCCAAATAGGGAATCCTGGCTGACAGATTGTCGTACATTCGATCAAACAGGCCCATGTCGATTCCAGCCGGCTCCGGCTTTTCATCATTCGTCGAGACCTGTTCGTTGTCCGTTTTCGTTGGGAGTGGAGCATCGTCCGTGATGGATTCATACTCTATTGCTCTGTCCGCCGTAGCGGACGTACCACCGCCGCCACCCAGGCGGGGTAGCCATTGATTGAGGATGGTCTGTCGAATGCGGGCCGTGTGTTTATCCTTGGGACTGCCGGTTGGTGAATACTGGTATGTTTGCAAATCTTCCGCATATAGGGAAAGGCCCTTAGCCGTTCCATACCAGATGTCCTTGTATTTCAAAAATTCTCCACTATCCCAAAACTGATTGCCGATTTTAGTTGGCAGACCGCCAAAACCCGTTTCCGGAAATTCCAACGCTCTGAGCAGGGTTATCAGTTGATACCACTGTTTTCCGAATTGCTTAAACATCGGTACCATAGTCCCGTTAATCGTGATCTCAGATAGATTCGCCGGATCTAACTGCAAACCTTCGGTATCATTCATGACCAACACTCCTCACTTTTAATAATATTACATAGTCCCTCACTGGCACCGAAAAAACTTATATTCTGCTTCATATAAATTATATCACGAAAATGTAATAGATCAAGAGAAAAAATCAAATTTTTAGCGAGTTTCTTGCGTGTTTTCTTCTTGTTTTTGTTTTTGCGAAAGGGCTAATTTCTCAGTTTATTGGACCTCCAGAGGGCCAATTTCTCGGTTTATTGGACTCACAGAGGGCCAATTTCTCGGTTTATTGGACTCTCAGAGGGCCAATTTCCTCGTTTATTGGACTACCAGAGAGCCAATTCCTTCGTTTTTTGAGCCTTTGCACCGGCAGCGAACCACACGCCCGCTCTGGCGTTTGTCTGCCGGTACGCCGCAGGGGGGAGCAGGCGAGAGCTACGGACCATTGCGCGGGAGCTGGGGCGGCGCTGGCAGTCCCTCCCAAAGGTCGGGACAGCATATCAGATGCCGCCCATGCGTAGCTCCGCGACCTCGCCTCCGGCGGGGTACGCCACAAGAACCCGGGGCCCCGGCTACGCCGTATGTGTGCAGGCCCGTGTCGAACCTGCCGGCCTGGGGGCGCTACCAGCGCCCCCATTATACTGTGTGGAGAGGCCTCGTGGACCGCCCTGACGGCGCCAAAAGCGCCGTCGGGATGTGTGGGCCACGCGTGACACAAGGGCCTCTCCCCGTGGGCCACGCCCCCCTTAGAGCGACAACGGTTCCAGGGGTATGTGGGCCACGTGGCCCACCGATGGCCCACTGAAAAAGCGACGAGTGGGCCATCGGAAAGCCATGAGCGCCTTGGCAAAACGGTGTTTTCGACACAATATAGAAAAAATCGGCCCCGAAATGCAAAAGGGCATAAGGGGGGGCGTCACGCCCGCTTGCGCGGGCGTGGTCGGCACAGCCGACAGCCCTGGACCCTACGACCGCTAACGCGGCCTCCGGGTCCACCCCTCGCCTTCGGCTCAGGGCCCCTTACTGCGGGCGGAACCGGCCGACCCGGCTATCGCCGGTCGTGCCGCTCCCACCCTTGCCCTCGCTACGCTCGGGTGCCCATAGCGCGGACGCCTGCGGCGTCCTCCCACGCGGCTGAAGGCCGCGCCTACCCCATGTCCGCAGAGATAAAAAGTACGGGGCCCGGCTGCCGCCGGACCACCTACCTGCGGACATGGTAAGCCAGCACGCCCCTCCGCATGGGCTGACGCCCACGCGACGGGGGCTCCGATCAAGTACATCGGGAAGAAGTCTGGGGAGAGTATCCCGACGCTGCGCGTGGCACGCACCCCCGCACGGGCTGGCGCCCGTGCGACGGGAGCGCCGAACTGGTACGCCAGAAGAAAATCAAGCGTGGAGGCGGCGGGCTGGCTGCCCACCGCAGAGGGGGCGTGAAAGGAATGAAGATTACAAAGGAGAAATTATAATGCTTTTTTATGTTTTGCTGCTCGGTGCCGCCCCTATTCTCGGGGTGTTCTGCATTTCGTACGTCGCTACCTATCTCTGCTCCATCCTCAAGGCTGTGCTCATCGGTGCCGCCGCCATTATCCTGATCCCTCGGCTGCTCCCAGCTGTGCCGGTGATTATTGTCTTGGCAGTCCTGGTAGCCGTGGTTGCCGGAGCGAAGCGCATCGTCGGCTTCCTGCTGGGCTGAGGTACACGGGCAAGCCCAAGAGATTGGGAGGCGCTACGTGCGGGGATACAAGCAGCTGTCAGATAGGACGGGCGTATCCGCCCGTCCCGATTGCTAAAATAGGCAACAAGACCATTGCGGACCATTAGCGTCCTGCGCCGGGATCAGGTTTCTGACCCCGGCGTTATTTTTTCTAACTTTTCGCAGATTTTTGTGTAATCTGCCGGAAATGGCGGCTGGGTACAACGGAAATCATTGACTTGTACGGGCTTTAGTAGTAAAAGGCGTTCTTGTATCCAATGTAACCATTTTTTGTGAGTCTTTTATTATGGGATACTCACAACAAGGGCTATAGAGCAAACTTTTTCACTGCATATAAATAAGTTATAAAATTTGGTTACACTGGATACAAACAAAGAAAGCTGTTGATAATCTAAGACAAACGCCGTATCCATTTCAACTAAAAAACGGCTACAAATTGGTTACATTGGTTACAAAGGAAAAAAGTTTTGAAAACATCATATCATATTCTCCTGATTGTACTATTAACAGCAAAAAGTTCACAACTCGCCATGAGCCACCAGCCTTTGTACTTTGGACATCGTAGCAAACAACAAATCGCAATCGTTTTACAAAAGATGTAGCAAGTTTTGGCTATCAAGAAATTAGGCTGGTTGCTACCCCGGATTTGCCCAATCTCCTGCTTGTATAATATATTCCGACCAAGCGTAGCTTTGTAACCGTTTTACCAGCACTTGTAGCCAATTCACCTGTACGGATGGTTACGGCATTTTTGCAACTTTTTTGCCGAAATACAAATCCACAGATAAAATTTGCTCGTAGCAACACACCCTCTCAGCGGCTGACATTTCAAGGATCAGTGCCATACATGCTGTACGAAGGTAGCTCGGTTGCTTGCATCGACACCCTCCAAGATAAACAAGTCCCCCGGCGGAGCTGTTTTCAGCTCTACCGGGGGAGATGGCGCTCAATCTTCACACGATGTCCGGGATATGTTGTCACGTCGCTGCAACCCCCGGTACGTAAGTTTGAGAGCGGGTCTGGCAATCATGTCATTATTACTGCCGGTGTAGGTTGGGTTCATCCAGTCTTTCAAATCATACTGTATGATAAGCGGCTCCGGCTTGTCCATGCGGCCATTGGAGCGGACTGTCTTCCTCTTGTTTTCACAGATCCAGATATTGCTCTGCTTGGTCGCACTGACAATGTCGTCCGTGAACGTCTTTTTGCTCTGGGGAATCCCGTGAGGGTTGTTCTTGGCAAACCAAGCCCGATAGAGATCGTACAGGAAGTCAAAGGGAAGCAGATCCCAAACGAACCCTTCCTCCGCCTCATCCGCTTCCTCCCTCTCCAGGAAGAACTCCTGGAAAAACTCCTGGACGGGATCGTTGTACTCGGTATACTCGTTCAGAAGACTCTTGCAGACATGCGGGTTGGAAAATTTGTAGAAGTCCATATTGAGGGCCCGATACAGCACGTACTCCAGTACCTCGGACCGCTTCAAGTAATCACCCTTGATGTACTCACGCTCTTTGCCCGTGAAGCATTTGTCGAACGGAACAATCAACAAGCGGCGATAGAATGAGCCGGATTTGTCTTTGATGCGGGGCATCTCGTTGACGCACTGAACCATGAGACCATGGAACTGGAAGCTGATAGGTGTCAGAAACTTGCGGTCTATGGAGACGGCATCGCCGGTAATGATGGCTTTCAGGTTGGCAACCTTGTCGATGTACGCACCAACATCGTTCTCGTCAGTGACAATAGTCGCCCATCAGCTCCCCATCTTTCCAGATACGGAAGGTGATGCCGGAGAGGACCTCGTTGTTGCTGCTGTCGTACTTCTCGATGCGCAGGCCGGGGAGCTCCTTGTTGGTGAAGGAGACGGTGGACACCTGCCCGGTCACGACATTCACCGTCTGGATGGTTTCTGTATCCGCTTTCCAGCCCTTGATGCCGGAAATCTCGCGAACCTCATAAGCGCCGGGAATCAGCTCGGTAAACTGCACCGCGCCGCCGGGTTCCGTGGTGCCGGAGTAGGTCCGCCCGCTCTGGATGTGCTTGATCTGCATGACAACGCCCGCCAACCCTTCGCCGGTGTCGCTGTACTTCTCCACGCGAAGTTCGCCGAAGGGGTCGTTGTCAAAGGTCAGGGTGGCGGTTTGCCCCTCCTGCACGGTCACATTCTGAGCGGGATTCCTGCTGAGAAGGTGGAATTCCGGCGGAACGCGCTCATAGACCGTGTAGTTGCCGGGAACCAGGTCGGGGATGGAAATCATTCCGTCCACCGTGGAGAACATCCCGATAGTATCGCCGTTGGGGCCGACCACCTCAAAAATCGCGCCGTCCAACAGTGTCAGGGTGCCGGTCTCCCGCTTGATGATGGTCAGATTTCCGGGAGGTGTCGGTGTGGGCGTGGGGTCGGGAGTAGGCGTAGGAGTCGGGTCAGGGGTGGGAGTGGGCGTGGGGATCGGATCGGGGTCCGGCGTACCGGCAGTAGTCCAGGACGTGACCGCGTCCGTCTTCAAGGCCTGCCGGGGGTCCGTGTCCACCATATACTTCTGCAGGGGGCCATATTTGCCAGTTTCCTGGCAAACCGCATAAAATACGGCATAATTATGGACATTTGCAGAGAAAGTCATCTGCACGCTCCCGCTGGGACTTCCAGCCGGGATAAGCAGTTTAAACTGCCCGCTGAAGTTGGTCCCAGTGGGGGTATAGACCGGAATCCTGGTGATATCCTTGTCGTTCATGTCGGTGATCCGGGTGCCAGCCGGGACCGCGCCGGGGTCGGCGAAGGCCACGTCTACCAGCTCGCCGTCCACCCACGTCTCGCTCTCCAAGGTGTAGACTTGCTGGAGGTAATCGGTACCGTTGACGGTGACGGGGTAGGGTTCGGTCTGGTCTGGGGTGAGGGTGATGCGGGGATTTTTGTCCACCGTCCAGCACATACCGTCCGAATAGATTTTCTTCGCCGCCGTCAGGACCCGCTGGGCCGCAGCCTGGTCCGAACAGCTGGGATTGACCTGGAGGTCCTGAATATTCCAGCCGGAAATCAGGTAGCACCAGAGGGCCATTTTAGTGGCGTAGTACGCCTCCTGGGGACTGTTCAGGCCCAGCGCGTCCAGGGTACGGTGTGGGTAGCCGCTGGCGACAGTGCCGGTGACCTTGGGGTCTGTGGCCTTGTCGTCCGCCAGATACTGGATGCTGCTCCCGGCGGGGACCTTCTGGGGCACCCCGGCGGTGTTAGGGTTGACGCAGTAGGCCGGGATCTGCTTGGTGGAGCCGTCCGGAGCCTTGTAGTTGTAGTAGGTGTAGGTCTGGGACCGGGCCTGACCGTTGATGGAGAGATAGTCCATCTTCTCGCCGCTGTGGTAGATGTCCACCTCGCCCAGGGCGTCCGGAATGTTGGCCGCCGCCAGAGCGGTGACGGGGAAGACCCCCAGCACCGTGAGAAGCGCCAGGAGCAGTGCCGCGATTCGTCGTTTCATGTTGTTCCTCCTCAAATTTGTTGCAAAAAGAAGACCGTGCGCTCTTAGAGCACACGGCCTTCGCCTTGACGCGTCAGTAGATTTGGTACTCAGTTCTCTGAAAAATCCCGTTGCGGTAGACGTCCCAGACATCCAGGTAGTAGTCCCCGGCGGGACAGCTGTCCAGAAGTTCTGTAACCCGTTCCGCCCGCCAGGGCCAGAACCCGGCTGGGCTGACGCCCTCCGGCATGGACAGGTGGATGTGGACCCAGGGGGTGCCGTCGCTGCGGCGCACCGCTTCGCCGTCCTGCCAGGTCTTGGGGTTGTCCGCCATGGCGTTGTAGAGGGTATAGAGCATCCGGCGGGTCTCGTAGAGATTGCGGACGAAGAGGTAGTCGCCGTCCTGGTCGTTGAAGCGCCGGACCTCCGCCGCCGGGAGCTGGGGCTGGTCGAACTGGGACCAATCGCAGGCCGGTTCGGGCAGGGGGCCCGCGGGCCCGGAGGCGAAGGCGTTTCGGTCGTACCGGCTGACGTCGGTGACGGCGTAGCCGGTGCCGTCGCCGCAAGGGATCACGTCCCCAGCTTTCGGGATGTACTGGGAACCGTCCTGGGGAACCATAACGTTTTTGGTGGATGCTTTCACCTCCTCCGTATAAGCCTCATTCGGGTGGATGATGACGGTGTTTCTGGCGGCGTCGTAGGT
The DNA here is from genome assembly GCA_910587785.1 of uncultured Oscillospiraceae bacterium. Lineage (GTDB taxonomy): Bacteria > Bacillota > Clostridia > Oscillospirales > Oscillospiraceae > Pelethomonas. The sequence goes on along the minus strand of CAJUOA010000052.1, from coordinate 11,230 downwards.
CACGCCGAAGTTTACCGCCTGTCCGATGTCCCGGAGCTTGACGTAATTGTTTCCGTTGATGGAGTATGCCTCCAGGTGGATGCACTGGCCGTCCAGGCGGAAGGTCTGGGTGCTCGGGTTCGCCATAAGTCCCGCCACTGCCTGTGTGGCAGGGCCGCTGACGGCGATTCCAGCCAGAAGGCCCGCCGCCATCAGGGAGATTTCTTTTCTTCTGTTCATAACTCGCTCCTCCATATTGTAATATTGGGCTTTTGCAAGCACCACAATACCGGAGAAGCGGCCACAAGTCCAGCGGAACTTTTGCAATCCTATGGAGAAGAAAAGGCTCAAAAACGAAGCAAATTACACAAGTTCCACACCCTGGACGCACCAACGGAATTCCCGCTCATCCCGGACGCAGGTGTAAAGCGTAATCTGATTGCTGCCGGATGCGGCAAGGGCGCTACGGTCCGTTTCGCTCACCTTGGACACGGAAGTTACCTCGTAGTTGCGGGTTCCCAGCCGGGTGGTCAGGGAGATGGTGTCGCCCAGCTGGAGGTTGTGGATTTCTCCAAAATAGGAGTTTGCGCCCCGGTTATGAGCACAGAGGGCGACATTTCCATCCCAAATGCTGGAGTCCTCGAAGTGGCCCGCGCCCTTCTTGAGCACGGCGCTGTCGGTCCCTTCAAAAATTCCCACAGACAGACCGATGGCCGGAATATTCAGCGTTCCGAGGGAGCCGTTTTCATAGTAGAGATCGTCCGTGACCTCGGTATAGCCGGAGGTGGTCGTTGTCGGCGTTGTGATTGTGACCTCGGACGCGCCGGGGGCGGAGACATAAGAACTGCCTGTGGAGCTGCCGGGACTGCCAGCGGGCATCTCAATGCCGTCCAGCGAAGGCGGCAGGACCGTGACGGCGCTGCCGTTGATCATCGCGCCGGGGCCGGTTGCGGCCATGACGGCGGGCGCCAGATTGGGCGTCAGGTAGTCGCCGGTGTCCAGCGTGTTGCTGGTGGGGGACCCGAAGGTGGGCGGGATGCGGGCGGCGTTTTTGCTGACGTCCTCGTTCTTCATCGCGCCGCCGTCCGCCGTGATGGGGACCTCGATGGACGTGGACTTGCCGTAGGCCAGGCCCTCCGCGCCGTCAAAGGCGTACTCCAGCGCAAAGGCCGGACCGGCCAGGGAGGCCATCATGCAAAAGGCCAGCAGAAGTGTCAGAATGTTCCTTTTTTTCTCCATTTACGAGCCCTCCTCTCCAGATTCATTCTTGTGCTTGATGTACAGTGCGATGCCGATCCCGCCGCCTCCGGCAACGACCAGCGCCAGGGGGACCACCAGAAACGCCCAGTTGAAGTGGAAGCCGGAGTCCTCATCCGTGGGAGCATCCAGTTCACCGGGAAGCTCCGGATTTTCTCCGAGCGCAGGATCATTGGGATCATCAGGAAGTTCCGGCTCCGGTTCATCCGGGACAAACGTGGTCCGCTCAAAAATTGCCACGTACCGTACCCGATCCAGAGCAATCCTGCTGACGGTGCCGCTGTATTCAGCAGTCACGTTGTAACCGGTGACGTAACTGCTGGTAGCGGTACCGGTGTAGGTGGCCACAGCGGTGTAGCGGTCCCCCAGGGCGAATCCGTCTACGTCAGCGGTGTTGGCCGTCTGCCAGGAGATGTCCTTCAACGTCATTGTTCTGCCGCCGTCCTGGATGCTCTTGGGAATGTACTGGGTGTCCTGACTCTCCAGGTTGGGGTAGCTTCGGGTTGCGGTAACGGTCTTGCTGGAGCTTCCGTAACCCGCCGCCTCCACCCGGACCGTGCTCAGCTGGAGCGTCAGGGTACCGGAAAGTCCATCTTCGGTGACAAACTCTTTCTCCTGGGGTAGCAGGGCCAGGACGGACTCCATGTCCTTATTCTTGCTGGTGACCGTCACAGTTTCAGAGTACTGCCGCTCCTGGTATTCCGGCGTCTCCTGCCGGAGCAGGTCGGTGAGGGTGTAGTGCCAGCCGCTCTGCTCGAAGTCCGAGCGGGGGATGCCGGAGGGGTCCTCCTCCGGGGCAAGGTCGTAGGTCTTGCGGATTTCGGCCCCATCCTCGCTCTGTTCCACGGCAGTGGGATAGCAAACCTCCATCGCCAGCACGTGGGGCGACAGGGACATTGCGAACAGCAGTGCCGCCAGGATCGTCAGCCACATGGTTTTCACATTGTTTCCTCCTTTTTGTTGGTTTTTCTGATTTTTAAGGTTATTTGTTGAAGAATATCGCCTCCTTTCAGCTCATGCCGCCCATCGTGGGACCGCTCTGTCTCTGCGCCTGGATCGCCTCCAGCTTCTCCCGCGCCCAGTCCGGCAGGAACTCGTCTTTCACCACGCCAAGAAAGTCGGCGCGATCCCAGCGGGTCTCCTCTCCATCCGCGAGGCAGGTGGCGTACACGGCACGGCCAATGGCGGTGGGGGAGCACCCGAAGCCGCCAGTCGCTAACCAGAGCTGGAACTCCCCGGTGCGGTACTCCTCCTTCAGAACCTCCGGCCTCATCGCCAGCACCTTGCCCTCGTAGTCCAGAGACTCCCAGGAGTCCGGCTCGCAGTGGGCCGCGTCAAACAGCGGGGTCTTCGTATCCATAGACAATGTCCTCCGACATGAGCAGTTTCTCCAGGTCCTCCAGGCACACGCCCCACGATTCCAGCACGGACAGCACCCACTCCGGCACATCGGTGCTCTCCAGAGCAGCGGCGCACTTCTCATTGCCGCAGTCCTCGCAGGGGTCGCACACCCCGATCAGCTCCACCAGCAGTTCCACCGACAGCCGCTGGAGGCTGTCCACGGCGCGGATCAGCTCCATGGCCGTCATCTCCTTCTTCAGGACGGCCACCGCGTCCGGCAGAGCGCGGATCTCCACCGGCGCCCCCTTCTCGAACCCGCCCAGCTCCATGACGGCGTTGGGGATCACCAGCTTCTTTTTCGTGGTGCCTTTTACAAATTTCATGTGTTTCCTGTCCTTTCTCATTCAAATAGTGTAATTTGTGCCGTTGCCCGCATCCGCTCGTCCATGTCGTAGTTGGCGATGAGAAGCTCCGAGAATTGTGCCCCGCCCTCGAAACGCTGGCGCATATTGTTCAGCCGCGTGACTTCCTGGACCACGATGCCAGGGCGGTCGTAGAGCTCCCGCACAAAGCCGTCATCGTTGTAGGACAGCAGAAATCTGCCCTCGATCTTGAGCAGCCGGTCCCGCAGGCGGATGTGGTCGTCTTCGGTAAACCCCCTCTCGCCGATATTCTGGTAGTAGCCCTCGGTTTTGTGGTAGGGCGGATCACAGTAGAAGAAGGCTGTGGGACGGTCGTAGTGCCGGATGAGCCGCTCGAAGTCCTGGTTTTCTATTACCACATCCTTGAGCCTCCGGCTGGACTGCTGGATGAGCGGGAAATCGTCCCACAGGTCATGGGGCTGGCTGGCAAAGCTGGTGAGGCCGGAGGAATAGCTCTGCCGGATGATCTGATAGAACCAGGCCGCCCGCTGGATGTCGGTCGTGTTTTTCTGCTGCAGCGCCAACCGCGCACGCTCGAAGTCCGCGCGGGAGTTGAGGACATAACGCAATGCGTTGATGAGCAAATCCGGCTTTTCCCGGACACAGCGGAACAGGTTCGACAGCAGGTCGTTGAAATCGTTGTAGACCTCAAAATCGTTTCGGGGCCGCTTGTGGAACAGCACCCAGCCTCCGCCGCCAAAGACCTCGATGTACCGGTCGTAGTCCAGCGGGAACCGGCGCACGATTTCCTCCCGCAGTAGCTTCTTCCCTCCGATCCAGCTGGCAAAACTGTTCAGGGGGACCCACCCGCTTCCTCCCCGAAGCTCTCCAGCGCGCCCTCCAGACCGTCCACAGCCTGACTCAGACCGTACATCATGTCCTTGAGGCTGCGGATGGTGGTGTAGATTTCGCCCGCGTTTCTGGCGTAGAAGTACCCCTCCGGACCGCTGCAGACCGGGACCTTCTTCTGGCGGAGGCGGTTGACCTGGCGGCGCAGTTCGTTGCCGCTAATGTGGAGCGCCGCCTCCAGCTCCTGGCTCTTGACCGCGTTCTTGCGGCCAAGGCAGTTGTGTTTGAGATGGTTTTTCAGCTGTTCACTTGCCATTTTTGATCCTTTCCGGGGCTGATCCTCCGGAAAAGGGCAGAAAAAGAGGGCCGTCCCTCCGGAGAAACGGCCCCTCATCGTTTTATTACATAATCATGCCGCCAAACTCGGGCTGAAGGTGCTCATCGTCAGCAGCGCCTCTGGGACCGAATATGGCGTCCTCCAATTCCTCCAGCCACGCCATATCCGCCTCGTCTGCGGAGCAGGCAATATGCGTGAGCCTGCATCCGAATTCCTCCAGTTCTCTCTGCACCTCGCGTACACAGTACTCGGAGAAACTCTCCGCTTCCGCCTCATTTTCATCACAGCATGAGAAGACGTATTCCAAATCTACCCTGCGGCCATCGAAGCGGAAGTTCAGATCGCCGGAAATATATTCGCGCAGCGTATCGTTCCGCTCGTAGACCTCCTTGACGTGGTTGACAAATGCTTCCTGCACATCCGGCAGGAGCAGTGTGTTGAACTCTTCCGCACCGTCATAATTCAGCAGAAATCTGACCTTTGTGGATACTTCATAATCTAATCCATCGTCCATATTCTTTTCCTCACTGCATGGTCATGCCCAGCTCTTGGGCACCGCTCTTTCGGATGTAGTACCGCCCGTCATGGGTCAGGCTGTAGCCCTGCTGTGCCGCCCCGGCTTCCGCATAGGCGGCGTAGTCGAAGCAGTTTTGAATGCCCTCCCCGGCCTTCGCCCAGGGTTCCTCATTCAGCTCCCGCGTCACGCGGTCCAGGAATGCGTCCGCTTCGACCACGTCATAGGAATCCATCGCTTCCGCGATCTGTGCCGCTCCGCCCAGGTCCTGGCAGGATTCGTACTCCAGCGCGGCCAGAAACCGCTCCAGCAGGCCAGCTTCCTCCTTGCATTTCTTCAGGAAATCCCCCAGCCGGTCGCCCTCATAGACCGCGTGGGTGATGAACGCAAAATCATCCACGATGTCGCGGTCACGCACGCACGGCAGGATGCATCTTTCCTCCAGCAGGGTGCTGTCCTCTATATGATTGACCCCCAACGCCTCCCGTGCCAGGTCGAGTTCGCCCTGACTGTCCGGGAGCTTGAGCCACAGGCCCTCCGGGGCCGACGGCGAGGCCAGTTTCAACCGCACGCTCCAATCCAACAGCTCCAGGTCTGTGGGGAGATGGTTCCCATTGTAAGGTTGGGGCGTGTCCTGCTCCGGATAGGAGACGTAGAAACGGCTGTCAAGGAATGTTCCGGGGTGTTCGTTCGCGTACCACCAGCCCAGCGCCCCTTTGTCAAAGGCGGGCCGCTGCTCGTTCGGGACATCGGCTGTCTGCAAATAGAGCGCTCCCAGCTGTTCGTAACTCCCAGCCGGGAGTACTTCATACTCGCCCAGGGTAAGCAAGTTGTTCACAGCGTCTGCCATCGTCTCGGGCGGGCTGTGCTCCACTGCGGCGGCGAGGATGATGGATTCCCGGACGCTCAGTGTCTCCAGATGTTCCGCCAGCCAGGTCTGTTCCTCCATTGTACCCGGCAGGCGCAGAAAGGGCACTGTGTACTCGTTCACATCATCACCATCCCTTCCGATTGCATAGTCATACCGGATTGTTGGTCCTGGCCGGGGGAGTCCCTGGCGCTGTGTTTGTAGATAAACTCCTTCCTGTTTCGTTTCACATACGCCTCCCCGTCGCCGGTCAGCATATACCCGTCGCTCTCCAGCAGGTCCTTCGCGAACCTGCGCAAATCGATACAACCGGATTGGATCAGATCCTCCGGCACTTCGCATAAGCACAGATGCTCCGCACCCAAAGCCGCCAGTCGCTCACAGGATGCCCACTCATAGCATTGCAGATTTTGCGAAATGTCCAGGGCAAATTTCAACGTGTCACAGCCCTCATATTCCAAAGCGGCGGCGAACTTCTCCAGCCAGTTGGGCTCTCCCTGGCCCTGCTCATCCAGGACGCACCCCAGCTGACTGGCGTCCCGGACCAGCTCCGTGACGCTGTCGTACTGCTTCATAAGGCTGACCGCTTCCGGCAGGAAGCATCTGGCGTCCAGCAAGGTACATTCCTCCAGACTGAGGACGCGCAGGGCTTTCATCGCGACGCCGGTCTTGCCGATCTCATCGCCCGCGCCGTATAGCTCCCGATAGTCCGGCAGGCTCAGCCACACTCCCTCCGGCACAGCGGACGAGGCCAGCTTCAGTCTGACGCTCTGACCGCCAAATGCAAACGATGCTTCCTCCGATGGATACGCCACATAGTACTCGCCAACAAACTGGCCGGGGTGTGCTTCCTCAAACTTCTTCCCCAGCGCGTACAGGTCGGCGTATTCTATCAGCTCATCCGTCATGTCCTCAGCCATGGCACGAAGTTGGTACCTGCCCAAGTCCTCATAACCGTTCATTGCAGAGAATACAGAGCCGTATTCCAGCGACAGCAGACAGTTGAATGCCTCCGCCGCAGTGGCGGGAGGCTGTTGGGCGGTGACCGCCGTGAGCATCACCCGCTCCCACTCGCTCAATATTTCCAGCCGGTCCTGCACCCAGGACTGCTTCTTCGGCGTTCCCGGAAGCTCCGTCAGATATTGGAATTCATCGTGCATCAGTTCATCTCCATTCCGCCCAACCGGGGCTGTTCTATGGTCTGTTCCCGCTGCAGGAGGCCGTACTCCGTGATGACCGCCTGGTCCCGCTCCAGCAGGGCGCGTCCGTAACGAACGAGGTCAACGTATGGGAGCAATGTCTCCACGTCCTGGCTGTTGACAATGACGCTCAGTTCCTCACGCGCCACAGCTTCCGGACTGCCGGTCTGCGGTTCGAAGAAGTAGTCGTCCAACGCACCGGCGAGGGAGACCATCTTCGATAGATCCATGCAGTTGCTCACCTCAAGAACGGCTTTGTACTTGGTCAGCTCACCTCGCTCGTCCAGATGTTGCAGGCATTGCGCCAGCTCCAGGATTTGAGGCGCTTCGCCGTCCAAATACAGCGTGTGGTTCAGGCGCGGGATGGGGCAGTCCAGGATGGAAACGGCAACCTCCACCCAACTCTCCGCGCCCAGCTTGTCCAGTGCTTCCTGCAGCTGTTCCTCCGGTGCGGGGAGCCGAAGCTGGAGCATATCACGCTCCTGGATCGGCAACTTTGCCACATTGAGAAGGACCGTATAAGGTGGCCTTTTAGGCTGAAAGTCCGTGGTTTCGCTGATATTCTGTACTTCCGGAAGCTGTTCCACATAGCCAAAGGCTGTGAAGAGGCCGCCCTCCGCCTCCCGGTGCTCTTTGCCGATCTTTCCGAAATCCAGCAGGGCAATGGCGGCATCTGACATTTCCTCCGTCTCGGGAAGAAAGCCGTTCTCCACCAGAAACTTTCCCAGCTGAAAGTCGGTCATGACGTTCTCCGCCAAAGCGCATCCCTCTGTGTTGCCGGCAAAGCCGATGAGCCGGGAGAGGGGAATGGGCAATCCGTTCTGTCGGATTTCTTGCCCCGTCAGCCCCTCAAACGCCGCCATATCCTGGGGACTCGTAAGCTCAGCCAACTTTTTTGCCAGGGCGTTGAGCTGGAAAATGTCCGGCAGCTCGTGGATGCATTTTTCCAGATAGCCGTGCTCCTCCCGGCACTCCAGAAGTTCCAGATAGGGGAGCTGGCCGGGCTTCAGCCGCAGGCGCTCCATGAGGTCCAGCATCTCGTAGTCTCCGGCGGGGAGGTCCAGCTCCGCGTAGCGGTCCCTGCCATTGGCGGCGTAGACGCGGAAGATTTTAGCCAAAGGTCATCCCTCCCTGCTCCTGCTGCTGTTTAGGAAAGCGGTCCTGCTCCGTCATGATGCTCCAGCCATCGCCCTGCCACAGGTGGACATACAACTCACCGCCTCCGACCTGGATGGGACGCTGTTCCCAGCCCTCGCCCAGGCCGTCTGAAGCCTGACCGGTAACGGCCTCTTTGAGTTTGTCCAGTTCCTCCGGCGTCAGCTGGCCCTGCACCTTGCACTCCGCCACACCCCAGAGCTGTCCGTCCCGCTCCTCCACGGTGAACACGTAGGACTGCACCTTGCTATTGACGCTGTCCGCCTCACCGTAATAGAGCATCAGGCCGCGCTCCGCCTCCTCCGGGGCCCGCTCCTTGAGCAGGGAGGCCAGGATGCTGTCCTCATACGCACACAGGGCGCGGCCATCCAGAAAGTCGCACTCCTCGGGCATATCGCCCCACTCGTCCGGCTCGTAGTAGTCCGCTGTCAGAGGCATGAACAGCTTCAGCGTCTGAATCTGCGGCAGGACGGTAAAGCTGTCTTCGCCCAGGATCAGGCCGAGGCCACGACCATTGTCAAATGCGGTGTGGAAAGTTCCAGCGTCGTCGATGAACTGCAGCGTCCCCATGGTGCCCGGAGGGACCGGGTCGGGGTCGTTGCCCATCTCACGGAGCCTGATCCGGCTACCCACCGGGTACTGCTCCCGCAGAAACTCCAGCCAGCCTTTTGGTATCATCTGCATGGTTCACATTCCTCCCATTTCCATTTTCGGGCTCTGAGCCTCCTGGTCTGTCATTGCCAATCTCTGCTCGTTCAGGTCGTAGCAGTAGAGGTACCCGTAATCGCCGTCGAGCGCCGTACAACGCAGGCAGAACCGGTATTCCTCCGTCTCCGCAACAAACCCGACCTGCTCCCGCCCGATCTCCCCGGCAGGATTCTGATAGCACCACCGGCGCATGGAAGCGCCGCCGTGCAGCGGCCCGCGCTCACGCATCTCGTCTACGAATTCCTGGAGGGCAGATTTGAACTCCGGCGTGTTGAAGCGGTCGTCATTGTGGGGCTGCCAGCTGTGGCAGAACGTCCCTTCGCTGTCAAAGTAGAACCGCATATGACCCACCGTTCCCGCCATGGCATCCTGTTCCTGATCCATCTCGGAATAGAATAATCCCGCCTCCTGTGCGGAAGCGGGACGCAGAATGTATTTCCGGGGGTCGCTGGGGCAGGCGAGGCCCTGCTCCTGACAGAAAGCGTTCAGGGAGGTCATCTCCCCGCTCAGAACGAGGGCGTCCTTGATCTTTCTGACCTCGGTGGAGGCGCGTTTCAGCGGCGCGGGGGAGAGAACGGTCCCGAGGCGCTCCCAGAGGACGCGGTCCATCAGCTCGGTGGGCTCGTCCGGGTGCCGGTCGTTCCCGCACAGGTCGTAACAGAACCAGCCGTCCGGAACCGACTCGCGCGGAATGTCCTGCTCGGTGAACAGCACCGGCTTGCCGAACAGCGTTCCGCGCTCCATCTGGTCCTTGTAAATGTTGATACTCAATTGATCTCACTTCCTTCTTGTTTGGATAGTCATAATACATACTACAGATTTTGACGAAAAGCTACAGGATTTTTATTGCATCTGCTGTCCCATTTCGAGCTGTTCTTCGAAGGGGGAACTCAACCGGCGAACCAGGCCAAACTCCGTCCGGCGAACGCCGTCCTCCTCCATCATGGCCCTGCCCAACTGCTCAAAATCGGTATAGCCGTCGATGGTTTCCAGCAGTTCATCATCTGCACCAATGCGGCGAAGGGCTTCCCGGCCATATTCCCACCCGTCTTCAGGCACCAGTTCGTAGTCGTCCACATTGACCGCCATGTCGAGGGCCTCGGAGAAGGTGGACGGCCTCTCCACCTCCAGTGCAGCGCAGTATTTTGCCGTCTCGCCCTCCGCATCGATTTGCTGGAGGCAGTGGGCCAGTTCGTTGAGATCCTCTACGGTGGCCGTGCCCGCAGGGATCAACCGGCTCAAACTGGGGGACGCATATTCGATGCCAGCGATCACCGCCTCGGAAAAATCATCGATCTCAAGAACTTTTTGGGCACGATTCAGTTGTGCCGCAGAGGCGGGGAGGATCAGGGTGTCGGCCCGCTCCAGAGTTGCAAGCGTCAGGATCATTGTCCTGGGAGTTTCATAAGCGCTGGTGTTCAATCATTTCACCTTCCCTCTCAAGTCTACATTCCCTGCTCCCACTGGTGTTGCTCCGCAGAATCGTTCTGCACCAGCTCCGCCAACGTCATCGGGCCGTAGCTGACCACATAACCAAACTCGGTAAACTGCCCGCCCTCATGCAGGATGCACTTCTCACCATAGCTTCGAAAATCGTAGAATTCTTCCAGATTCTCGTCATATGCAAAGTGGCCCGACTCCCGAATCATATACTTGCCGTACTCCTCCGGGGTGAAGACGCCGGGGATCAAGCCAAACTGATCCAGATTTTCCGCCAACCGGCAGACTTCCTTTATACTCGGAGATTCCGTCAACTGCACCAGCGCGCCCAGCTTTTCTCTGTCTGCCTTGCTCATTTGCTCAATGGCCTGGCACAGCCGGTTCAAATCCGGCAGGTCTCTGACCGTCAAGTGATCCAAGTCCAGCGCGCCAGCGGCCTCATCCGGCAGGTCGTCCATTTCGAGCGTCAAAGGCGTTTCCGGGTTTTCGATACCAGCACGAATCTGCGCCCGCTGGAGCTGCCGGTCTGACATCGGCAGGCAAAAGCATCCTTCCGGCACCATCCGCCGCTTCCCACGCCAGAATAGTGGGGCCATCAATATATGGCGGGAACCGCATACCGTCATAGACCTGCTCCAATTCCATTCCGTTATCGTACACCACACCGTAAGGGGTAATCGTTCCGTCGCCGTCCTGGATGAGCTGGAGGGCCTCTTTTCTTCCGTCTACCGCCTGATATTCCTCCAGTGGTATTCCAAAGTTCACGGTCAGAATGTGATCTTTCCCGATTTTCTCCAGATTAGAGAAATCGGTGATGACTGTGGCCTGCTGGTAGCAGAGCGTCAGATTAATGAAATCCCGGATGCTGGAAATATCCAGTTTGTGCGCCATAGCAAGAAATTGGTGGTCCTCGCTCTCGCAAAAGCTGTCCATATGTTTGGCAAGACAGTCCAGCTCGTCCACATTGACCACCGCGCCCTCCAGTCGAGCGAGGGCGGGGTAATCGCTCTCCAACACGGCGATGTGACAGTCCTGACGAAGCACATCCCCGATTCCCAACCCGTCTAGCAGGTCCATGGTCCTGTCATACTCATCTCGGGGAATGGGAAAAGGGACGGTGATATCGCCGTATTCAGGATGCCGGGGAGAATTCAGGACCGCTTTCATAGAGCCTATCCGCAAATAGCTAGCGATGGACAGGAAGGATCTTTCTCCAAACAA
>CAJUOA010000051.1 GCA_910587785.1 uncultured Oscillospiraceae bacterium | reverse complement strand
ACCCGGGCAAGGCCCTGCGCCCCGCTCCGCTCCGTCACCGGGGCCACCAGCAGCTGCCCGCCGAAGAGGTACTCGTTGGGATAGCGGTAGGCCGCCTCCGCCATGGGCCAACCGTAGTACAGCGGCTCTACCAGGGCGCGGCCCCGCTCCGCAGTCTCCCGGGAGGCGGAATACAGAAAGGGGATCATCCGGTGGCGCAGGCGCAGAAACTCCTCCGCCACCAGCCCCGTGCCCCCCATGAAGGCCCAGGGCTCCTTGGTGAAGGTGGGGGAGTTGGTGGAGTGGAGGCGGTTGATGGGGCTGAAGACGCCGAACTGCAAAAAGCGGACATAGAGCTCGTCGTCCTTGCTCCCGCCCATGTGCCCGCCGATGTCGTGGCTCCACCAGGCGTATCCGGCGTTGGAGGCGGTGGCGGTGAAATAGGGCAGGTAGCGCAGGGTATCCCAGGTGACGATGGTGTCCCCGGAGAAGCCCAGCGGATACCGGTGGGCCCCCGCCCCGCAGTACCGGGAGAGGATCAGGGGCCTTCCGGTCTCCCCCTGGTCCAGGAAGTGGTAGTGGTTGAGGGCCCACAGGGGGTCCAGGCCCTCCAGCTTGGAGGAACTCCCCTGCTGCCAATCAATCCACCAGAAGTCCACCCCGTCCCGCTCGTAGGGCCGGTGGAGAATGCGGAAGTAGGCGTTGATAAAGCGGGGGTCCGTAAAGTCGAAGGGAATCTGCGCCTCCGTCTCCGGGTCCACCCCCATGGCCGCGCACATCTCCGGATAGGCGTCCTCAAAAAAGCGCACGCCCAGGGCCGGGTGGAGGTTCAGCGTCACATGGAGCCCCCTCTCATGGAGCTCCCTGAGGAACCGGCGGTAGTCCGGAAAGAGGTCCGTGTTCCAGCTGTAGCCGGTCCAGCCGCTCTTGCCGCCGTGGAGGGCGTCGTCCTTGCCCCGGGCGGTGAGCTGCTTTTTCTCGTCCAGGGTCTCGGACCAGTGCCAATCCATGTCCACCGTGGCCACGGTCAGGGGCACCTGCCGCTGGGCAAAGCGGTCCATAAGGTGGAGGTACTCCTTCTCCGTATACGGGTGGTAGCGGCTCCACCAGTTGCCCAGGGCAAAGCGGGGGATGGGGGGCGTGCCGCCGCAGAGGGCGAAAAGGGCCTCCACCGCCCCCCGGTAGTCCCTGCCGTAGGCGAAGACGTAGACATCCAGCTCCGCCGCCGCCCGCCGCTCCAGCATCCCGTCCGGGCGCAGGACCAGGGAGGCGCTGTCATCCAGCACAGCCGCGCCGGTGGCGGACACCACCCCCGGCGAGAGCTCCACCGGCTGGGGCGGACGGCGGCTCCCCTCCCAGGGAACCCACCGGTCCCCGTCGCACTCGTCCAACGTCCGACAGGTGCCCAGGAGGTTCCCCTCGTTGCCGAGGGGCGCTTCCCCCATGCTCTCGGGCACCGCGCCGCTCTCCTCCAGGGACCCCCTCCAGAGGAGCGCGGCCCGCTTTGTCTCAATGCGAAGGACCTCCCCGGCCTCCTCCGCCCGGAAGTCCACCGCCCCCAGGTCCCGGAACCAGGCGGCCTGGGTGGCCTGGTCGCAGAAGCGGCCCTCCGGCGACACCTCAATCCGGAACAGCCGCTCCGTGAGCACGGTGATGCGGACCGTGTCCAGGGTGATCTGGTTCTCTTCTCTTGCGGCAGGGGCTGTTTTTGCAATCAAATGCTTGTCAAGCATGACGTGATCCTCCTCTATTTTCACTCATCCAGCAGGGGCAGGTCTACTTCATATTCGGAATCCAGGGCGTTCTGCTTGTCCGCCGCCTTGCTGTACCTGCCGATGGCGGCGATGGACTTGTCCACCGGCGCGATGGTCCCCGCTCCGGCCACACATCCGCCGGGACAGGCCATGCCCTCCAGCAGGTAGCCGTCGTACTTCCCGGCCTTGGCGAGGAGGAGCATCTTCCGGCACTCCTTCAGGCCCTCGGCGGAGGCCACCTTCACCTCCCTGCCCGGCTCCATGCGCTCGATGGCCTTCACCACCGCCCCGGCCACGCCGCCGGTTACAGCAAAGCCCCGGCCCGCGCCGGTGGCCTCACTGAGGGGGACCTCCTCCTCGGGCGGGATGGAGGCGAAGCCGACGCCCTTGGCCTCGAACATGCCCTGGAGCTCCTCGAAGGTCAGCACGAAGTCCACGTCCGAGCGGATGGTCCTGCGGCTGGCCTCCAGCTTCTTGGCCGCGCAGGGGCCGATGAAGGCGATGCGGCACCCCGGGTCCTTCTGCTTTTGCAGGCGGGCGGTGAGCACCATGGGGGTGAGGGCCATGGAGATATAGTCGGCAAACTGGGGGAAAAGCTTCTTCGCCATGACGGACCAGGAGGGACAGCAGGAGGTGGCCATGAAGGGCTGTTCGGCGGGGACCTTCTCCATGAAATCCTTGGCCTCCTCGATGGTGCAGAGGTCCGCGCCCACGGCCACCTCCACCACCCCCGCAAAGCCAAGGCGCTTCATGGCGGCGGTGAGCCGTTCCGGAGTGGCGTCGGGGCCGAACTGCCCCAGGAAGGCCGGGGCCACGATGGCCACCACCTTGTCCCCTTGGAGAATGGCGTTGATGAGCTGGAAGATCTGCCCCTTGTCCACGATGGCCCCGAAGGGGCAGTTCACCAGGCACATGCCGCAGGAGACACACTTGTCGTAGTCGATCTTGGCCCGGCCGTGCTCGTCGGAGCCGATGGCGTCCATGCCGCAGGCCCGGGCGCAGGGGCGGTCCAGCTGGATGATGGCGTTGTAGTTGCACGCGGCGGCGCATTTGCCGCATTTGATGCAGGCGTCCTGCCGGATGTAGCACTTGCCGTTGACAAAGCGGATGGCGTCCTTGGGACAGACTTGACGGCAGGACTGGGCCAAACAACCCTGACAGTACTCGGTGATGCGGTACTGCCTGGTGGGACAGGCGTGGCAGGCGTAGTTGATAATATTGATGAGGGGCGGCTCGTAGTACTTCTCCGCGATGGCGCTCTCACTGAGGCCCTCGCTGACCAGGACCCGCTGGTCCACCGGACGAAGCGGCAGGCCCATGGTGAGCCGCACCCGCTCCCCGGCGATGGCCCGCTCCAGGAAGATGGATTCCCGGTACATGGCCTCCTCGCCGGGGACGATCACATAGGGCAGGTCCTCCATCCGGTCGTAGTCGCCGTCGTAGGCAAGCCGGGCCACCTCGGTGAACACCTTCTTCCGGATGTCGGTCACAGATGACGGGAATCCTCGCATAACTTTGTACCCCCTGCGTTTTTTGGTTTCCTCCTTATTATAAGAAAAAGGTGGGCCGCTGTCAATCCCGGCGGGGAGAAAAGAAATCTTAAGGCAACCTTAATAACTCCCCCCTTCCCTTCTCAACCATCCTGTGATAAAATCTTAAAGAAAGGTGGGAAAAGCGCACTATGCCGAATATTTTGATCTGCGACGACGAGCGGGACATCGTGACTGCTCTGAAAATCTATCTCTCCGCCGAGGGCTACGGCCTCTACGAGGCCTACACCGGCCGGGAGGCCCTGGACATCGTCCGCAAGCACACCATCCATCTCATCCTCATGGACATCATGATGCCGGAGATGGACGGTATCTCCGCCACGGCGAAGCTCCGGGAGGAGTACAACATCCCCATCATCCTCCTGACCGCCAAGAGCGAGGACACCGACAAGGTCCTGGGGCTCAACGTGGGGGCGGACGACTACATTACCAAGCCCTTCAACCCCATTGAGGTCCTCGCCCGGGTCCGCTCCCAGCTCCGGCGCTACACCACCCTGGGCGGCATGGAGCAGAAGCCCAGCAAGCTGGTCATCGGCAGCATCACCCTGGACGACGAGGCCAAGACCGTCACTGTGGACGGCGAGAACGTGAACCTCACCCCCATCGAGTACAACATCCTGCACCTTCTTATGCGCCATCCGGGCCGGGTCTACTCCTCCGCCCAGATCTATGAGCAGGTCTGGAACGAGGCCGCCTATGGCTCCGAGGGCGCGGTGGCCGTCCACATCCGGCACCTCCGGGAGAAGCTGGAGATCACTCCCTCCGATCCCCGTTATTTGAAGGTGGTCTGGGGCCTGGGGTACAAGATGGAGCCGTGATCTTCCTTTTTCTTTTTGAAAAAAGAAAAAGGAAGCGAAAAAGAAAAACTTTTGTTCGCAAGGCTTTGCCTTGCTCATGAGGAGGCGGTTTCATGAAGCATCGGGACTTGCGCACATCCCTCCCTGCTAAATGCCTGGTTATGGTGCTCTTGCTGCTCTGCGCGGCGGGGGTGATGCTCTTTGGCGCGGCGGCAGCGGCGATGTCGGCAGGCTGCGGCGTGTACGACAGTTTTGAGCAGGACCCGCTGTGTACCAATACCATGGACGGCGCGGCCCGGAGCGTGGTGGAAGCTCTGGAGAGCGGCAGCGACTACGCCCGCTACCAGCTGGAGGAGCGCTACGCCGGATACAGCGCCCAGGTCTACCGGGACGGGAATCTGACAGACGCCTGGGGCGACATCCCCTCCGACCCCCTCGCCCGAAGGGAGAGCCGCGTCGATGACGCCTGTACGGTCGTGGGCTACCTCTCCCCGGACCTGCCACTCCACAGCGTCTTTGACCGGAACCTGGACCTCTACAACAGTCTCCACTCCATGCAACTCAGCGCCGTGGTGTTTCTGACCGCCCTTTTGGCGCTGTCGGGGCTTGCGTCGCTGGTATTCCTCCTCTCCGCCGCCGGGCACCGGGCCGGACGGGAGGGCATCGTCCTGGGCTTCCAGGACCGCATCCCCCTGGACCTCTACCTCTCCTGCGCCCTGTGCCTCTTCGTGCTGTGCATAGCCATGCTGGACCGGGGGTACCACATCGACTCCCCCTTCCTGGAGCTGTACCTCGCCTGGTACGGCACCTGCCTGATGGGGGCCGTGGTGGTGGCGCTTGCCACGCTGATGACCCTCGCCGTCCGCTTCAAGAAGGGCCGCTGGTGGCGCAACTCCATCTGCTTTTTCCTCATCCACTGGTGCTGGCGCATCTGGAAGCGGGGCTGGGATGCCCTGGCGGAGTTCGCCCACGCCCTGCCCCTCACCTGGAAGGCGGTGCTCTTCACCGGCGCTGTCCTCGCGGCCCAGACCTTCCTGACCCTCATCATGTTCGACAGCTACGACAGCGGCTTTTTCTTCCTCGTGGCCCTGGTGATGGACATCACCCTGGTCATGGGCGCGGCGGCGCTGTCCCTCCAGCTCCAGAAGGTCCGTGATATGGGGCAGGCCCTCGCCGCCGGGGACCTGGACGCCCAGCTGGATACCCGGAAGATGCTCCCCGACATCCGCCGCCACGCCGAGAACCTCAACGCCATCGGCGTAGGCATGAACCGGGCGGTGGAACAGCGCATGAGGAGCGAGCGGCTCAAAACAGAGCTCATCACCAACGTCTCCCACGACATCAAGACCCCCCTTACCTCCATCGTCAACTACGTGGACCTTCTGAAAAAGGAGGACCTCCCCCCTGCGGCGGCGGAGTACGCGGCGGTGCTGGACCGGCAGTCCGCCAAGCTGAAAAAACTCACCGAGGACTTGGTGGAGGCCAGCAAGGCGTCCACAGGGAACGTCTCCGTGAGCCTTGCGCCCATCGTGGTCAACGAGATCATCCTGCAAGCCATCGGCGACTACGACGAGCGCCTCACCAAGGGCCGTCTGGAGGTGGTGGTCAGCACCTACGAGGGCAGTCTCATGGCCATGGCCGACGGACGCCTCCTGTGGCGGGTGCTGGACAATCTCCTCAGCAATGTCTGCAAGTACGCCATGCCCGGCACCCGGGTCTACGTGGACCTGGGGACCCGGGAGGAGCGGATGTTCCTCACGATGAAGAACATCTCTCAGGACCCCCTCAACGTCAGCGCTGAAGAGCTCATGGAGCGCTTCGTCCGGGGAGACGCCTCCCGCCACACCGAGGGGAGCGGCCTGGGGCTGAACATTGCCCGCAGCCTCATGGACCTGATGGGGGGCACCTTCGACCTCTCTATCGACGGCGATCTCTTCAAGGCTGAGCTGACCCTCCCCGCCGCCGGGCCCGCCCTGTAGCGGGAAGCGCGCAAAGAAAGAGGATACAGTCCTATGGGCTGTATCCTCTGATATTTTACTCTTTTTGGGCGGACAGGACGGCCTTCACGGCCTCATACTGCTCCCCCTCGTCCAAAAGGCTCAGCAGCTCCTCCAGCCACTCGGCGCACAGATAGTGCATCTTATAGCGCCGGTCGTAGTCCTCCGGGGTCTCCAGTCTCTCGTCCTCACAGACCTTCCGGAAGCGCTCAAAGGCCTGCCACAACAGCTTCCGGGCCTCTGCAAAGGACTTGCGGTCCACCCTCCGCCGTCTCCTCAGCTTCTTCATCCCCCGGTAGGCGAGCTGATCGACCTCGACGGCGCGCCGGTCGTAGAACTCCAGCAGTCCGGGCCGGTCCCCCCGCCTGTCCAGCTGGGGGTATTCGTCCTGCGGGACCCACTCCCGGTTTATGGAGAGCCGCAGGGCCTCCTGCTTGGGCAGACAGCACTTTTTGAACTTCTTCCCGCTCCCGCAGGGGCAGGGGTCATTGCGCCCCGCGCTCCAGCTGAGGAGCTCCTCTGCGGACGGACCGGTCTTCCCGCGCTGGAAACAGCTCCAGCCCTCCAGCTCCGCCGCCGTGTCCTCCAGCAGGTGCGTATGCTCCCGGGGGCCGGTCTCGTTGTAGAGGGCGTCGAAGAAGTCGTCGAAGTCCCCGAAGAAATCCACCTCCACCTGGTCCTGACGGTAGGCGCTCCGGACCTCCTCCACCAGCTCATAGAGGTCGTTATTGGCGGCGAACCTTACAAGCAGCGCGCCGAAGAGCTGTTCCGCCTCGCTCCCGCCCAGGGCGGTGAGCCGCTCCCGCAGGAAGCGCACCGCGTCCTCCCGGGAGAGCCTGCCGTCCCCCAGGAGCCCGTCGAGCACATTCAGCGCTGCGCTCCGGGCGAAGGGCTCCAGGCTGGTGTCGCAAATGACGGCCCGGAGGCCGGAGAGGCTTCCGTCATACGTGCCGTAGAGCGCGCTGGAGAAGCCATCATCCGTGAGGAGGTCGCCCAGCATCAGGTCCAGGCGCTCCTCGTCCAGCGTCAGGATGCGCAGGAGCTTGGGGAACGCCGCCTGCTCCCGGAATTGGCCCAGCAGGAAGATGCCGTAGTAGGAGAGGTCATAGCCCGGCTCTTCGCAGAGCGCCTCATATTCCTCGGAGTGAAGCTTCTCCCACGTCCGGTCCAGCGCGTCCAGCAGGATGGGCGTCACTGCCTCCCGCTGACGTGCCGCCTCCGCCAGGGCTTCCCGGGGCACGGGCCGGTCATGGCCGAATACACTGAGCTCTTCTAAGATATTTTCGAGTTTCATCGTGTGTTCCTCCCTGTTGTGAGTAATGGGGCCGGGCTGAGGTGCCTGCTCCACTGACATGATACCACATCTCTCCCCATTTTTACAGCATTATTTTCATCGGACGGCGGTTTTTTTGTCCGGATTGCTTTTCCCCCGCCGGTCTGCTATACTGGTGGGTACCGCGGTGGGGCGCGCCGCCGCAGATTGATACAGGAGGCCAAACGGCTATGATTGATTTTGAGAACGCGGAGTACCTGAAGCTCCGCCCTGTCAAGGACAACGCTTTTGAGGACCTCATCCGCCCCATGTTCATTGGCGGCGAGGAGATCATCCAGTGCTTCCAGACCGTGCGCGACGGCGTAGTCTTCACCAGCAGGCGGATCTTCGCCATCAACATCCAGGGCCTGGTGGGGAAAAAGAAGGACTTCACCATCCTTCCCTACAGCCGCATCCAGGCATTCTCCGTGGAGACCGCCGGGGTGCTGGACCTGGACAGCGAGCTGGACCTCTGGTTCAGCGGCCTGGGGCGGGTCCGGTTCGAGTTCGTCTCCAACGCGGATATCCCCACGATCTGCCGGACGATCTCCGAGCGGGTCCTCTGAGCCCACAGTCGAAAGGGCCGGCACAGCGTCACGCTGTGCCGGCCTTTTGGGTCGATGGGTTTATGTTCCAGAGATCAGGGGATCAGGAGCTCCTGACCGATGTAGATCATCTGGGGGTTCTTGATAGCGGCCTTGTTGGCCTCGTAGATCTCACCCCAGCGGTCGCCGTCGCCGTAGAGCTTGGCTGCGATCTTCCACAGGCAGTCGCCTGCGATGACCACGTAGGTGGTACCCTCGGCGGGCTCTGCGGGAGCGGGGGTCTCAGGCTGGGCAGGGACCTCGGGCTCGGCGGGAGTCTCCGGCTGGGCGGGAGTCTCGGGCTCGGCAGGGGTCTCAGGCTCAGCAGGAGTCTCGGGCTCAGCAGGAGCCTCGGCGGCGGGGGCCTCCACCTTCACGGCACGGACGGTGGTGTCCAGCTCCCAATCCACGCCCTCAGCCTCGCGGCGGGCCTGGAGGCAGGCGATCATGCTCTCGTTGTCGATGGGGCAGGCGTCGTGCTCCTGAAGGGGCTCCATATTCTCGAAGACGGAGCCCTCGAGGGTGGCGTTGTACTGGTTGACGCAGACGTTGAAGGTGGTCTCGGTATCGGTGATATCGATCTCCTCCCCATCGTCGGTGGTGATCTTGGTGACCTTGATGCCGGTCTTCTCACCGTTCTCCATCACATCGTAGTACTCGGCCACGATGCCGGAGAACTGGTCGCCGAAGTTGGAGTTCTCATAGGAGCCCTGGAGGGCGTTCTCCAGGTGGGCGGCAAGCTGAGCGCCGTTGATGGTGTAGGTGTAGAAGCGGTTGGAGAAGGGGGAGATGGTGTAGACGTCGGCGACAGTGATGTCGCGGCTCTCAGCGCCCTCCTCCAGGGTCAGGCTGGTGCGGATGCCGCCGGAGTTGGTGAAGGCGGCGATGGTGTCCAGCCCGGCGGTGGCGTCCAGCATGAGGCCGGTGATCCAGTTGCCCGCCACGGAGGTGGTGGTCTCCTCACTGATGGGGTCCTTGGAGACATCGCCGGTGACGGTGGCCAGGACCTCGGACATGCCGTCCTTCACGGCGTCCCAGGCGGCCTGACTGATGGCGGCGATGCCGGCATCCAGGGCCTCGTTCGCGCCGTCATTGTAGTAGAGGGTCTCCACGGCTTCGCTGTCGTAAATGGTCTCAACGGCATTGTTCACAACGGCGACTTCCTTGGTCTCGGGGTTGATCTTGATCTCGGCAGCGGCGAAGTTGCGGGCCTTGTCCCTGCTCTGGATGTAGGGCACGCCGTTCTCGGCAACGCCGGTCAGGTTCTGGTGGGTGTGGCCGCCGGCCACCAAGTCCACCACCTCGGGGTCCATGGCCTCTGCGATGTGGGCGGGGTCGGCGTGGGCCAGGACCACCAGAACGTCAGCCTCGGTCTCCTCGCGGACCTCGGCGGTCTTGGCGGCAAGCTTCTCCAGGTCCTCGTCGATGGTGTAGGGGGCGATCTTGGCGGCCATGATGTCGGCGGAGTAGTCGTCCGCGTAGCCGACGACGGCGACCTTGTAGCCGCCCTTCTCCAGGACCACGTAGTCCTGGGTGAAGTTCACCCGCTCACCGGTCCCGGCGTCGTAGAGGTTGCTCATGAGCACGGGGATGTCGCTGTCGCCCTTGTACTCGCCGATCTCGTAGGCGGGCATGGTGCCCTCCTCGTCAGCGGCGTACTTGGTGACGTCCCAGTCGAACTCGTGGTTGCCCAGGGCCACGGCGTCATAGCCCATGGCGTCATAGGCGGCACGCAGGGCGGCGCCATAGGTCAGGTTGGAGTGGGGAATGCCCTGGTAGATGTCGCCGCCGTCCAGCAGCAGGACACCGGCATAGTCCTCATTGGCCCGGGCATCGGCCACGATCTTGGCCAGATAGGCCAAGCGGTACTGGAAGGTCTCCTCCTTGTAGCTGGACACATCGGTGATATGCCCATGCACGTCCGTGGTCTCGAAGACCTTGATGGTGTCCCAGCCCTCATAGTCGGCGGCGGTGGTCTCCGCTCCCTCAGCGGGAGACGTATTCTCCGCGGCAAAGGCCGTGGGGACCAGCGCCAGGACCATGATCATGGCCAGGACCAGGGAAATTGCTTTTCTGATACGCTTCATGTCTTTCCTTTCCTCCGTTTTTCTTGCTCCGGGGCGAGGCCCGGGCGGGACAGCCCGCTGGGGACAGCAAAATCTCCCCAAAAGACTGTGCCAACATTATAGCAATCTTTGTCAAAAAAAGCAAGAGACGGATGAAGAAAAACTGAAACTTTTATATTTTATTGCAGGGGGAGCGTCCCCCACAGGTCCATTTGCTGTTCCCCGGCGTTCTGCGGGCCCTCCAGCATGGCTGCGAATTCCTCCTCCGTGAGCACGGGGATGCCCAGCTCATCGGCCTTTTTCAGCTTGCTCCCAGCGTTCTCCCCGGCGACAACATAGCTGGTTTTCTTGCTCACAGAGCCGGCGGCCTTGCCCCCACGGGCCTCGATGAGGGCGGCGGCCTCCTCCCGGGTGAAGCGCTCCAGCGCGCCGGTGAGGACGAAGGTCAGGCCCTGGAACTGGTCCCCGGCGCTCACCTGGGCGGCGTCCATGGACACCCCCGCCTCCTTGAGCCGGGCGACGAGGTCCTTCGACTGGGGGCTGTCCAGCCACTGCCGGATATAAGCGGCGGTGACGGCCCCCACGTCGTCGATGGCGGTCAGCTCCTCCTCCGAGGCGGCGGCGAGGGCGTCGAAGGAGCCGAAGCGGGCGGCGAGGATCTTCCCCGCCTTCTGCCCCACCTGACGGATGCCCAGGGCGTAGAGGAGGCGCTCCAGGCCCCGGCTCCGGCTGGCGTCGATGGCGGCCACGGCGTTCCGGGCGGACTTCTTTCCCATCCGCTCCAGGCCCTCCAGCTCCTTGGCGGTCAAAAAGTACAGGTCCGCCGCTGTCCTCACCAGCCCCCTCTCAATGAGCTGGCTCATCACCGCAGGCCCCATGCCCTCAATATCCATGGCGTCCCGGCTTGCGAAGTGGGTCAGGTTCCGGTGGAGCTGGGCCGGACATTCGGCCCCCGTACAGCGCACCGCCGCACCGTCCAGGTCCCGGGCCACCGGTGCGCCGCAGACCGGACAGTTCTCCGGCAGGCGGTAGGGCACCGTGCCCTCGGGGCGCTTCTCAAGGAGCACCTCCACCACCTCGGGGATGATCTCCCCTGCCTTTTGCAGCACCACGGTATCCCCCACCCGGATGTCCTTCTCGTCGATGAAATCCTGGTTGTGGAGTGTTGCGTTTGTCACGGTTGTCCCCGCGAGGCGCACCGGCTCCACCACCACCTTGGGGGTCAGCACCCCTGTCCGGCCCACCTGGACGGTGATCTCCAGCACCCGGCTGGGCTTCTGCTCCGGCGGGTACTTGTAGGCGATGGCCCACCGGGGGCATTTGGCGGTACTTCCTACGACAGAGCGATCTGTAAGGGAGTTTACCTTCACAACCGCTCCGTCCATGTCGAAGGGCAGCTCCTCCCTGCTCTCCCCCAGGCGGACGATCTCCGCGTTCACCTCAGCCGCGCTGGTGAGAACCTTCCGCGGGATCGTCTGGAAGCCCTGGGAGGCCAGGTAGTCGATGCTCTCGCTGTGGGTGGCGAAGGCGCGGCCCTCCACCAGCTGGAGGTTGAAAACCCGGATGTCCAGCAGGCGCTTGGCACAGATTTTGCTGTCCAGCTGACGCAGGGACCCGGCGGCGGCGTTGCGGGGGTTGGCGAAGAGGGGTTCGCCGTTTTCCTCCCTCTGCCGGTTGAGCTTGTGGAAGACGTTCTTGGGCATGAACACCTCCCCCCGGACAATCAGCCGGGGGAGCTTCTCCGGCAGGGTCATGGGGATGGACTTGATGGTGCGGAGATTTTCCGTCACATCCTCCCCCGTCCTGCCGTCGCCCCGGGTAGCGCCCTGAACGAAAAGTCCATCCAGGTATTCCAGCGCCACGCTCAGGCCGTCCACCTTGGGCTCCACGCTGTATTCCACCTGCTCCAGAGCCTCCGCCATCCGTCCGGTGAACTCCTCCACCTCCTCCGGGGAGAACACGTCCTGCAGGCTCTCCAGCGGCACCGGGTGGGCCACCTCCTGGAAGCTCTCCAGCACCGCGCCCCCCACCCGCCGGGTGGGAGAATCCGGCGTCACCTCCTCCGGGTGGGCGGCCTCCAGCTCCTCCAACCGGCGCAGGAGCCGGTCATACTCGTGGTCCGCCATCTCCGGCGCGTCCAGCACGTAATACTTGTAGCCCGCCTCGTTGAGCGTATCCCGCAGCTGCCGCATTTCACTTTTGTAGTCCATAGGATGCTCCTTTTATGGTCATTGTCATTGGATTGGGTACGGCTACCCGTTGTTCATCGTATATTCTAAGGCGTCCTCCTCAATGGGATTTCCGGAGTCGAAGTAGGTGTAGCTCTCCGGCACATCGCCGACGATGACCGTCTCGGCCACGGAGAAGGACGCGTCCACCTGCGTACTGGTCTGAAACCCCGGGAGAAGGATGCTCATATTGACCTCCACGCAGAGGATGATCCGGTGGGTGGTCTGGTTGATGCCCGCCTGGGAGAACCGGTTTTCAAACCGGGCGGAACAGCTCCCCACGGACTGCATTCTGACCGTGAAGCTGGGCCCCCGTCCGGCGAGGAGGGCGGACCCGGTGAGGGTCCCCAGGGGGATGACAAGGTCCCGCTCCGCCACCTCGCCCAGGCGGGTAAGGACCTCCTGGGTGATGCCCGCCTGGAGGCGGTTGAACTCCGCCATATTGCTGTGGAGGGCGGTGATATCGCCGTTGTTGTCCTTTTCAAAGGAGATCAGCCGCTCGTACCGGATGTCACCGTTGGCGATGGTGTCGCTGACCGCCTCCGTCACCACTTGGCCCACCATGTTGGAGACTGCGGTCTCCGCCAAATTTCCCAGCAGGCCCCGCAGATGGACCGTCCCCACCACGCCCAGGGTGATGAGCACCACGGCTAGAAAAAAGCAGAACACCCGCACCCGCTGAGCCCCCGTCATCGGGGGCCGGTACCTCCTGCGCATCGCCACCACCTCCCCCCTATGTTATGTGGGGAGGGCTTTTCCTTATTCCGGGAGGGCGTTGACCAGGTCCTTGAAAACGCGTCCCCGCTCCTCGAAATTGCGGAAGCGGTCAAACGAGGTGCTTGCCGGGGAGAGCAGGACCACATCCCCCGGTCCGGAGCGCCGGTCCGCAAGGGAGACGGCGGCGGGGTAGTCCGGCACCTCGGCGATCTCCAGCCCCCGGAAGTTCTCCGCCTGCTCCGCCGCCGCCCGGATGGCCCCGGCGGTGGCCCCGCAGAGGATGAGGAGCTTCACGTGCTCATTGACCACCGGGCCCAGGGGGGCGTAGCTGACGCCCTTGTCCTTGCCCCCGGCGATGAGGATAACCTGCTCAGGGAAGGAGCGCAGGCCCGCCATGGTCCGGCTGGGGCTGGAGGCGATGGAGTCGTTGTACCAGCGCACGCCCCGCCGCTCCCGGACCAGCTCGATGCGGTGCTCCACGCCGCCGAAGGTCCGGGCAAAGTCCCGGATCACGGCGTCCGGCACCAGGCCCTGGACGGCGCAGACAGCGGCCATGTAGTTTTCTACGTTGTGGCTTCCGGGCAGGAGGATGTCCGTCAGGGGCAGGACCTCCCGCTCCGCTCCGTCCTCCCGGAACCAGATGGCATCACCCCGCAGGAAACAGCCGCGGCGGAGATTTTCAGGAGATCTTGCTGTAAAATAAGATACCTTGCCAGCCGCTGTGCCGGAAAGGGACCGAGTGATTTCATTGTCCCCGTTGAACACCGCACGGTCTCCGGGGCCCTGGTGGGCGAAGATGGCGGACTTGGCCCGGATGTACTCGTCCATGTCCGTGTGGACATCCAGGTGGTTGGGGGCCAGATTGGTCAGCACCGCAATCTGCGGGCTCCGCTCCATGGTCAGGAGCTGGAAGGAGCTGAGCTCCACCACCGCCCAGTCCGTGGGCCGGATGGCCTCCGCCTCGCTGAGGAGCGGGCGGCCGATGTTCCCCCCCAGGTGGACGGTGTGCCCCGCCCGCTCCAGGAGGCGGGCGATGATGGTGGTGGTGGTGGTCTTCCCGTCGCTCCCGGTCACGGCAAGGATTGGGCAGGGGCAGACTTCAAAAAACACCTCCATCTCCGAGGTGACGGCACTGCCCCGGCCCTTGGCCTCCTCCAGGTACCGGGGGTGCAGGCCCGGGGTGCGGAAGATCACGTCGTGGTCCAGGCCCTCCAGGTAGTCCGAGCCCAGGCGCAGGGCACACCCGGCGCGCTCCAGTTCCTCCGCCATAGCGCCCAGCGCCGTGCGGTCCTTTCTGTCGCAGGCCGTCACGTCCAGCCCCGCCTCCAGCAGGAGCTTCAAGAGCGGCTGGTTGCTCACGCCGATGCCGATCACTGCCAAGCGCCTGCCCCGCAGGCTTTGCAGATATTCCTGTAATGTCATGGGTCCGTCCTCCCCCAAATTTTTTCGATCCGGTATATTATACCACTGCCGGGGAAAGAAAACAACAGATTTTCTTGACAAGCCCTCCATTCTCCTGTAAAATGGACAGGCGAGTAAGCGAGACAGTCGCGTGGCAAGGCCGAAAGGCCCGTCATGAGGAAAGTCCGGGCTCCACAGGGCAAGGATAACGGGTAACGCCCGCCGAAGGCGACTTCAGGAAAAGTGCAACAGAAATAGACCGCCGGTATCGGCCCCGCTCTGCGCGGCCAATGCCTGGTAAGGATGGAAAGGCGAGGTAAGAGCTCACCCATCGGCTGGAAACTGTCCGATGCTGTAAACTCTATCCGGAGCAACACCGTGGGAGGACGCAGGGGCCGGCCCGGCCCGTCCTCAAGGAGGTGGCTGGAGCGGTCTGGCGACAGGCCGCCTAGATAGATGACTGTCATATACAGAACCCGGCTTATTGTCTTGCTCGCGCCCAAGATAGGAAGAGGGACGCCCAGGCGGCGTCCCTCTCCCCGTAAAGCAGAGCAGCGCACGCCCCCGGCAAACAGCCGGGGGCGCTTCTCTGCCCCGCTCACCAGATCCCCTGGGCGGCCAGCGCCTGCGCCGCCGCCTCCCGGACCCTCTGCTCCAGCGCGCCCGGCACGGGCGCTGTCTCCGACGCCCTGGTATAGCACCGGGACCGGCCCAGAGGGCTCTCGAAGCTGGTGAGCGCGTCGATCAACACTGTTTTTCCGTCCACCTCGATCGCCTGCCGTCCTGCCTGCCGGGTGATGGTGAGAGGGTGCTCCTTCCCGCTCACCACCTCAGCAGTCTGTTTTATGCGCATCTGCATACCGCACCTCCTCCCCGCCCCCATCCCTATGCGCCGCCCTCCCTGGTCTATGCCGCCGCCGGGGACATATGGATAGAGGGAAGCGCAAAAAAGGAGGCGGATCACTCATGACACCAGTACCAACCCTCTCCGGCCTGCGGGCCGGATGCTACCTGCGAAAATCCCGGATGGAGGAGGGCCTGGACACCGGCGAGGTCCTGCGCCGCCACCGGGAGAGCCTGCAAGAGTGCGCCCAGCGCCACGGCCTCGCCGTCGTGGACTGGTATCCCGAGGTGGTCAGCGGCGAGAGCCTCTACGCCCGGCCCCAAATGCTCCGTCTGCTGGAGGACGTGGAGGCGGGGCGCTTCGGCGCGGTGCTCTGCATGGACCTGGACCGCCTCTCCCGCGGGCGGATGAAGGACCAGGGCATCATCCTGGATGCCTTCCGGGACAGCGGCACGCTGATCGTCACCCCGGAGAAGGTCTACGACCTCTCCGACGAGATCGACGACGAGCTTGCGGAGTTCAAGACCTTCATGAGCCGCCGGGAGTACAAGATCATCAACAAGCGGCTGCGCCGGGGGCTCCGGCGCTCCATCCAGGACGGGTGCTATGTGGCCAACGCCCCCTACGGCTACCGGAAGGCCATGGCAGGCCGCCGCCCCACCCTGGAGGTCTGGGAGCCGGAGGCCCGGTTCGTGCGCATGATGTTCGCCCTGTACGCGGAGGGGTACGGCTGTACCGCCATCGCCGGACATGTCAACGCCCTGGGGGCACGGCCCCGCCGCTCCGCCGCCTTCTCCCGGAACAGCGTGGCAAAGATCCTCCAAAACCCCACCTACACCGGCAAGATCGTCTGGGACCAGAAGACCCGTGTCAAAAAGGCCGGCAGCGCGAAGCCCATAACCATCCGCAATCCCCCGGAAAAGTGGACGGTCACCGACGGCCTCCATCCCCCCATCATCACCCGTGAGGACTTTGACAGGGTGCAGGAGATCATGTCGGACCGCCGGCGTCCGGTCCGCAGGGACGGCGGCATGAAAAGCCCCCTCTCGGGCCTCGTCCGCTGCGCCGGCTGCGGCGGGACCCTCCAGCGGGTCGTCAGCAAGGGGGAGCCCTACCTGGTCTGCCTGCGGAAGGGGTGCTGTGCCGGGGCGAAGCTGGAGCTGGTGGAGCGCCGCCTCCTGGAGCACCTGGGGGACACGCTGGAGCACCTCCGGCTCACCGCCCCGGACCGTGCTCCGGACCTCTCCCCCCTCCGGGAGGCCCTCGCCGCCATTGGGCGGGAGACCGCCGCCGTCCAGGGACAGAAGGCCCGGCTCCACGAGCTGCTGGAGCTGGGCGAGTACAACCTCGCCACCTACCGGGAGCGCATGGCCGCAGTGCAGGCGAAGCTGGACGGCCTGGAGCGCCGGGAGGCCGGTGTCCGCGCCCGCCTGGAGGGGGCTCAGCGTGCCAAGTCCACGGCCAAAGCCGCGGGCATCCGGACCGCCCTGGACGCCTACCGGGCCTGCGATGCCGCCGGACGAAACGCCCTGCTCCGCGCCGTCCTGGAGGCCGTTATCTACCGCAAGGCCAAGAGATCCTCCCCCGCCGCCTTTGAACTGGAGTGCATCCCGCGCTCCGGCTGATTTTAGGCGCAGGCTCTTTTAACGCGCCCGCTCTCTCTCCCGGCAGCTGTCGTAAACTTTCTTCGTATGGATGCAAACGGCCTCGCAGTTATCCTTGCCGGAAACCGGGCCGGGGGCGATACGTTCAGGCATAATGGACCTCCTAAATCAGTAACTCTGGAAGGCGTCTGCCTTCACCCTCATAGTATGCGCCCGGGGACCAGGTGTGAAAAATTTGGCTGTACAAATCGCTCCCGGGCAGATATAATAGAGGACAGAACCATCCGGGAGGTGTGCCATGAACGGCTTCGGATTTATCAGCGACAAGCTGGAGATCAAGTTCCTCATCCTCTATATCGCGGCACGGGTAGTTGGGCCGGTGCCCTTCGAGGTGCTCCAGGACCTCTCCATGTGCGACGGGGGGGTGGACTACTTCCGCTTCTCCGAGTGCCTGGCGGACCTGGTGCGCACAGAGCACCTGACGCTGGACGCCGCGGGGCTCTACGCCATCACTGAAAAGGGGCGGCAGAACAGCGCCGCCTGCGAGAGCAGCCTGCCCTACACCGTGCGGATGCAGGTGGAACGGAACCTGGTAGCCCACAACGAGCGGCTCAAGCGCCGGGAGCTGGTGGAGGCCCGGGTGGAGGAGCGCAGCGAGGGGGGATACATCGTGGAGCTCTCCCTGCGCGACGAGCTCGATGAGCTCATGGGCCTGCGGCTGCTGGTCACCCGGCAGGAGATGGCCCAGGACCTGCAAAAGCGGTTCCAGGACCGGGCGGAGGAGCTCTACACCAAGATCATGGGGGTGCTCTGGGAGGAGGATTGACCGGCGGTAAAATTTGCGCCGCCGCGCTCTTGCAATCTCCGTCAAAATACGGTATAATGGCGAAGTGACAACGTCTATTCACGGCGGCAGTGCCTGCCGCCCATCCCAGATATTCTGAACTCGAGGTGGGACCATGGCAAAGAAGAACGCTGAAAAAGAGCCCAAGCCGGTAAAGGAAAAGAAAACCAAAGAGAAAAAGCCCAAGGCGAAAAAGGCGGCGGCGGAAAAGCCGTCCAAGAAGAAAAAGGGCAAGGGCAAGGCCGAAGAGACCTCCCCGGAGACCGCCGCGGCCGCCGCTGAGACCACGGCGGCAGAGGGGCAGGAGGAGGAAAAGCCGGAAAAGCCACGCCGGAGCATCCTGCAGCCCGTGATTTGTGCGCTCATTGGGCTCCTGGCGGTCTTTGAGGTCTTTATGATCTTCGTGTGGCTCACCAACCCCACGTCCGAGGAGCTCCAGGCTCAGCGGGAGGCCGCCGCGGCCCCGCCCCAGGCCTGGTCCCTGTCCGCTTACTCCAACCGCCACGGGTATTACCAGCCCCCGGAGGCCTCCTCGCCGGTGTCGGTCTTCGCCACCAACAGCGACGTCCCGGCCACGGCCCAGCCCCGGGTCCAGGAGCAGACGCCTGCCGGCTCCGAAGAACCGGCGGACGCGTAACCCCGCAGACTTCCTTCAGGGGAGCAGAGAGGTCTCTGCTCCCCGCTTTTTAGCTGCGCTGGCCAAGAAAACTCTTGCAAAACCGTCCGTCCTATGGTACAGTTTGAAGGTCTGTAAAAACGAGGAGGCTCACCTATGTCTGCCCTGAAAGAAGAGATCGCCCGGCGGCGCACCTTTGCCATCATCTCCCACCCCGACGCCGGGAAAACCACATTGACTGAAAAATTCCTGCTCTACGGCGGCGCCATCGCCCAGGCCGGGGAGGTCAAGGGCAAACGGGCCCGGGCCGCCACCAGCGACTGGATGGAGATCGAGCGCCAGCGGGGCATCTCCGTCACCAGCTCTGTCATGCAGTTCCAGCACAGCGGGTTCTGCGTCAACATCCTGGACACCCCCGGCCACCAAGACTTCTCTGAGGACACCTACCGCACCCTCATGGCCGCCGATTCCGCCGTGATGGTCATCGACGGGGCCAAGGGTGTGGAGCCCCAGACCCGCAAGCTCTTCAAGGTCTGCGCCCTGCGGCACATCCCCATCTTCACCTTCATCAACAAGATGGACCGGGAGACCAAGGACCCCCTCTCCCTCTGCGAGGAGGTGGAGCGGGAGCTGGGCATCGACACCTACGCCGTCAACTGGCCCATCGGCTGCGGCAAGGAGTTCCAGGGAGTCTACGACCGGGAGCGGGACCGCATCCTCTTCTTCTCCGTCGAGGGCCGCGGGAAAAAAGCCGCCGCCACGGAGGTGGCCCTGGAGGACCCGGCGGTGGAGGAGGCCATCGGCGAAAGCCGGGCCCGGACCCTCCGGGAGGATGTAGAGCTCCTGGGCGCGGGCCGGGAGTTCGACCTGGACGCCGTCCGGGCCGGGACGCTGAGCCCGGTGTTCTTCGGCTCCGCCCTCACCAACTTCGGCGTGGAGCCCTTTTTGGAGGCCTTTTTGCGCATGACCACCCCTCCCCTGAGCCGCACCGGCGACGGCGGGGAGATCGACGCCTTCTCCCCCGACTTCTCCGCCTTTGTCTTCAAGATCCAGGCCAACATGAACAAGGCCCACCGGGACCGTATCGCCTTCATGCGGGTCTGCTCCGGCAAGTTCCAGCGGGACAGCGAGGTCTACCACATGCAGTCCGGCAAGAAGCTGCGCCTCAGCCAGCCCCAGCAGATGCTCGCCTCCGAGCGGGAGATCATCGACGAGGCCTACGCCGGGGACATCATCGGTGTCTTTGACCCGGGGATGTTCTCCATCGGCGACACGGTCACCGTTCCGGGGAAGAAGTTTAAGTTCCTGGGCATCCCCACCTTTGAGCCGGAGCACTTCATGCGGGTCAGCCCCGTGGACACCATGAAACGCAAGCAGTTCATCAAGGGCACCGAGCAGATCGCCCAGGAGGGCGCCATCCAGATCTTCAAAATTCCCTACGCGGGCATGGAGGAGGTCATCGTGGGCGTGGTGGGCACCTTGCAGTTCGACGTGTTCCAGTACCGGATGCGCAGCGAGTACGGCGTGGAGCTGCGCATGGCGGGCCTCCCCTACGACCACCTGCGCCACATCGCCGCAAGCCCCGTGCCGCCCAAGGACCTGACCCTCTGCGCCGACGCGGCGCTGCTGGAGGACTTCAAGGGCCGTAGCCTCATCGCCTACGCCGGGGAGTGGCCGGTGGGCTACCTCCTCAAGCACAACCCCGGACTGGAGCTTGCGGAGTCCATGACTGTATAAACCAGAGGACGCGGGAGCAGAAGCTCCCGCGTCTTTTTTACTGATTTGAGCCGTCAGGGACCGGCGAACAAACTTCCTGGGGCTATTTGCGGCGTATTATCAAACAAATTGTCGCATTTTCGTATTGACAGCCCCTATTACCACCTGTATAATGAAAATCATCCAAAAAAACAGATGTTTTATGAAACAGGAGGTGCGCCATGATTGTTGTTATGTATCGGAAGATGTACACCACCCTGTACAATGCCGTCACGGATGCGCTGGAGGACCTTGCCGACGCCGACTACGCCGGAGCGGCGGAGCGTCTGAGGAGGGCGCAGCGCGAGACAGAAGAGATCTTCGTGCTCTGGGAAGAGGCCTGCGGCTGGGAGTCCGAGGAGCAGGACGGATGCGAATGAAGATTCGGAAAAACGGAGGGGGATGGGTCCCCCTCCGTTTTTGCCGTTACTTCCGGCAGTTGCAGTACTGCTTGGTACCCTCGTAGTCACAGGGGGTGTTCAAGCTGTTAGGGGGAAAGAATTCGTCCACAGGGAAGCTGATGTTCTGGAACAGCTCGCAGGGGTCCTCACAGCCGCTGCCGCCGCAGCCGTTGGTGCAGTCCTTGCAGGGCAGGCAGTAGTCGTACATGGGGATGAGCAGCTGACTCTCCCGCTCCAGCTTTACGATGGAGAACTGTCCCAGGGTCACAAAGGCCCGGCGGCAGTCGTCGCCCATGGTCAGCTCCCCGCCGAAGCACTGGCACACGCAGGGCGGAATCTCGCAGATGTCGCAGTCGCAGCACCGGCTCTCGCAGCACTCCACCAGCTTGGCGTCCAGGAGGATGGGGTCGACGGCCTCCACCACCGCGATGGGCATGTTGCTCCGCTCCAGCATCTGCCGGTCCATGCCGTCGATGCGGACCCTGGAGGAGAAGATTTTGGCGTTGCCCTCGCTGCCGAAGAGGATGACCCGCTTGTCGAAGACGCACAGGCCCTCTACCTCCACCGGGCGGGGGCAGGCGCAGTAGGCGTTGAGGGTGACGTGGTAGAAAAAGCGCATATCCACCGTATAGAAGCCGCGGTTGAAGACCACGGGCTCCACATCGATGTACGTATAGAGCAGTTCCACCTTGCCGCCCTTCACCGACTGGGCGCGGTTGAGAATGTCCTGCCCGCAGGCGGTGGGATAGAAGCGCAGGTCTTCAATGCAGTCTTTATCGGAGGACCTCCCGCTTTGAAAGAGGCGCCGCAAAAAAGTAGGTTCCCCCGGTCCAGGCCGGGGGAACCTGCTGATTATCCATTGTTGGGGCGGTAGGTCTTGAAGGTCAGGCCGGAGACGGTCTCCGTGCCCAGCTGCTGTTTCTCCTTCACGGAGCGGTTGAGGGTCAGGGTGTTCAGGTTGGTGAACCCCAGCCGGTGGTAGAGCCGGATGGCCGCCGCGTTGGCGGGGACCACCTCCAGATACATGGTCTCCAGGCCCTGGTCCCGCAGAAGCTCCCAGGCCCGCTCCATGGCGGCGCTTCCGATGCCCCTGCCACGAAGCGCCTCCAGGACGAAGATATCCTCCAGCCAGTCGCACTCAGAGCCCCGGCTCCCCATGTGGAGAAATCCCGCCGGTTCGCCGTGGGAGAGGATCAGGTAGAGAGTGTGGCCCTCCCCTGTCCAGGCGTCCAGGTCCTTCCGGGCCTCCTCCGCGGTGACATTGGCGTGATGGGTCCGCCAGAAGGCGGGGATCGCCTCCAGCAGAAACGCCTCGTCGCCGTCCTCATAGGGCCGGAGCGTCACCGTATCCGGCATCTCAGTCCTCCTGCTCCCAGTTGTGCCAGACGTTCTGGACATCATCGTTGTCCTCCATGAGGTCGATCATCTTTTTTGCGACTTTCTTGCTATATTGTACTATTTTCTTGAATTTCTATAATTTTTTAATCAAATTACAGTTGCGCTTTTTCTTGTTTGGTTTAACTGTACATCACAACTGAATTGGTTAGATTTATGATAACTGAAGCCGTCTCTAAAGTCAAGTCTTTTTTTTGATTAAACCGTTCTATAAAAACTCTGTTTCATTCACAATGCCGCTGCTATGTATGCCCTCTATGGCCGTCCTGGGCACTCCCTGCGGCTTTGTCGTGTGGAGCATAAGAGATTATATTTCCGTTCTTTGAGGCTGTTGTGCGGCTTTCTATGGCCTCTGACGGGGTTCGGCTCGGTGCTGTTTTCTGAAAAAACGCGTAGGCGTGTGTGAGGGGGTACTATACCACCACATAGCGGTATAGAAAGTCTTGCAAATGTGAAGTACCCCCCCCTACATGGGCGGGGTGCCTCCCCTGGTTTGTGCCATAGGCAAAGAGAAACCCCCCGGTGCTGTAGCTGGGGGGCTGTCTCTTGTTTCCACTGGGGTTACTTTGCTATGTTGCGGTTGCTTTTGCCGATAATCTCTTGCAGACGGTCAGCGGGTACACATTGGAGTATCGACGCGATAACCTCAGCGTCCATTATGCCGGGGTTCTGTCTGATCTGCTGGCGGGTGGTAAGCTGCGCCTGAATGTATCCG
>CAJUOA010000050.1 GCA_910587785.1 uncultured Oscillospiraceae bacterium | reverse complement strand
AGATGCTATCCTGTGACTGGAGTTCAGACGTGTGCTCTTCCGATCTCCTCCCCCACCACGATGAGGGCGGGGCTCTGGATGTCCATCTCCCGGGCGCGGGTCTCCAGGGTGTCCAGCGTGGCGTCACAGCGCCGCTGTCCGGGGAGGGTCCCGTTTTCCACCATGGCGGCGGGAGTGTCGCCGTCCATCCCGGCCCCCAACAGGCCGCCCACGATCTCCGGCAGGGCCGCGACGCCCATGAGGAACACCAGCGTCCCTCTCGTGCGGACCAGGGCGTCGAAGTCGATGGAAAGCGGCTCCCCAGCCTTGGCCCGGCCTGTGACGATATGGAGGGAGGAGCTGTAGTTCCGGTGGGTCACCGGGATGCCCCCGTAGGCCGCCGCCGCGATGGCGGAGGTGATGCCGGGGACCTCCTCAAAATCGACGCCCGCCGCGGACAGCGCCTCCAGCTCCTCGCCGCCCCGGCCGAAGAGGAAGGGGTCCCCGCCCTTCAGCCGCACCACATTGTGCCCGGCCCGGGCCTCTTCCACTAAGACTTCGTTGATCTGTCCCTGGGGCACCGGGTGGCGGGAGGCGGTCTTGCCTACGTCGATCTTCTTTGCCCCCTCTGGCATCAGCGCCAGGATCTCCGGGCCCACCAGGCGGTCGTAGACCACCACCTCCGCCCCCTCCAGGGCGGCGCGGCCCTTCACGGTGAGCAAGCCCGGGTCTCCGGGTCCCGCCCCCACCAGCGTCACTTTTCCAGGCATGGATGTCCCTCCTTCAACTCTCTTGCAAGGGCGCGGCCAAGGGCCTCCCCCCCGTCCGCTTTTCCGCTGACAGTCCCCTTACTCGTCCGACCCGCCTCATCCACATAGAGCCCGGTGAGGGTGACGGCATCCCCGGACACCACGGCGTGGGCCGCCACGGGGGAGGAGCACCCGCCGTCCAGCTCCCGGACGAAGGAGCGCTCCGCTTGAGCGCAGAGCGCCGCTTCCCGGTCCCGGACGCAGTCCAGGAGCGCGGTGTCGAAGCCCCTCCGGCACTGGACGGCAAGGATGCCCTGACCGGCGGCGGGCAAAATCTCCTCCACAGTAAAATACCGGCTGATGCGGTCCTCCAGACCCAGCCGCCGCAGTCCCGCCGCCGCCAGGACCAGGGCTCCGAACTGCCCGCTGTCCAGCTTTTGCAGGCGGGTCTGCACGTTCCCCCGGACCGGCAGGACTTCCACGCCGGGGAACAGGGCCTGCAGTTGCAGCTTCCGCCGGAGGCTGGAGCACCCGATGGGTCCCTCCATCTTCTCTGCGCCCCGGCGGAGGACCAGGGCGTCCCGGGGGTCCTCCCGCCTGGGAAACGCCGCCAGGGGCAGGTCCTCGGGCACCTCCATGGGCAGGTCCTTACAGCTATGTACCGTTAGGTCCACCCGGCCCTCCCGCAGGGCCGCGTCCAATTCCCGGACGAAGAGGCCCTTTCCGCCGATCTTGTCCAGGGTCCGGTCCAGAATCTTGTCCCCCGTGGTCTTCATCGTCACCAGTTCCAACTCGACGCCGGGATTTCCCGCCCGGACGGCCTCCATCACCAGCTCCGACTGGATCACCGCTAACCGGCTGTCCCGGCTCCCTATGCGGATCTTCAAAACCATCACTCCTTGCTCAGGAATCTATTTTTCTTGCAAAAACTGCTCCTCCAGCTTCTCCGCCAGGAGCGAGAGCAGCGCCGCCGCTTTTCCGGCCGTCTCCGGCTTCTCCAGATGGCGCCGGTACGCGCTCACGAACACCCACCCGGAGATGAGGACGATGCCCGCGTACATCCGGCAGGCCAGCTCCTCCTCCCGCGTAAAGGCGTAGTGCTCCCTGACCAGCGCCAGCCCCTCCGCAAAGGAGGCCGCGACCCGGTCATAGAGGGCCTGCGCGCTCTCCGCGGCGAACAGCGCAGGATCATCGACGTAGTTGACCCGGCCCAGGAAGATAACGTTGGCCAGATAGTTGGCGATCACGTCGGTCCCGGCCATATTGAAGTCAAAGAGGCCGACGATATGGCCGGTTTCGTCCAGGCAGACGTTGGAGAAATTCTCGTCCCCTTGGAACACGCACCGGGGCAGCTTCCAGTGGACCGCTTTCAGCTTCTCCCGCAGGCCGCCGTTGAGCTGCTCGTACCGCTCCGCCAGCGCCTCCCGCCCGGCCAGGCGCAGCGCCGCGGCCAGCTCCCCCAGGTTCTCCTGCTTCTCGTCCATCCCCGACAGCTGGTCGTAGGGCGAGAGCTCGAAGAGGGAGTACATGGACATGGTGCCGGTCAGGCCCACGCCCTTGTACTTCTGCGCAAACCCCGCCACCAGGGCGAGGCGCTCCCGGAGAAGGGCCGGACGCCGCTCGTCCCCCTCCTTCACCTGCCCCGCAACGGGGTAGTCCAGGTACTCGGACAGGTACCCGTACACGCCGTCGATGACGTGCAGGTAGTTCCCCGCCCTGTCCGGCAGGAAATACGGCGCTTTCAGGCCGAATTCGTTGCAGCGCCGGATCAGCAAGTTCAGCTCCCGCAGTCGTTGTTCCGTGAACACCGGCGCGGAGTTGACCCGCAGGACGTACTTTTTGTCCAGGATATAGTTGTGCCGGACGTCCTCGTCCCCCTGGGAGGAATCGATCATCTCGAAATTCTCCACCGCTGGGAGGCCGTAGGACGCGAGGACCTGGTCCAAATCTTCTTTTGTGTACTTTTTCATGTTTCCTCCTATTGTACGGGAACATACAAATAACAGAATCGATGCTGGTTTTTCTCCGGATCATAGTACCCGTAATACTCTATAACTGGCAGGGTATCCTCGCCGCACCGTAAACCGCATTCTGGCGCGATCTCTTCTGTGATCCACTC
The DNA here is from genome assembly GCA_910587785.1 of uncultured Oscillospiraceae bacterium. GTDB lineage: Bacteria > Bacillota > Clostridia > Oscillospirales > Oscillospiraceae > Pelethomonas. The sequence continues at coordinate 20,135 of CAJUOA010000050.1, read as the reverse complement.
GTAGGGCGGTACGCCGCCCGTCCATGGTTCGCGTCCCAGGGCCTTTGCCGTTTCCTCGCAGATTTTCAGCCGCATATAGTGTGCCGGGGGCAGTTTCAGCACGTCAAATACATCCGGCTGGTCCGCCGAACCCACCAAAAATCCGAACATGACGCCGCTGGGCCTTTCGCCGGACAGATAGTTCAGGCTGATACATACGTCCCAGCCTTCCTCGCGCCCAGTGACCGCCGCCTCCGAGGCCTGCGCCGACAAAAAGTCACTCATAAGCTTCTCAACGTCCGGCTCACCGGCGTTATCCGCGGCGTACCCGATCTTTCCGCACCACAGCGACTGCGTCCACTCTACCAGCTCCACGCCGATCCCTTTGCAGACATAGGTCTTGATGATCGTCTCCTGCGGATGCCTTGTTGTTATCTCCATTTCATGTCCTTTCTGCCCCAGGACCGCCCGAATCTCCCGCGCGGTCCGCGCCGTCTTCTTATGGTCATTGCCGTCCCCCACGAGCCCCGCCGTCATGCCTCCCCCCTCGCAGATGGCGGGGAAGAAGAAATCGCACTCCGCCGGACAGTCCGAGCGGTTGAAGAGGACGCCCAGCGACCGGGCCTCCTCCCCCGCGGCGGCGTTGACGGCGGGGTCGTCTGCGGCGGCGAGGGCCAGGTACGCGCCCTCCAGGTCGCCGGGACGGTAGGGCCGGGAGATGTGGCGGACGCCCGGCGTCTCCTCCGCGAGCCGGGGGGAGATGACGGCGACGTCCGCGCCGAAGTCCCGCAGGACCTTCGCCCGGCGCAGGCCCACCGTTCCGCCGCCGATGACCACGGCCCGCCGCCCCTCCAGACTCACGAACAGCGGGAAGCGCTTACCGCTCATCCCGCTTTACCAGTACTACGGTAAAATAACCGCAGTCCTCCGGAGCTTCGGCGAGGCTGGGGCAGACCCGCTCCCCTTCCATGCCGCACCGCTCCACCAGAGACGCCCGGGCCAGCAGGCCCCGGGCCTCCAGGGCCTCCCGCAGGGCCCCCAGCTCCCGGCCCGCCTTCATGAAGAGAAGGTTGGCGTCCGTCTCCAGACAGTCGGAGACGTCCTTGTGGGAGGCGGGGACGATGAGCAGGCGCTCACTGCCCTCGCAGAGGCTCTCCCCCAGCGCCGCCGCGGCGGCGCAGAAGGAGGGCACCCCCGGCACGATCTCCGCCTCATAGCCCAGAGCCCGCACCCGCTTGTGGATGTACAGATAGGTGGAGTAGACCGTGGGGTCCCCCAGGGTAATGAAGGCCACGCTCCTCCCCTGGTCCAGGACGGCGGCAATGCGGGATGCGATGCCGTCCCGGGCCGCGTCCAGCGCCTTCCTGTCACGGACCATGGGGGCCGGACAGAGGAGCAGTTCCTTCTCCTCCGCCAGGTCCCCGATGATGGTCAGGGCGGTCTTCTCCCCCGCCCCCTTGTCCGGGACGGCGATCACATCTGCCGTCCGCAGGACCCGCTGGGCCTTCAGCGTCAGGAGCTCCGGGTCCCCGGGGCCTACGCCGACGCCGTAAAGGATGCCTGGTTTCATTCCTGCTCCCCCTCTTTCTCCGTCTCCGGCGCGGCTTCCGCCGGGGCCTCCGCCGTCTCTCCCGACGCCTCCGCCCGGGCGGACAGGGCCTCCTGGGCCGTCACGTACAGGGCCTCCCGGCCGCAGGGGTGCTTCCGCTTGTTCACGGCCAGCACCGCAAAGGCGGCGGCCACGAATACCAGGCTCAAAAGCTGGCTGACCCGCACGGGCTGTCCGAAGAGCTCCAGGCCGAAGAGGTAGAGGCTGTCCGTGCGCAGGCCCTCGATCCAGGCGCGGCCCAGGCCGTACCAGATGAAATAGAAGCAGGTGTTCTCCCCGTCGAAAGTGCGGTGTTTTGAGATAACAAACACAATGATTGCGAGGCCAATGAGGTTCCACAGGCTCTCGTACAGGAAGGTGGGGTGGACCTCAATGAACTCCGACGCGCTCTTCCACAGGCGCATCCGCCAGGGCAGGGTGGTCTCACTGCCGAAAGCCTCCCGGTTCATGAAGTTGCCCCACCGGCCCACGGCCTGTCCGATGAGCAGGCCCATGCACCCCAGGTCCGCGAAGGCCCCGAAGGGGATCTTCCGCTTTTTGCAGAAGACGAAGAGAACCAGGACCGAGACGATCACCGTGCCGTATATGGCCAGACCCCCGTCCCAGACAGCTACCATCTTTCCGAAGTCCAGACCGCCGTCATCCTTGATATAGCGGCCCAGGTTGAAGACCACGTAGTAGATGCGGGACCCCAGGATACATAGGGGGATCTGCCAGATGACCATGTCGTAGACGTCGTCCCCCTTCAGGCCGTAGTCCTTAGCCCGCCGGGCGCAGAAGAGGATGGCTAAAACCAGCCCCAGGCAGATGATGATGCCGTACCAGTAGATGCCGTTGCCGATGGGCACTGCCACGGGGGACGGGTTGAACTCCCAGTCTCCAAAGAGGCCGGGAAAGCTGATGGGCATGTCGTTTCTTGCGTACATTTCGCGTCGTTCCTCCTTGTATGGGCGCTGTATCAGCCGATGGCGGGGCCGCCGGCGGGAAGGATCAGGGAGATGGCGGCGTGGTCCGGGACGATCTCCTCCCGCAAAAACGCCTCCACGTCCCCCTTGGTGATGGTGTCGAAAATCTCCGGGAACCGGTAGTAGTCAAACTGCTGGAAGTTCCCCTCCGCCATGCTGACGGCGATGTTCTCAAAGGAGTTGAGGCTCCGGATCATCCGGCCGTAGGCGGCCCGGCGGACCTGCTGGTAGAAGGCCTCGCCGATGCCCTCCTCCCCCAGGCGGCGGGCCTGACGGATGATGGCCTCAAAGACCCGCTCCGGCTCCTTGGCCTCGCCGCCCACGTAGAGGTAGGCCGCGCCGGGGAGCTGGTCGAAATTGCCCCCCAGGCTGCTGTTGACGGCCCCCTCCTCGTAGAGGCGGGTATAGAGGGGGCTGCTCTCGCCGAAGAGCACATCGCAGGCCAGGTCCCCCACGATGCTCTGCCGCAGGCGTCCCTCCCCCGTCTCCTGGGCGCGGCACTTGCAGCCCGCCAGGAACATGGGGCTGGAGACCTCCATGACGCGGCGCTTCTCCCTCCGGGCGGGGGCGCGGCCCTCACCGGCGCCGTAGTCCCGCTCAATGGCCTCGCCGCCCTCCTTGGGGAGGATGGCCTCCGCCTCGGCGGCGACTTGATCCGGGTCCATACTGCCCACGCAGACCAGGATCATGTTGGAGGGGGTGTAGAAAGCCCGGTGGCAGTCGTAGAGGGTCTGAGGGGTGATGCGGCGGATGCTTTCCACCGATCCGGCCACCGGGATGCGCACGGGACTGACGGCATAGAGGCACTCCATGAGGCCCTCGTAGACCTGCCAGTCCGGGTCGTCCTCCGTCTCCTGGATCTCCTGGGCGATGATGCCCTGCTCCTTGTCCACGCTCTCCTTCGTGAAGTAGGGGATACTGACACACTCCAGGAGCAGGCGCAGATTCTCATAAAACTTGTCCGTACACTGGAAAAAATAGGCGGTCATGGCGGCGCTGGTGAAGGCGTTGTCCACGGCTCCGTTTTTGGCGAAAGCCTCGGACACGCTCCCCGTCTCCGTATCGAACATCTTGTGCTCCAGAAAGTGGGCGATCCCGGCGGGGGTGTCCTGCCACTGCCCGCCCAGGCGGAAGCGCAGGTCCATGCCGCCGTAGCGGGCGGCAAAAAAGGCGTAGCTCTTGGCGTAGAGGGGCTTTTCCACCACCACGACCTCCAGGCCGTTGGAAAGGGTCCTCCGGGACACCTTCTCCCCCAGACGGGGGTACGCTTGCTGTCTCATCACTGCGCCTCCTTTCCCTTGAGGAAGTAGATGGTATCGATCCGCAGGGCCGCCGCCGCCGCCCGGACCCGCTCCGGCGTGACCTCCATGAGCCCTGTGCGAAGCTCCTCCAGGCTCTCCGCGCCGGTGACGGCCCGGTTCATCGCGTAGTCCTCCAGGGCCCCGGCGGAGTCCTCCATGGTCCGCAGGCCGCTCAGGAGGCTGGTACGGGCCGCTTCCAGCTCCCAGTCCTCCCAGCGGCCGGAGGCCATCGCCTCCAACTGGCGGTTGATCTCGTCCAGGGTCTTCCGGTAGTTCTCCTGCTCGATGCCCGCCGAGACGGTGATGATGCCCTTGCTCCGGTGGTAGGTGCTCCCGGCGTAGTAGCACAGGGACAGCTTCTCCCGCACGTTGGTGAAGAGCTTGGAGGTGGCCGAACCGCCGAACATGGAGTTCATCAGCCGCGTGGCCATCCGGTCCTCAGAATCGGTGGTGTAGCCGATGCAGAGCTTCCCCTGGGCCACATCCATCTCCTCCGTGACCGTCCGGCACTGCTCCGGCAGGGGGTGGCACAGAGTCTCTACCGGCTCCAGAGCTCCGCGCCTAGGCAGGGCGGCAAAGGCGGCGGAAAACGCCTCCCGTACCCGGTCCTGCGGGGCGCTCCCGCAGTAGAAGAGCTCCAGCCGCGCCCGGGGCAGGACGTCCCGGTAGTGGCGGTCCAGGTCCTCCGCTGTAATGGCCTCCACGTCCCGGACCGTGCCCAGACGGCTGAGGCCGTAGGGCTCCCCGGCGCACAGCTCCTCCAGCAGGCGGCGGGCGGCGTAGGAGCGCTTATCGTTGATGGTACTGCGGATGAGGTCCGCGAGGTTGGCGCGCTCCCCGGCCACGTAGCCGCTCCGGAGACGGCCGTCCTCCAGGGCGGGCGCGCAGAGCATCTCCCCCATGAGAGCCGTCAGGGGCTCCAGAAGGCGCTCCTCCCCGCCCAGGAAGCGGTCGTCCACACAGCTTGCCACGAAGCCGAAGAGCTGGTTCTCCCCCTTCTTGCGCACCGTGGGGTCCAGCCGCGCGCCGTAGAGCAGGTCCAGCTCCCGGCCCAGGGCCTCAATGTCCGGACAGCGGGCGGTGCCCCGGCTGAGGACGTTGACCAGCAGGGCGTTGCGCCCCGCCGCCTCCGCCGTCAGGGGGAGGGCCATCTGGGCGCTGAAAAAGCCGGTCTTGAATTTCTCCGACGGGATATACGTGAAACAGATATTCCCGCCGATGGTTTCTCGGGTCATATCGCGGTATCTCCTTCTTTTGTCAAATCCTCCCTAGTATATACCATTTCCATCCGGTTTTCCATAGGGTAGGAGGGATTTTTTTCTTAAGGCTGGGAAAGCCCCTATCTACGGTTCTTCTCTCCCCAGGTACACAGCCCGTCCAGCACCTCCACCAGGGACTTCCCCCGCTCCGTCAGGGCGTACTCCACCTTGGGCGGGATCTGGGGATAGACCGTCCGGGTGATGAGCCCGTCCCGCTCCAGCTCCTTCAGGTTCTGACTGAGGGTCTTGTCCGACACCTTCTTCAGATACCGCTGGAGCTGGTTGAACCGCACCGGCGCGAACTCCATCAGGCAGTACAAGATCACCATCTTGTGCTTTCCGGAGATCAGGGAGAGAGTATAGCTGAAACCGGTGTCCTCAAAGTTGGCATGTTCCAGGTAGTCACGGATCATTGTCATCATCTGCTTTCTTTTAAGATAGTACCTTACTAAAAAGTAGGTACTTGCTTTCTCTTCCGCCTCCGTGTATGATACCATACGAAGGGAAAACCGTCCAGCAATTCCCGAAGATTATTTTTGGAGGAGTCGAAGTTATGAAAAAAGACCTGGGTGTAAAGCCCTACCTGTACCCCATGCCGGTGCTGATGATCGCCACCTACGGCGAGGACGGCACGGTGGACGTGATGAACATGGCCTGGGGCGGCATCTGCGCCAACAACATGGTGGCCCTCAACATCGACGAGGACCACAAGACCAGCGAGAACATCAAAAAGCGTGGTGCGTTCACCCTCAGCATCGCCGACATCGCCCACCTGAAGGAGTCCGACTTCTTCGGCATCGCAAGCGGCAACAAGATGCCCGACAAGTTCCAGCGTACCGGGATGCACGCCGTCCCCAGCACCCGGGTAGACGCCCCCGTCGTGGAAGAGTACCCGGTGACCCTGGAGTGCAAGGCGGTGGAGCTCCAGCAGACGGCCTACGGCTTCCGGGTACTGGGGGAGATCGTCAACGTGCTGGCGGAGGAGTCCGTCCTGGACGAAAAGGGCCGGGTGGACCCCACGAAGCTCAACGCCTTTGTCTTTGACCAGTTCCAGAGCGGCTACTACGCCATCGGCGAGAAGGTCGGTCAGGCCTGGAAGAGCGGCATGGACTTTATGAAGTGATCTCCGAAACAAGAACAGAGCGGGCGGTCCTGGGACCGCCCGCTCACGCTTTTTCCGGTTATTCCTCGTCGTCGTCCTCGTCCTCACCAGCGCTTCCGCAGGCACCGCAGCAGTTGGGGCACCCCTCGCTCTCGTCCAGGTCGAACTCCAGCTTCTCGCCGCAGTCGGGACAGCGGACGCCGCCGTCCTCCAAAATGGTCTCGTCGAAGAAGATTTCCTCCCCGCAGTTGGGGCAGGTGGTCTGGTAGACCTCGCCGTCCTCCTCGTCTTCCTCCTCATCCTCGTCCTCATAGACGCGGCTCTCCACGTCGCTGAGGTCGTCGCTCACCGCGTCCAGGGCCTCCTCCAGGTCGATCTGACCCTCTCGCATGTCCTGGAGCTCCAGGGCCATGTCGTCGAGGATGTCCCTCATCACGGTCAGAAGCTTGCCCTCCTTGGTCTGCCCATCCAGGCCCAGGCCCTCGGCCAGGCCCTTCATATACGCGACCTTTTCCAGAATTTCCATACGTCCTTCTCCTTTCAAAGTCAAAGTGTCCGTCCCCGCGGGACGCTCCTTACTCCTTGCAGCGGGAGAGGTACTCGCCGGTGCGGGTGTCGATGGTGATCTTGTCGCCGATGTCGATGAAAAGGGGCACCTTGATCTCCGCGCCGGTCTCTAGCACGGCGGGCTTGGTGACGTTGGTGGCGGTGTTGCCGGCGAAGCCGGGCTCCGTCTCCGTGACCACCAGGTCCATGAAGTTGGGGCACTCCAGGCCGAAGACATTGCCCTTATAGCTGAGAACCTTGCAGACGGTGTTCTCCTTGACGAAGCGGAACGCGTCGCCCAGCAGGTCCCGGCCCAGGGGCACCATGTCATAGGTCTCCTGGTCCATGAAGTAGTACAGGTCGCCGTCGTTGTAGCTGTACTCCATGTCCTTGCGCTCGATGAACGCCTCCTCGAACTTGGCGGTGGGGTTGAAGCTGGTCTCAGTCACAGCGCCGGTGACCACATTCTTCATCTTGGTGCGCACGAAGGCCGCGCCCTTGCCGGGCTTGACGTGCTGGAACTCGATGACCTGCATCACCTTTCCGTCCATCTCAAAGGTCTTGCCGTTGCGGAATTCTCCTGCGGTAATGGTTGCCATATTTTGATATCCTCCTATTCGGAATAAGTTATCCAACGGCCATTCTAGCGTATTCCCATTGCAATTGCAAGTATTTTGTAGTAAATTTATGGAGATATCTGAAAAATATTCTGAACAGGAGGATAGTTTTCCCCAATGATACCGATCTTATACCATGAAAACGGCCTTCTCGTATGCCTCAAGCCCCCCGGCGCGATCAGTCAGGACGGCCCCGCGGACAGCCTCCCCGCCCTCCTCCGGGCCCAGACCGGCGGGGAGGTCTACCCCGTCCACCGCCTGGACCGGGGCGTGGGGGGCCTCATGGCCTACGCCACCACCCGGGAGGCCGCCGCTTCCCTGTCCGAGGCCGTCCGGGAGCGGACGTTCCAAAAGGAGTACCTCTGCATCCTCCTGGGCCGTCCAGCGGAGGATTCGGGGGTGCTGGAGGACCTGCTGCTCCACGACCGGACCCGGAACAAGAGCTTCGTGGTCCAGCGGATGCGCACCGGCGTGCGGGCGGCGAAGCTGGAGTATCAAGTCCTGGCCTCGGCGGAGGGGCGGTCCCTGGTGCGGGTCCTGCTCCACACCGGACGCACCCATCAAATCCGGGTGCAGTTCTCCAGCCGGGGCGCCCCCCTGGCCGGGGACGGCAAGTATGGAGGCGGTGGCGGGGACATCGCCCTCTGGAGCTGGCGGCTCACCCTCCCCCGCCCCGGGACCGGGGAACGGCTTGTCTTCCGGCACGAGCCCGGCGAGGCCTTCTGGGCGGCGTGGCGCGGGGAGCGGCCTCCCCTGCCCGCGGAGGATCAATAGTACGCGATGAGCAGGTCCACCACCGTGCCGTAGCTCTGGATGCCGTCGGATTGTCCGTAGGAGCGCAGGGCGGTGTCGTAGATGGATTTGCTGACCGTGGCGGTCAGGCCCTCAAACTGGGACCAGTAGGCGCTGTGATAGCGCAGGTCCGCTAAAACCTCCTCCGGCAGCTCACTGCGCAGCTTCTCCCAGCGCTCCCGGTCCGCACGGTAGAGGGCGTTGCCCAGGTGGATGTACCCCATCAGCGCCCCGGAGTAGCGGTACACCGGGTCACCGCAGGCCAGGGAGGCGGCGATGGCGAGAAAATTGCACTCCTGCTCCGAGGCGATGCCCCGCTGGTGGGCCAGCTCGTGGGCGATGTTGGCCGGGAGCAGGCAGGCGGGGCTGTCCACGTTCAGGCTGGACTCCCCGGTGTAGGGGCTGTAGAAGCCGGTGAAGTTCATGGCGCTGAAGAGCCGGGAGAACACCATCTTCTTCGGTACCCGGTCCGTCCGGGCGAGGAAGGGGAATTCCCGGGAAATATTTGTATAGACTCTGGTGCTTGCGGCAAAGATACCGTCCCGGTCCACGGCGAAGACGCCGCTTGCGTCCCGCTCCACCTGGTCCGCCGTCTCTTGCAGAAGGGACACGAAACGGGTGGTCACCCGGTCCAGGTCCTCCGTGGTCACGGGCCGGGCGTAGATGCCGCTCTTCTCCTGGAAGCCGTCGGCGTAATAGTTCACCCCCCACAGCGCACAGTAGAGCCCAGCCGCCGTGAGGGCCAGGCAGGCCATGCCCATGAGGCACCCGTAAGCCGCCTCCAGCCGCCGCCCGCGCCAGGTGCGCACCCGGTGGAACAGTACCGCCGCCCACGCCGCCATGCCCAGGATGAAGGCAGCGTAGAACCACTCCACCACCGAGAAGGGGAACAGGTACCAGAGGCGGGCATAGCCGTCCTTGAGCGCCTGGGTGGCCCCGGAGACGGCATTTGCCGCCTGGGGACTGCTGATGCCGTACCAGTAGACTCCGAACAGCGCCAGCACTCCCAGCGCCCAGCTATGTACGATCCTGTGCCGTTTCAAAAATCCTAACATGGCTCTCCTTTCCATCCGCCGGTGTGATCTGTCTTCCAATATCAGTATACCGGACTGCCAAATGTTTGCCAAGAGGGGATGGCTGGAAATTTTTCTGCCCCCCAAAATCTTTACCATTTCTTATCTATTTTCTTAACCGTTTTCTTAACCATGCCCTGCTATCATGCAGTCATCCCACTCATAAGGAGGCACGGACATGGAATACGTCCTGCGGACAAACGACCTATCCAAACACTACAAGCACTGCAAGGCCCTGGACAAGCTGACGATGTCGGTGGAAAAGGGGGCCATCTACGGCTTCGTGGGCCGCAACGGTGCGGGCAAGACCACCCTCATCCGCCTCATCTGCGGCCTCCAGGAGCCCAGCGGCGGAAGCTTTGAGCTCTACGGACGCCCCAACACTAACCGGGACATCACCCGCTCCCGCCGCCGCATGGGGGCCGTGGTGGAGACCCCCTCCATCTACCTCTCCATGACGGCGGAGGAGAATCTGAAACAGCAGTTTCAAATTTTGGGCCTCCCCTCCTGCGACGGGCTGGGGGAGCTCCTGGAGCTGGTCCGGCTGCAAAACACGGGGAAGAAAAAGGCCCGGGACTTCTCCCTGGGGATGCGGCAGCGGCTGGGCATCGCGGTGGCATTGGCCGGGGACCCGGACTTCCTCATCCTCGACGAGCCCGCCAACGGCCTGGACCCCCAGGGCATCATAGAGATCCGGGAGCTGATCCTGCGCCTGAACCGGGAGCGGCAGATCACGGTGCTCATCTCCAGCCACATCCTCGACGAGCTCAGCCGCCTGGCCACCCACTACGGCTTTATCGACAATGGCCACATGGTCAAGGAGATCAGCGCCAAGGACCTGGAGGCAAGCTGCCGCAAGTGCCTGCGCCTTACGGTCAGCAGCACCCGGCCTCTCGCCGCCGCCCTGGAGGGCATGGGGCTGGAGTTCACGGTGCGCTCGGACACGGAGGCGGACGTCTACGGTGCGCCTCCGGTGACGGACCTGACCCTCGCCCTCCATGCCGCCGGGTGCCAGGTGAAGAACATCCACGAGCACGACGAGAGCCTGGAGAGCTACTACATGAACCTGGTGGGAGGTGGCGGCGATGCGTAACCTCCTCCACGCGAACCTCTCCCGCCTGCGGCGGGACGGAACGTTTTGGTTCATGCTGGTCCTGATTTTTGCCTGCTCCGTCGGCACCATGCTCCTCTGGGGCAGGAATGTGGCGGAATCGCTGGATCACTACTACTTCCGTCTGTCCGCCTATATGGGCCTCTACTTCGCCATCTTCGCCGCCCTGTTCCTGAACACGGAGTACAGCGAGGGCACCATCCGCAACAAACTCGCTGTGGGCCACGTCCGCCGGGACGTGTACCTGGCGAACTACTTCACCCTCCTGCTGGCCTCCCTGTGCTTCGCGGCGGCGTGGCTGGCGGGCGGGTGCGTGGGCATCCCCTGCCTGGGCACGTGGCGGATGGGTCCGGCGGGGCTGGCGATATACGTTCTGGTGGCGGCGGGCTTTACGGCGTCCTACTGCGCCATCTACACCTGCGCGGGGATGCTCCTGGACCGCCGGAGCGCCCAGGTGTCCATCCTCGTGATCTCGCTTGTCCTGCTCCTGGCCGCGAGCTCCGTGGACAACGCCCTGTCCGAGCCGGAGTTCTCCAGCGGCATCGTCATGACGATGGACGGGATGCAGATGGCGGACCCGGAGCCGAATCCCAGATATGTCACCGGGGCGATGCGCACGGTCCTGGAGGTGGTCATGGACACGCTCCCCAGTGGGCAGTCGGCCCTGATGACCATGACGAAGATCGCCACACCGGTGCGGATGCTGGTGTGCGACGTGCTGGTGAGCATCTGCGTCACCGGGGCGGGCCTGGCCCTCTTCCGGCGCAAGGACTTGAAGTGAGGGGGCGGCGCGGATGAGAAATCTCCTGTGCGCCGGCCTCCGGCGGCTGGTGAAGAGCCGGACCTTCCTCTTTGCCCTGCTGGCGGTGCTGGCCTACACGGCCCTTGTGGTGCTGGTCTGCTGGGACCACTGCGCCCAGGGCGCCGGAAACTATACCTTGGAGGCGATCCTCACCTCCGGGTTCGGCCTCATGGGCTACCTCTCCGTCCCGTCGCTGATCTACGCCGCCCTGCTGAGCGTCCACCTGGGCGCGGACTACAGCGACGGCGCCCTCCGCAACAAGCTGACCGTGGGAAGGACCCGGGAGCAGGTGTATCTTGCGGACCTCCTCACCTGCGTCATTGCCTCTGTAGGGCTGGACGTGCTGTACCTCCTGCTGTCGGGGGCGCTGTGCGCGTATCCGGTGCTGGAGGCGCGGGGCGTCCTGCTGCGGGCCTCCCCGGGACAGGTCCTGGCCTGGGTGGCGGCGGCGCTCCTGGCCCGGGCGGCCTGGGCGGCGGCGGTGAAGCTGACGGTCACAGTCCTGGGCAGCCGGACTGCCGGAGCTGTCGCAGCCCTGCTGATGGTGGTGGGGGCGATGATCCTGTGTCAGTTCTCCTTCAGCCAAATCCAGTTTCTCTCCAACTGTCTTGGCGACGGGCTCCCGGTGAAAAACGGAGCGGCCCGGCTGGCGTTCTGGCAGCTTCTGATGGACCTCCTGCCCACGGGGCAGTCCTTGCAGGTGAGTATGCTGTATACGCCCACGCTCTGGCGTCTGCCCCTGCTGAGCGCCGCCGTTTTTGCCGTCAGCACCGGGGCTGGGCTCCTCTTCTTCCGTCGCAGGGATTTGAAGTGAGGTGACGGCAGATGAACCTTTTGCTCAAGGCTAATTTCAGCCGTCTCTGGAAGGACGGCGCGTTCTGGGCCTCTCTGGCGGTGATGGCGGGCGTCGGGCTCTTTGAGGTGGCTGTGGGGGTCAGCGCCCGGCGGCAGGGCATCAGCGTACCGCTGGAGAACCGGTATTTTGTCCTGGCCCTCATGCCCGGCATCGTGCTCTCCGCTTTTTGCAGTCTCTTCGTGGGCGGGGAGTACAGCGGCGGCACCATCCGCAACAAGATCACCGTGGGCCATACCAGGGACGCCGTATATCTGGCAAGCCTCTGCACCTGCATCGCCGCCGGAGGGCTGGCCTGTCTGGCGTATATCGTGCCAATGGTTGTACTGGGCATTCCCCTGCTGGGGATCTTTCAGATGGAGCTGGGGGCTGTGGTCTGGTTCACGCTGTGCGTGTTCGTGATGACCGGGAGCCTGTGTGCGGTTTTTACCCTCATCGCTATTTTGAACCAGAACCGGGCCGTGACCGCTATCATCTGTATCACCCTAGCCTATTTCCTGCTCTTTTTGGGCATCTATCTCAACTCCCGGCTCACAGAGCTGGAGATCATCCCCGCCCGGGAGTACATCGAAAACGGGCAGATCCTCCTGCGGGAGGCCGAAAAAAATCCGGCCTATGTCAGCGGCCTCAAACGGACGGTGTACCAGGCCCTCTACTGCCTCCCCGGCTGTCAGGCCGTGCAGCTGGTGGCCGAGGCGGAGAACTGCCCCTGGTCCCTCCCGCTCATCAGTGCGCTGTGCGCTATTGGCAGCACCGCCGCAGGCTTGGCGCTGTTCCGGAGGAAGGACCTGAAATGATCACAGGCACCGGCAAAGGCATGCCGGTGCCTGCTTTTTTGCCGAAAAACAGCTTAGAAAATGCTCAAATACAGCTCTTGGCTCAGCTTCTCCAACAGGCGGATGCCGGCGAGGCTGTTTCCCTTCTCGTCCAGGGCGGGGGAGTAGATGCCGATGCCCATCCGGGTGGGGGCCACGGCCATGATGCCCCCGGCCACGCCGCTCTTGGCGGGCACGCCCACCCGCACAGCGAACTCGCCGGAGCCGTCGTACATGCCGCAGGTCATGAGAATGGCGTTGACATACCGCGCCAGGGCTGAGGGGAAGATGCGCTCGTTGGTCAGCGGGATGCGGCCCCGGTTGGCCAGCACCGCGCCGATATGGGCCAGGGCCTTGCAGCTGACCCGGATGGAGCAGGCCCGGAAATAGCAGTCCAGGACCTCCTCCACGTCCCCCTCCAGGAGGCCGTAGGACTTGAGGAGGTACGCGAGGGCCCGGTTGCGGCTCCCGTGGGCCTTCTCAGAGAGGTAGACCGCCTCATCCACGCCTATTTCCTCCTCACCGGCAAGCTTCCCGGTCAGGGACAGCAGGCGCTGGAAGCGCTCCTCGTAGGTGCCGCCCTTGATGAGGGAGCACATCACGATGGCGCCCATATTCACCATGGGGTTGATGTGCCCGCTGTCCAGGGCCTGGTCGCTGGAGTTGATGGCGTCGAAGGGCTTGCCGGTGGCCTCCATGCCCACCCGGCGCTGGACGGCCTCCATGCCGTTGTCCAGCAGTGCCTGGAGGAGGAGGATGGGTTTCACGATACTCTGGATGGTAAAGCTCTGGCGGCAGTCCCCGGCCCAGGTGTGGCGTCCGTCGCTGTTGATGATGTAGATGCCGAAGGCGTCCGGGTCGCTCTTGCTGAGCTCCGGGATGTAGTCGGCCACATGGCCCTCCTGGATGTAACAGCGGCACTCCTCCAGAAGGCGCTCCAGTAATTCTTCCATAATGCGCTCCTCTCGTTTTTCTCCATGAGCAAGGCGTCAGCCTTGCGGACAAAAAGTTTTTTTCTTTTTTGCTACTTTTTTCTTTTTGTACACAAAAAGAAAAAAGTAGATCAGTACTCAAACTGCCTGTAGTACCTCCGGATGGACAGTGGGTGGCGGAGGAAGCGCTCCATATAGGCGTCCATGCGGTTATTGACGGCGTGCATGACCAGGTGGGAGATGGAGCCGCGAAACTCTTCGCTGATGCCGGCGAGGGGGAACTCCCGGGTGTCGATGACGGTATAATTTGCGCAGACCTTGGGGAGGAAGCGGGCGACGCGCTCGGCGAGAGGCCGCTGCTCGTCCTCGCCTATAAAGAGGGTCACGGGGGTGTCGGAGACGATGATCTCCTGCATCCCGTGGAAGAACTCCTGACAGCTGATGGACTTGGTGCGGATCCACATCTGCTCCTCCCAGTAGCACATGGCGTAGGAGTACGCCGCGCCGTACTGGTTCCCGGAACCGATGAAGTAGTGGGGCAGGTCCGGGCGGGCGCGGACCTCGGAGGCCTTGCGCTCCGCGCAGCGGTACGCCCAGGCGTCGGCGGCAATCTCCACGTCCGCGAGGGCGCGGGCCAAATGGGCCTCCATCTCCCGGTTATAGCGGTCGTAGTCCGGGAACTCTCCGTTCTTGTACATCAGGTAGTTTGCCACCATATAGAACTTCAACTGCTCATTTTTCGGGTAGAGCACCAGATAATCCTGCTTCTCCGGCCGGGTAAGAGTGGAGCCTGGGGTGTCGATGAAGGCGAAGACCCGGGCCCCGATGGCGCGGGCCTTGTCCACCATCTGCACCATCTCCTTGGTGTTGCCGGAGACGGAGGAGTAGATCACCACCGACCTCTCCGTAAAGCGCCGGTTGCCGGTGGTCAGGAACTCCGCCGCGTTCTCCACGTAGACAGGCAGGGCCGAGCGCCCCCGCATATACACCTCCACCTGGAGGCTGGATGCGTAGGTGCCGCCGATGCCGATGAAGTAGATGCCGTCGAAGCCCTCCTCCCAAATTTTGTCGATAATTGCCTCGATCTGGGGACGGAGAGCAAGGGCTCCGTTGACGCTGGAGAGCGCCTCCGCCTCGTCGAAGCCCCTCAGGCAGGGGCCCTCGGCCTCCTGCCACGCTTTTGCTTCATATTCCATTTGTGCTGGTCCTCCTTTTTCAGATAGAGCCCTTACCAGGCCCCGAAATAGCCTAAAGTCTCCGTGGCGCAGGCCGCGCCCCGCTCCATGGCTCCCTCGATGGTCCGGCCCTCCCAGAGGCCGGTGAGGAACCCGGCGATGTAGCTGTCTCCCGCCCCCAGGGTGTCCACCACTTGCGGACAGGGCACAACGCCGAACTGGTGGAAGCGCTCCCCGTCCCAGCAGAGGCTCCCCTCCTCCCCCAGCATGGCGATGACCATCTTCGGCCCCCGGGCGTGATAGGCCCGCATCTGCTGCCGCAGGTCCTCCCCGTCGCCTTTTGCGGAGAAAAAGAGGTAGTCCGTATAGGGCATGACCTCCTGACTGACAGGACTGCCGGGCCGGGTGGAGCAGTCGAAGGCCGTGGCGATACCCCGGGCCCTCAGCTCCCGAAACTGCTTCTGGACCCTGCCCCAGGTGTCGCAGACCACCACGTCGTGGGTGCAGAGAAAGGCGAAATCCTCCTCCGAGAGGACGTAGCCGTCCAGAACGCCCTCGTCGTAGCCGCAGAAGACCCGCTCCCCGTCCTGGAGCTCCACCTGGGTGACGGCGGTCCTCCCGGGCACCTTCCGCATCCGGCTGATGTCTACGCCCTTTGCCGCCGCGGCCTTCACCATCAGCTCGCCGTAGGCATCCGTGCCCACGGGGCCGGTGTAGGACGCCTCTCCCCCCAGGCGCACCGTGTAGACCGCCATGTTCACCGGCCCGCCGCCGGGATAGGGCCTGCCGCCGTCCAGGTTCACGTAGTAGTCGATGCAGTTGCTCCCCACTGCCGCTAGTTTCATATCGTGTGCTCCTCTCCGTTGGTGATTGTCTGCCGTCAGTATACGGCATGGCGGCCGGGTTGTCAACGATGTGGAGAAAAAACCCGAAAAAGGTCTTTCCCTGCGGGCGGGAGCGTGCTATACTGTACCCATCACGCTCCAGGGAGGACCGCCATGCTCCGCAAGGAAACCACTGAGACCATCGCCCACCACACCCTCTGCCTCACCGGTGGGTTTCTGGGCATCTACGCCCTCCTTATCCGGGAAGGCACCTTCGGCTCCGCCGAGACCAGCAATCTGATCCTCCTGGTGGTCTCCGGCCTCACCGGGACCCTGGGGGAGCTTCTGGTCCGGCTGGGAGCGGTGGGGTGCTACGCGTCGGGCATCGCCCTCGCGGTGGTGGGGAGGCGGTACTGGAGGCCCTTCCGCCTGCGGTGCCTCTCCATCGCTGTCACCACCGCGGCCTGTCTCGCCTGCGCCTGGATCCCCGGGGAGGCGGACCCGCTTCTCGCCCTCTACCCCGTCTTTTTCGCCACCGCCATCCAGTGGGTGGCCTACACCCAGGCCGCGGGGTTCAACAGCGCCACCATCTTCTCCACCAACAACCTCCGTCAGTGCGTCGAGGGCCTCACCGACTACCTCTGCACCCGGGAGGAGAAGTACTTCCGAAAGTTCGCCTTCTACGGCGCTACCCTCCTCTGCTTCCATTTAGGGGTGGCCTTGGGCTGGTGGTGCGTCCAGCGCTGGGGCATCCCAAGCGTCCTGGCCTGTCTGCCACTGCTGGGCGGGGGCCTCGCTGTTACGGTTTTGGATGAGCGCACAAAATAATCAAAAGACGCCCCCCGGTCCTGCCGGGAGGCGTCTTCGCTTATCTGCGCCACTTTTTGTAGACCACGATCTCCGGGTCCGCTCCGCCGTCCCCGTACTCGCACACCAGCAGGTGCGTCTCATCGGCGGCGAGACCGTAGCAGCGGTCTGTGCCCTCCCGGTGGAGCTGATTGCCTAAGTACACCTTGCCGTCCTCCAGCAGGCGCACGGTCTGCCCGTTGGGGAGGGTGTAGGTCAGGTTGATGTAGGAGCCCTGCAGGGCGTTGAGGTCCGTAACCTCCGCCATGTCCCCGATGCCCAGGGCGTTGAACGCCGCAATGACCGGCGCCTTCAGCACACAGGCCCCGCCGCAGGCTTCGCAGGAGGTCTGTCCCCTGCCCCGGGCGCACTCCGCAAGCATACACGGCCTGCCAAAGGGACGCCCGCCTGTCCCGGCACAGCCGCCGCAGGACGCCCGCTGTCCGCATTGGCCGCAGTCGGCCCCGCAGATGGATGATATCATAATTTGTCCTCCTTACTTTTTGCCGCTCTCCTCCGGAGCGCCCTCAACACCCGGGCCTTTGATAAAGGTCCGCTCCTTGGAGAAGCCCTGCCCCTTGACCTCCTTGATCTGAGTGATGGTGAAAAAGGCGTTGGGGTCCACGGACTGGATCAGGGTCTGGGCGGCAAAGAGCTTCCGGGGCGGGATCACGCACATCACGCCCCGCTGGGAGGCCCCGGTCATGCCGGTCTCGATGCAGACCATGGTGATGCCCGCCTCCAGCTCCACGAGACACCGGCGGCGGATCTCCTCATAGCGGCTGGAGATGACGAAGATCTGGATCTGGGACTGCCCCAGGAGCATCATCCGGTCCAGGGCGATGGTCTCCACCACCAGGAGCACGATGCCGTAGAGGATCTGCTCCGGGTTGGAGAAGACGACCTGTCCGGCCAGGATGACGATGTCCGTCAGGTACACCGTCACGGACACCGGCAGGTGGGTCCACTTGTGCAGGACCAGGTTCACCACGTCGGTGCCGCCGGTGGAGGACCCCACCCGCATCACCAGGCCCAGCGCCACGCCCACCAGCGCGCCGGAGAGCAGGACGGAGAGCAGCCAGTCGTCCGTCAGTGAATCAATCCCCGGGATGGACTGCACGACCTTCAGAAACATCGGGTAGAATATGGAGCTTGCCACGGTCTTCACCGCAAAGCCCTTCCCCAGCACGATATAGCCCATGGCCAGGGCCAGCATATTCAGCACGAAGATCACCGCGGCCGTATCCAGGGGGATAAAGTGGGTGATGATGATGCCGACGCCTGTGGCCCCGCCCATGATGACCCCGCTGGGGATGATGAACGCCGCCACCGCGAAGGCCAGCAGGAAGTTGCCCAGCACAATGGCCGCGCAGGTCCACAGCAGCTGCTTGGGCGTCTGCTTCACGTTGTTTTCTGTCATAGGTCTCCCTCCAGTATGCAGTATATACAGCCTCCAAGATACCAGATTGCCCCGGCTCTGTCAAGAGCTGCTGAAAAAATGGACAAATGCCCGCAGAGCGTGAAAGAGCCGCAGTCCAGACGGACCGCGGTCCTCCTTATCCCTCCTTCCGGTCCAGGTAGTTCACCGGCACATAATGGGTCAGCCAAACACCGTTGACGGACTGGTAGAACCGGAAGCCGTCCCGGGCCATGTCCCCGGTGCGCACCTGGTAGAGCACCACCCGCCCGTGGCGGAGGCCCACCTTTCGGGCGGTCTCCGGCTCCGCCGAGAGGTGGACGTAGAGCCGCCCCCGGCTGACGAGACCGCTGCGCTCGATGCCCGCCGTGGACTGCTCCCCCTTGCCGTGCCACAGGACCTCCGGCGGGGCAAGCTCCTCCAGCTCCACGTCCACGGGCACGGAGTGGCCCTGGTTGGCCCGGATGAGGGTCCTGTCCTCGTTGAAGGCGTAGCGCCCCTTCTCGTCGGTGCGCACGATCTCCTCCAGCTCCTCCATGGTCAGATGCCGGGTGCGGTTCACCCCCTCCAGCAGCTGCCGGACATCCGCCCAGCCGTGGCTGTCCAGGGTGATCCCGGCGGCCTGGGGCTTGTGCCGGAGGACCAGCGCGAGATACCGGCTGGTCCGGGTGAGGCCGTCCTGGCTGTTTTTTCCGCTCATGGGGTCTCTCCTCCTTTCACTGAACGGGGGCGCTTTTTGAAAAGCTTCTCCCCCAGGGACTGGAAAAACGCTTTGCGGCGGACGCGGTCCTCCTCCATGATCTCCCCGTCCAGCTCCGCCGGTATGTCCGCAAGAGCCCTCCGCAGAAACTCCAGCTCCTCCTCCGTCTCCACCGCCTTCAGGAGCAGGTCCGCCCCGTCCCGCCGGAAGCGGGAGCCGTAGACCGGGTCCCTCCGGAAGGCGCGGACCTTGTCATCCGTGTAGACGAGGTACTCCCGCCCTGTCTCCTCCTCCCGCACGGTGAAAAGGACGATGTAGCGGGCCCGGGCGCCGTCCGCCTCCAGAACTGTAAAGGTCAAATCCTTGTCAATCCGTATCCGCATGGGGCCCCTCCTTTTCCTCCGGGAACCTTTCTTTCCCCACAAGTATACCGGATATCCCCAAATTTTGCAAGCCCCGCCTTGTCAGAGCAGGCGCTTGTGCAAAAGCTCCGCCATCTCCTCCGCCGTCCACACCCCGAGAAGCTGCCCAATATACTCCCGCAGGATGTCCTCCTTCTCACCGTAGTTCCGGTAGAAGGACACCCGGTGGGCCCAGGCGGCTTTCTCTTATGCCTCTGGGATGGGGTCCAGGCCGTTGCGGGCGATGAAGTCCTGCAAAACGGCCTGCATCTCCTCGCTGTTGACCACCTCCACTATCTCGTTGTAGGTATCGATGTCGGCGATCTGCACATCAGAGGGCTGGACCCTGCCGAAGATGTGTCCACTGTTGTCGGTGGCCAGCTCGATCATCATGCCCGTGATGTCGTTGTCGATGAATGTCTGATAGCTCTCCTGATCCCAGCGGACGATGCTCAAGATCCACCCGCTGGTCTCCCCTGCGCTGTAGGTGGGGGCGTGGTAGAGCGCGAAGAGGGTGTCTTCACTCTGACCATCGCCGCCCTCCGCATTCACGGCCAGCCAGTCCCAGGACGCGGGGGTCTCCAGGGTGTAGCCCTGGGCATCCCACACGGCGCCCTCCCCGCCGGACGGCTCCGGCATGGCCTCCACGGGGGCGGAGGGCTGGACGGGCTCCTGGGACGGGGGCGCTTTGGGGACGCAGGCGGTCAGGAACAGAGCCGCTCCAACCAGGAGCGCCAAGGTTTTCTTTTTCATGGGTGTGCCTCCTATCGGATGATATGTTATACAATTGTATAGCGCCGTCATTATACAATCGTATAATTTAAAAAGCAAGTTACAAACTGGTAACAATCCCGCCTGGGGGGATTTCGCTTTTCGATCGGAGCTTGGGCGTTGGGGCTTGTACCAACGGGATAAATGTGGTAAAATAGACCTGTGGTAAGGTAAGGAACGCCACTCAATATGAGAGGAAGATCGGAAGAGCACACGTCTGAACTCCAGTCACAGGATAGCATCTC
>CAJUOA010000049.1 GCA_910587785.1 uncultured Oscillospiraceae bacterium | reverse complement strand
CGTTGCCGTTGACGTCCACCCAGACGATGTCGTCGCGGAGCTTGAAGGTCCAGGTCAGGCCGCCGTCCTCAGTGTCCCACTCCTTGGCGGCTGCGGGGACCAGCTGTCCAGAGCCGTCCCGCTCCAGGAGGGTGGTGACGCAGGCGGAGAGGACCTCGCCGGTCTCGGAGCTCTCGGTGTAGAACACCAGGAAGGTGTTGACCTCGTTGGCCTGGGTCTGGTAGGTGATCCAGTCCTTGACGGGGGTGATTTCAGCCTCTGCGGGCTCCGCGGGGGCCGCGGGCTCTGTGGGGGTGCCGGTGTCCGTGGACGGGGGGGTGGTCTCGCCGCCGCCGGGGGTGTCGTCCTTGCCGCCGCCTCCGCAGGCGGTCAGGACCAGCATCGCCGCAAGCAGGAGGGCGAGCAGCCGCGTTCCATTCTTTTTCATCTTTCATCCTCCAATTCATTCTCAAACCACGGAGCCCTCCCCCGCCGCGCCGCTCCCGCGGAGAGGGCCTTCAGACCGTCTGTTCCCGCCTCAGCGGGAACGAAAAGAGCCCGGCTCTTTTCCGGCGGAGCTCCGTTTGTTCGGTTGCTTAACTGTATCACAGGCCCTATTCCCTTGTCAAGTTTTTCCGATATTCTGCCTCGTTTTTCTACATATCATTGTGAATTAAAGACAAAAGCTGTCCGTTTGCTCCTTCACCGGAGGATTGGAAGTTTGAAAAAGGGCTTGACATTGTTTTAACAGAATTCACAAAAAAGCTCTCTAATAGTTCTCTCCCTTTTTACAAAATGACCGCGCCGCCGGAAAGGTCCGGCGGCGCGGCGGAAAAGAGCTGCTGATTTGTCAGCTGAGGGCCTCTCAGCCGTTAAGGGCGGCCGCAAAGGCGGCGTACTGCTCGGTGGTGTAGGGCTCCTCGGAGGTCTCCCAGTTCTTCCACTGGGGGTTGAGGATGCCGCACATGCCGTACATCTTGGAGTAGTCATTGACCCTGGTCAGGCGCCAGTTGACTGAGTAGTTGAGGGGGATAACAAACGCCTTGTTGAGGAGATAAGCCTCAGCCTCGGCGAACGCCTCATAGCGTGCATCCATATCGTCGCAGATGTCGGCGGCCGTCCGGGTCAAAGCCGTGTACTCCTGATAGTCCGCGATCAGCTGGGGATCAGTGGCGTCATTGATGTTGGAATGCTTGACAGAATGGTAGGCGCCCTCGTCTCCGTAGAGCTCTTGGAAAAGAGGATTCTCAGGGTCACCGTAGAGAGCACCCCAGCCGTTGCCGAAGGTCCAGGACTGAAGGCGGAAGTTGTAGACTTCTGCGCTGGCGCTGGAGGTGTAGGTCTTGATGTTCAGGGTGATATAGTCAGTGCCCAGGGCCTCCACGATTTCCTTGATGATCGTGGCATCATCAAGGGAGGTCTGATTGGCACCGGAGATGTAGTGATCCAAGACTACAGGGAATGTGACCTCACCGGCCAGCTCCTGCATGGCCTGCTCCTTGTACTGCTGAGCCTTCTCCGCATTATAGCGGCCGGAGCCTTCCGGCAGACCAAGCTTCTCCCACACCCGTTCGACATAGTCGGTGCCGTCGGAGAAGTATACCAGCCCCTTCATAGTGTAGCACAGGTTCTCCAGCCCCTTGGGATTGATGAAGTTGATACGCGACCAATAATTGGTCAGGTCCATACCGTAGTAGATGCTCTTGCGGAACGCCTCGTTAGCGACGGCTTTGTTCCAATTGTCGTCAGGGGTGCCGTCCTCCTTGCACTTGTTGAAATTGAAGTGGGCGTGGTAAGAGAACTTGGTAGGCCGCCCCTCCACCAGGTAGGGGTACCACTCGCTGCTGGGATTGTCGTAGATGCTGCGCAGGTTCGACTCGCTCAGTGTGCATGCATCCACTTCGCCGTTCATGAACATCTGCTGGCCCATGAGACCATCGTCCACTACCAGGCTAGTGACAGTATCAAAGAGGGTGCAGTCCTTGTCCCAATACGCTTCGTTTCGCACGAAGGTTTTGGAGTTGCCCTGGATGAACTCCTGCAAGATATAGGGGCCGTTGTACCAGAGCTGGGTGTTCTCCATGCCCGGCAGCTTCTCCACGCCCACAGCGTCCACCTGTCCCTGGCAAAGGGGCATCATGGCAGTGCAGATGGCCAGGGAGGGGAAATAGGGCACGTTCTTGGCGCAGTGGTAGACGAGGGTATAGTCATCGGGGATCTCCACGCCCACGGTATCCTTGAAGAGGTCGCTGTCCGCAGTGAGAGCCTGGGCCTCCGCCTTGTCCATGTCGCGGACCAGGTTGTAGTACTCCTCTGCTCCGGCGATGGTCTGACGGGGGACAGAGCTGTTCTTGCTGTCGTTCTTGTGATAGTTGAGCACCCACTCCAGGCTGGTGGCCCAGTCGTGGGCAGTGCACTTGGCCATCTCATTGCCGTTGACGTCCACCCAGGTCACGTTGTCCCGAAGCTTAAAGGTCCAGGTCAGGCCATTATCCTCAGTGCCCCACTCGGTGGCCACGCCTGGGACGTACTGCCCCCGCTGATCGATCTCCAGCAGGGGAGAGATGCAGTTGATGAGGAAGTCCAAGTCCTTGGTGCTCTCACTATAAAGGGCCAGCAAGGTCTCCATCTCGCCGGCTGCAGTGTGGTAGATCACAAAGTCCTTGATAGGCTCCGCCTTGGTCTCCGCAGGCTCGCTGGGGGCGGAGGGGGGCTCGGTGGTACTGGGGTCCGTAGACGGCGGGGTAGTCTCGCCGCCGGGCGTCTCGCCGCTGCCGCCTCCGCAGGCGGTCAGGACCAGCATCGCCGCAAGCAGAAGGGAGAGCAGCCGCATTCCATTCTTTTTCATCTTTCATCCTCCAATTCATTCTCAAACAACGGAGTCCTCCCCTGACGCGTCGCTCCTGCACAGGGCTTTCAGACCGCCTGTTCCCGCTGCGGCGGGAACGAAAAGAGCCGGGCTGGGCTCCGTTTGTTTGGTTCTTTAACCATATCACAGCCCCCTATCTCTTGTCAAGTCTTTCCGATATTTTGTCTCGTTTTTCTACAAATTATTGTGAATCAAAGACAAAAACTATCCTTTTCCCCCTTCATCAAAGGATTGGCAATTTGAAAAGGGCTTGATATTGTTTTTACAGCTTCTACAAAACCCCGCCGGGCCCTTTTGCAAAATGACCGCGCCGCCGGGAAGGTCCGGCGGCGCGGCGGAAAAGAGCTGCTGATACGTCAGCGGAAGGCCTCTCAGCCGTTGAAAGCGGCCTCGAAGGCGGCGTACTGCTCGGTGGTGTAGGGCTCCTCGGAGGTCTCCCAGTTCTTGTAGAGGTTGTTCTGCATCCCGAACATGGCGAAGGGCTTGGAGTAGACATTGACCTTGGTCAGCTGCCAGGGGATATTGTAGTAGGTGGGGATGGCCAAGGCGTGGTTGAGGAAGTAAGCCTCAGCCTCGGCGTAGGCGTCGTAGCGCTGATCCAGGTCGTCATAGATCTGGCTTGCGGCCTCGGCCATAGCGGTGAACTCCTCAAGGGTGGCGATGAGGCCCGGGTCGGTGAGGCACTCGGGGTCGTTGGTGTGGCTCATGCCCACGGCGAAGTAGGCGCTGTCATTGCCATAGAGCTCCTGGCCCAGGAAGTTCTCCGGATCGGCGTAGTCTGCGCCCCAGCCGCTGAAGGACCAGGAGTTGAGCTGCGGCGTGTAGACCTCCTTGGAAACGCTGGAGACGAAGGTCTTGATGTTCACGGTGATAAAGTCGGTGCCCAGGGCCTCCACCATCTCCTTGATGACCGTGGCCTGGTCCAGGGCGTTCTGGTCGGAGGCCTTGATATAGTGGTCCAGCTGGACGGGGAAGGTCACCTTCCCGGCCAGCTCCTCCATGGCCTGCTCCTTGTACTGCTGGGCCTTGACGGCGTCATAGCGGCCCTTGCCCTCGGGCAGGCCGATCTTCTCCCAGACGTGCTCCACATAGTCGGTGCCGTCGGAGAAGTACAGCAGGTTCTTCATCGTGTAGGCCACGTTCTCCAGCTTCTCGGGGTGGATATAGTTGGTGCGGGCCCAGAAGCGGGTCAGGTCCAGGCCGTAGTACAGGCTCTGCCGGAAGGCCTCGTTGGCGATGGCGGTGTTCCAGTTGACGTCGGGCGTGCCGTCCTCCAGGCGCTTGCCGTAGTTGAGGTGGATGGTATAGGAGTACTTGGCGGCCCGGTCCTCCACCAGGTTGCCCCGGAGCTCGTGATTGGCGTCATCGTAGATGGTGTGGAGGTTGGATTCGCTCAGGGAGCAGGTGTCCACATCGCCGTTGAAGAACAGGGTCTGCCCCATGAGGGCGTCGTCCACCATGAGGACGGTGACGCTGTCGAAGAGGGTGCAGTCCTTGTCGTAGTAGGCCTCGTTCCGGGTCAGGGTTTTGGAGTTGCCCTGGATGAACTCGGTGATGAGATAGGGGCCGTTGTACCACATGTCGGTGTTCTGCATACTCTTGACGTTGTCCACGCCCAGCTCATCCACCATGGCCTGGCTGAGGGGCATGAGGGGCGCGGCCACGGCCAGGGAGTCGAAGTAGGTGACGTTCTTGCAGCAGTGGTAGATGATGGTATAGTCGTCGGGGACCTCGATGCCCACGGTGTTCCGGAAGGCGTCGTCCGCGGCCGTGAGGGCCATGGCGTCGGCCTCGTCCAGTTCCTTGGTGTAGTCGTAGTACTCCTGGGCCCCGGCGATCATCTGGGTGGGCATGGAGGTGTTCTTGGCGTCGTTTTTGTGGTAGTTGAGGACCCACTCCAGGCTGGTCAGCCAGTCCTGGGCGGTGCACTTGGCCTTCTCATTGCCGTTGACATCCACCCATGTCACGTCGTCCCGGAGCTTGAAGGTCCAGGTCAGGCCGCCGTCCTCGGTGCCCCACTCGGTGGCAATGGCGGGCTGAAGGGTGCCCTTGGGGGTGACCTCCAGCAGGCCGGCCATGCAGTTTGCGAGGACGTCCTGGGTGGCCTGACCCTCGTTGTTGAAGACCAGGAAGGTCTCCATCTCATTGGCGGCGGTCTGGTAGGTGGTGAAGTCCTTGACGGGCTCCGCCTTGGTCCCGGCGGGCTCGCTGGGCTCCGCAGGGGTGGTGCCGGGGGTGTCGGTACCGGTGGAGGCGGGGGGCGTGGTCTCGCCGCCTCCGCTGCTGTCGTCCTTGTTTCCGCCGCCGCAGGCGCTCAGCGCCAGCACCGCGGCCAGAAGCAGGGCCAGAAGCCGCATGTTCTTCTTTTTCATCTTTTTTCCTCCTCGATTCGTTCCACAAGGACCAGCCCCCGCCCCGGCAATGGGAACTTGGGCCTCTGTGCACTATACAGAGACCCGAAGGAGCCCATTTGTCGGAGCGGGGGTGACGCCCTGTGTTTATAGATAGAATATATCACAAAAACTGGGAATTGTCAAGGCGGGCGCGGCCCGCTGCCAGGGTATTTGAATGAGGAAACAAATCATGAACAGAACGCAGAACAGACAATTCTATCCAGGAAAGATTCATCGAGCAGACACTTGAACTGCTTATCAGAAAAGCTGCGGCGTCGAGAGGTGTCAGATTTCAAGTTGTTAGCTGTGTACCCTGCCGTTTTCCAACCCGGGGCTTGTCAACCGCGCCGGATTCTGCTATAATAGCAAAATACCCCTGCCTGCCGGAGGGGGGATCCCCGTTTCGGAGGCAAAAACCGAATAGGAGGCTGTAATATGAGAACAATAAGGGAACATCAGACCATCCACTCGGAAGGGGGCGCGGACCATGTACGAGAACTTCAGTCCCCAGCGCCTGACGGAGCTGGTCGAACATAAGCAGTTTCGTCCCCTGCGGGAGCTCCTCACGGAGATGAACGAGGTGGACATCGCCGCCTTCCTGGGGGAGCTGGAGCCGGACCAGCAGGCCATCGTCTTCCGCCTCCTCCCCAAGGAGCTGGCCGCCGAGGTCTTCGCCTACCTGGATGACAGCGAGGACCAGGAGCGCCTCATCGGCGCGCTCAGCGACCGGGAGCTCCGGGAGGTCCTGGACGAGCTCTACCTGGACGACGCCGTGGACATCATTGAGGAGATGCCCGCCAGCGTGGTCTCCCGCATCCTGCGCAACACCGGGGCCGAGACCCGCCAGCAGATCAACGAGCTCCTCAACTACCCCAAGGACAGCGCCGGGTCCATCATGACCACGGAGTTCGTCTCCCTCCGGCCTGACGCCACCGTCTCCGACTGCTTCCAGCGCATCCGCAGGGAGGGCGTGGACAAGGAGACCATCTACACCTGCTATGTCACCCACAACCGGGTCCTGATGGGGGTGGTCACCGTCCGGCAGCTCCTCCTGGCCGACGCCGGGACCCGGGTCCGGGACATCATGGAGGACCATGTCATCTCCGTGGAGACCGCGATGGACCGGGAGGAGGCCGCGCAGCTCATGAGCCGCTACGACCTCTCCGCCCTGCCGGTGGTGGACGCGGAGGACCGGGTGGTGGGCATCATCACCTTTGACGACGTACTGGACGTCTTCCAGGAGGAGGCCACCGAGGACATCGAGAAGATGGCCGCTATCATCCCCTCCGAAAAGCCCTATATGCAGACCAGCGTCTTCCGCCTGTGGAGGAACCGCATCCCGTGGCTCCTGCTCCTCATGGTCTCGGCCACCTTCACGGGGCGCATCATCGCGGGGTTCGAGAGCGCCCTCGCCTCCTACGCCGCGCTGACCATCTTCATCCCCATGCTCATGGACACCGGCGGCAACTGCGGCGGTCAGGCCTCCGTCACCGTCATCCGGGCCCTCTCCCTGGGGGAGATCGAGTTCCGGGACCTGCCCAGAGTGCTGTGGAAGGAGCTGCGCACGGCGGTCCTCTGCGCGCTCACCCTCTTTCTCGCCGTCCTCGCCAAGGCCCTGCTCCTGGACGGGCAGGGCATCCGGGTGGCCCTGGTGGTGTCCCTCACCGTCTTTTTCACCGTCTGCATCGCAAAGCTGGTGGGCTGTACTCTGCCCATGCTGGCCAAGCGCCTGGGCTTCGACCCGGCGGTGATGGCCTCTCCCTTTATCACCACGGTGGTGGACGCGCTGAGCCTGCTCGTCTATTTCGCCGTGGCCGCAAGGGTGCTGGGGCTGTGAGGAGAGCCGTCTCATAAGCAAAAGAAAGGAAGCGTATCCTGTGATAAGCGAACGAAACAACAATTACGACCCGGCGTCCCCCCAGGACCAGGATGCCGTGATGGTATATATCAACCCCGAGCTGATGCAGACCATGGCGAACGTTTCCGCCCGGAAGCAGCGGGGCTTCCGGGAGCTTCTGCGCTCCGCCGAGGACGGGGACCTGGACGCCGCCTTCCGCCTGGGGCTCAGCTACGCCGCCGGGGACGACGGCGCCCCCCAGGACGACGAGCGGGCCTTCTACTGGTTCAGCAAAGCGGCGGACGGGGACCACATCACCGCCGTCTACCACCTGGGCCACTGCTGCGCCAGAGGGACCGGCACCCGGCGGGACATCAAACGGGCGGTGGAGCTCTTCACCCAGGCGGCGGAGGCGGGCTATGCCCCCGCCCAGTGCGAGCTGGGCCTCTGCTACGAGCTGGGCCACGGCGTGGAGGAGGACAAGCGCCGGGCCGCAGAGCTCTACCGAGACGCCGCAGAGCAGGGCTACGCTCCCGCCCAGTGCAACCTGGGCTTCTTCTACTTCCACGGCATCGGCATGGCCGAGGACGACCGCGAGGCCGCCGGCTGGTTCGCCCAGGCCGCCCAGCAGGGCTACCCCAGGGCCCAGATGCTCATGGGGGTCTGCTTTGAAAACGGCTACGGCGTGGAGCAGGACCCGGCCAAGGCGGTGGAGCTCTACCGCGCCGCCCATGTCCAGCACTACGACGAGGGCACCTGCGCCCTGGGGGTCTGCTACGACCGGGGGGCCGGGGTGGCCGAGGACCACGCCGAGGCTGCGCGGCTCTACGAGGAGGCGGCGCGGCAGGGCTACCCCCGGGCCTGCTTCCTTCTGGGGCAGTGCTATGAGTACGGCCACGGCCTGGAGCAGGACCTCCCCAGGGCCGCGGCCCTCTACCGCCGGGCCCATGAGCAGGACTACGTGCCCGCCACCAGCGCCCTGGGGCTCTGCTATGAGACCGGCATGGGCGTGGAGCAGGACGAGGCCCTGGCCGTGGAGCTCTACCGGCAGGCCGCTCAGCGGGGCTACGCCCCCGCCCAGTGCAACCTGGGCTTCTGCTACTACCAGGGCATCGGCGTGGAGGAGAACAACGACGAGGCCTTCCGCTGGTTCGCCATGGCCGCGGAGCGGGAGTTCCCCCGGGCCATGAACCTGCTGGGGGAGTGCTTCGACCAGGGCTACGGCGTGGAGCAGGACTCCCGGCGGGCGGTGGAGCTCTTCCAGGCCGCGCGGGAGCGGGGCTATGTGCCCGCCGCCACCGCCTTGGGCCTCTGCTACGAGCTGGGCCGGGGGGTGGAGCAGGACAAGGCCCGGGCCGCGGAGCTCTACCGGGAGGCCGCCCAGGCAGGGGACGTGCGGGCCCAGTGCAATCTGGGCTACTGCTACTACCACGGCATCGGCGTGGAGGAGGACAACGACGCAGCCTTCCGCCTCTTCTCCCAGGCGGCGGAAAACGGCTACCCCCGGGCGGTCCACCTCATGGGGCAGTGCCTGGAGCACGGCTACGGCACGGAGCGGGATATGAAGCGCGCCGCGGAGCTCTACCAGCAGGCCTATGAGGGGGGGCACATGGGGGCCGCGTGCTCCCTGGGCCTCTGCTACGAGACCGGGAGCGGCGTGGAGCAGGACAAGGCCCGGGCCGCGGAGCTCTACCGGGAGGCCGCCCAGGCCGGGGACCCCCGGGCCCAGTGCAATCTGGGATTCTTCTACTACCGGGGCATCGCGGTGGAGGAGGACGACGAGAGGGCTTTCCAGCTCTTCTCCCTTGCC
Organism: uncultured Oscillospiraceae bacterium; assembly: GCA_910587785.1. GTDB lineage: Bacteria > Bacillota > Clostridia > Oscillospirales > Oscillospiraceae > Pelethomonas. Next base: position 14,174 of record CAJUOA010000049.1, on the reverse strand, counting down.
GCCGGGCAGGACTACCCCCGGGCTCAGTTCTACCTGGGGGAGTGTTATGAGAACGGCTACGGCACGGAGCGGGACTATGAGCGGGCCGTGGCGCTCTACACTCAGTCCCACGAGGGGGGCTATGCAGACGCCACATGCTCCCTGGGCCTCTGCTGTGAGCTGGGCCGGGGGGTGGAGCAGGACCTCCGCCGGGCCGCAGAGCTCTACCGGGAAGCCGCCCAGCGGGGCCTTGCCCGGGCCCAGTGTAATTTGGGATTCTTCTACTACCGGGGCATCAGCGTGGAGAAGGACGACGCGGAGGCGGCCCGGTGGTTTGCGAAGGCCGCAGCCCAGGGCCACCTCCGGGCCCAGGTGCTCCTGGGGGACTGCTATGAGAACGGCCGGGGGGTGGAAAAGGACCCGCAAAAGGCCGTGAGCCTCTACCGCGCGGGCTATGAGCGGAACTATTCCCCCGCCGCCTGCGCCCTGGGGCTCTGCTACGAGCTGGGCATCGGCGTGGAGCGGGACTTCGCCCGGGCCGCGGCGCTCTATCAGGAGGCGGCGGAACGGCGCCACCCCCGCTCCACGGCCCTCCTCGCCAACTGCTACGAGCAGGGCCGGGGGGTGGAGCGGAACCTCCGCCGGGCCGCGGAGCTCTACCGCAGGGCGGCGGACAGCGGCTATGACCCGGCCGCTGAGGCCCTCAAGCGGGTGGAGGAGCGCCTCTCCCGCCCCCTCTGGAAGCGGCTCCTGGGGTTTCTGGGCCGCTGACGCTACATATCCGCAAAAAAGCCCCCGCCTCTCTCGGCGGGGGCGGCGCGGATGGGGGGAGGTCATCTCCGGGTGACCTCCCCGTTGGAGCAGTCGATGAAATAGGTGTAGGTGTCCGTTTCCACCTGCCACATGGGGACCAGGCGCAGGGCCCCTGCCCCGCCGGGGAGCTCGTAGATGCACCGGATGCTGCGCACCTCGCTGCACGCGGTGCCCGAGGCGTTGCGGTAGTCCAGGAAGCGGACCAGGGCGGTGATGCAGCCGAGCTGCTCGGCGCTCTCCGGCAGGGCGTCCTCCAGGCTGACATGGGCCCCGGTGACGGCGGTGAGGAGGCCGTCTTCAAACTCCATGGACACCGCGCACCCGGACACCGGCACTCCCGCAACCTCCTGGACGGCGGAGGCCGTGCCGGCGCCGCCCTCCGCCTGGACCTGGGCGCCGGCGTAGCCGAACGTCTGGCAGAACTGCCGGAAAAACCGGGGGATGTCCTCCACGGGCACGGTGAGCCCCGTGCCGTCGAAGCCGCCTCCGGACCGGAAGCGGATGGTGCCGTGCTCCCCGGCGTAGCTGTAGATGCCGCCCCCCTGGCTCAAAGCGGAGGTGCTACCCCCCAGGAGGCTGGAGGCGATGGCCTGCTCCGTGCCGCTGTGGCGCAGGAGGGACAGGGGGCTCAAAGGCTCCTGGTCCAGGTCCGCCTGGGCGCTGAGGGTCAGCTGGTTGGCCGCGTAGAGGCTGCGCAGCTCCTCCCGGGCGTCCGCCTGGGCCCACCGGGACTGGAAGTGCTGGTACCCCAGCAGGAGCAGCAGGCACGCGTTGAGCAGCAGCAGGATCACGATGGCGATATTTTTCAGACGCTGGGTCTCCAAGGGCACTCCCCTCCCGGTACGGTTTTCTCTATCATAACACAATTTGCGGGGGAGATGCAACCGGGATATGACGGATATCAGGAAAACCGCGTTTCGCACACGCGCTCTGATCTCGAAAAACCTGGTGTGGACCTTTGGAACGGGCGCACACCGTGCGCCCCTACACAGATATATCAGGACTCCACTCTTCTTTACAATATTTTATCTAAAAGGAATACTATGACATTTCAAGATTTGAACTTACTTCCCCAGCTCCAGCGGGCGGTGGCCGACCTGGGCTACGCCGCCCCCTCCCCCATCCAGGCCCAGGCCATCCCCCCGGTGCTCTTGGGCCGGGACCTCATCGGCTGCGCCCAGACCGGCACCGGCAAGACCGCCGCCTTCGCCATCCCCATCCTCCAGCGCCTCCACGGCGAGGCGGTGACAGGACGCAGGGTCATCCGCGCCCTGGTCCTCACCCCCACGCGGGAGCTCGCTTTGCAGATCAAAGAGAGCTTCGACCAATACGGAAAGCACCTCCCCCTGCGCAATACCGTCATCTTCGGCGGCGTAGGGCAGGCCCCCCAGGTGGAGGCCCTGCAAAGGGGGGTGGACATTCTCGTCGCCACGCCGGGGCGGCTCAACGACCTGTGCAATCAGGGCCACATCGACCTCACCCGCGTCGAGGCCTTCGTCCTGGACGAGGCGGACCGGATGCTGGACATGGGCTTCATCCACGACGTGCGCCGGGTCATCGACCGCCTGCCCAAAAAGCGGCAGACCCTCCTCTTCTCCGCCACCATGCCGGGGGAGATCGCGGAGCTCTCGAAGAAGATCCTTGTAAGCCCCGTTCGGGTGGAGGTGACCCCCCAGTCCACCACCGTGGAGGCCATCGAGCAGCGGCTCTACAAGGTGGACCGGGGCAACAAGAAGCCCCTGCTGGAGCATATTTTACAGGATACCAGCCTGGACAGCGTCCTGGTCTTCACCGGCACCAAGCACCGGGCGGACCGGGTGGTCAAGGACCTGACCCGCTCCGGAGTGCCCGCCATGGCCATCCATGGCAACAAGGGACAGAGCGCCCGCATCAAGGCCCTGGAGAGCTTCAAGAGCGGGGCCATCCGGGTCCTGGTGGCCACGGACATCGCCGCCCGGGGCATCGACGTCAGCGGGCTTGCGGCGGTGGTCAACTACGATCTGCCCAACGTGCCGGAGACCTACGTCCACCGCATCGGCCGCACCGGGAGGGCCGGACGGGACGGCCTCGCCATCAGCTTCTGCGACTTTGACGAGCTTGCGTACCTGAAGGACATCGAAAAGCTCATCCGCAAGACCATCCCCGTGGTGGAGGCCAACCCCTGGCCCATGGAGGTTTTCGAGCCCCGGGAGAAGCCGGTCCGGCCTCCCCGTCCGCCAAAGGTCCCCAGCACGCCGAAGGCGCCAGGCACGCCTAAAACGCCAAGCGCACCCAAGACGCCGGGCGTCCCCAGGTCCCCCGCGCCGCCCAAGCCCCATGTGGAGCTCCCAAGGGCGGCCGTGGCCCCGCCGCCTCCGCCGGAGCCCCCGCAGCCGCCCCCGCGGCGCATTTCCTCCGAGCCGTCCCGGATGGGCCGTCTGGTGGCCTTCGCCGACGGAAGGAAGCGGAAAAACCGCCCGCCCAAAAAATAAACTGGGTTTTCCGCAAATTTTCCTTTACAAAAATGGGAAACCTGTGTTATAGTAGAGGAGCGCGTGATATGCGTCTTAGTTCCCATGCTTCGCCCCGCGGCGGCACCTGCCCCGGCGCGGCATGAGGAGAATCTATTTGAAAAGGTGGAAACATTCCCATGATGCAGAAAGATCAGAAGACCTCTATCATCGAGGCCAACCGCACCCATGCCACAGACACCGGTTCCCCCGAAGTTCAGGTGGCCATCCTCACCGAGCGCATCAACCAGCTGACCGAGCACCTGAAGGTCCACGCCCACGACAACCACAGCCGCCGGGGCCTGTACAAAATGATCGGTAAGCGCCGCAGTCTCCTCGACTACCTCGCCAAGAAGGACATCGAGCGTTACCGCGCACTCATCGCCAAGCTGGGGATCCGCAAGTAAGTAAACAGCGCGGGGAGGAGGGCCGGACCCTTCTCCCCGTCTTTCCGTCCCCAGCCGCCCCCCGCCGGGAGTCCTTCCCTTTAGCAGTTGATCTTGCTGCCGGATATACGGCACCTATCCAGCATATGGGCCCCTACGGCCTGTTTTCCCGGTACGCTCTGTTTCCGGCGCCGAGATCAAATGCTAAAAGGCGGCTCCCGATCACATCACGACAAGAGAAAAGGAGTACGCTATGTCGACTATCATCACCAAAAAGCAGTTTCCCAACTACCGCAAGTACACCATGGACCTGGCGGGCCGTCCCCTGACCCTGGAGACCGGCAAGCTGGCGGAGCTGGCCAACGCCGCGGTCCTCGTCACCTACGGGGACACCGTGGTCCTCGTCACCGCCACCGCCGCCCCCCGGCCCCGGGACGGCATCGACTTCTTCCCCCTCAGCGTGGACTTTGAGGAGAAGATGTACGCCGTGGGCCGCATCCCCGGCTCCTTCATGCGCCGGGAGGGCCGTCCCGGCGAGAAGGGCATCCTCACCAGCCGGGTCATCGACCGCCCCATCCGCCCGCTCTTCCCCGGGGACTTCCGCAACGACGTGTCCATCATGGCCACGGTCATGAGCGTGGACCACGACTGCTCCCCGGAGATCGCCGCCCTCATCGGCACCAGCGCCGCCCTGGCCATCTCCGACATCCCCTGGAACGGCCCTGTGGGCGCGGTGAAGGTGGGCTATGTGGACGGCAGGCTGGTGGTCAACCCCACCCGGGAGCAGGCCGAGGTCTCCGATCTCGACGTCACCGTGGTCTCCACCGGCAAAAAGGTGGTCATGATCGAGGCCGGGGCCAACGAGATCCCCAACGACACCATGTTCGAGGCCATCAAAATGGCCCACGAGGAGAACCAGAAGCAGGTGGCCCTCATCAATCAGATGGCCGCCGAGATCGGCAAGGAGAAGTTCGACTACCCCCACGCCGACTTCAACCAGGAGCTCTTCGACGACATCACCGCCAACTACATGGACGAGGCCCGCGCCGCCATGGACACCGACGACAAGAACGTCCGGGAGGCCCGCTGGAACGCCATGATCGAGCACTGGCATGAGCGCTACCTGGAGCAGTACCCCGACATGGACAAGTACCTGGAGGAGTTCACCTACAAGTTCCAGAAGAAGATCGTCAAGGCCTGGCTCCTGGAGGGCCACCGGGTGGACGGCCGTCAGAAGAACGAGATCCGCCCCCTGGCCGCCGAGGTGGGCGTCCTGCCTCGGGTCCACGGCTCCGGCCTCTTCACCCGGGGACAGACCCAGGTCCTCAGCGTCTGCACCCTGGACACCCTCTCCGCCTGCCAGAAGCTGGACACCATCTGGCCCGAGGAGTCCAAGCGGTATATGCACCACTACAACTTCCCCGGCTACAGTGTGGGCGAGGCCAAGCCCTCCCGCTCCCCCGGACGCCGGGAGATCGGTCACGGCGCTCTCGCCGAGCGGGCCCTGCTCCCCGTGCTCCCCAGTGAGGAGGAGTTCCCCTACGCCATCCGCGTGGTGAGCGAGGTGGTCAGCTCCAACGGCTCCACCTCCCAGGGCTCCATCTGCGGCTCCACCCTGGCCCTCATGGACGCGGGTGTGCCCATCAAGGCCCCGGTGGCGGGCATCTCCTGCGGCCTTATCCAGGACGACGACGGCTCCTTCACCACCTTCATCGACATCCAGGGCGTGGAGGACTTCCACGGCGAGATGGACTTCAAAGTCGGGGGCACCAAGAAGGGCATCACCGCCATCCAGATGGACCTGAAAAACGACGGCCTCACCATGGAGATCATCAAGAACGCCCTGGACATCACCTATGACGCCCGGTGCGAGATTCTGGACCAGATCATGATCCCCTGCATCGCCGAACCCCGGTCCGAGGTCAGCCAGTGGGCCCCCAAGATGATCACCATGCACATCGACCCGGACAACATCCGGGATGTCATCGGCAAGGGCGGCTCCGTCATCCAGAAGATCGTGGCCGACACCGGCGCGAAGATCGACATCGACGACGACGGCACCATCCACATCGCCTCCGCCGACGCCGCCTCCTGCGACGCCGCCAAGGCCGCTATCGACGCCATCGTCTTCGTCCCCGAGGTGGGCTCCCTGTACTACGGCCGCGTGGTGCGCCTGATGCAGTTCGGCGCTTTCGTGGAGCTTGCCCCCGGCAAGGACGGCCTGGTCCACATCTCCAAGCTCGCCAACAAGCGGGTGGAGAAGGTGGAGGACGTCTGCAAGATCGGCGACATGATGTGGGTCAAGGTCACCGAGATCGACGAAAAGGGCCGCGTCAACCTCTCCCACAAGGACGCCCTCCGGGAGATCGAGGAGAAGAAGGCCCGGGGCGAGATTATTAAGTAATCCCTCCCTCCTTTTCTTCTCTGTGTATAAAGAAGAAAAGGAGCAAAAGAAGAAAAACTTTTTGCGGCGAAACGTTGTTTCGCCTTTGGGAGGTCTCCATCATGAAAATCTTAGCTCCTGCATGTTGATTCTCTCGGCCGTGATGAGGCCGGTTCGAGAAAATCAACATTGAAAAGGAGATATAACAAGCATGAAACTGCAAAAGCTGTGGACCTATGACTTCACTGTCATCACCATCGGAAGCCTCATCTCCATGGTGGGGAGCAGCATGGCCGGATTTTCCATCAGCCTGCTGGTGCTGGACTACACCGGGTCCACGTTCCTCTATATGCTCTTCAACGTCTGCTATCAGCTGCCCCTGCTGTTCATGCCCCTGATCGCGGGGCCCTACCTGGACCGCATGAGCCGGAAGAAGGTCATCTACTGGCTGGACTTCCTGTCCGCCGGGCTCTTTTTCCTCATGTTCCTGGTGCTGCGGGCGGGGTGGTTCAGCTACCTCTTCCTGCTCGCCAGCAACACCTTCTATGGGGCCATCAACAGCGTCTACGCCGTGGCCTACGACAGCTTCTACCCCAATCTCATCACCGAGGGCAACTCCCAGCGGGCCTACGCCGTCTCCAGTATGCTCTGGCCCTTAGCGTCCATCATGATGCCCGTGGCGGCGGCGGTCTACGAGGCTCTGGGCAGCGCGGTGCCCATCTTCGCCGCCAACGCGGCCTGCTTCTTCCTCGCCGCCTGCTTTGAGCGGACCATCCGCTGCCGGGAGACCCACATGGCCTCCGCCCCGCCCCCGGACAGCGTCGGGAAGCTCCGGCAGTACGCCCGGGACTTCCGGGAGGGGCTGGCCTACATACGGGGAGAGAAGGGCCTGCTGTGCATCGCGCTGTACTTCACGGCCCTGAACCTCTGCAGCGGGGCGGACAACCTGATTTTACCCTTTTTCCGCAGCCACCCTCAGCGCTTTGCCGCCTGGCCTGTGGCGGCGGTGACGCTGTACGCCATCGTGTCCAACTTCGAGGTAGCTGGCCGGCTGGTGGGCGGCATGGTCCAGTACAAGGTTCGCATCCCGCCGGAACGGAAGTTCCTTGCCGCCCTGGCCGCCTACGCCGCGATTGATGCCATCGGCAGCCTGCGGCTCTTCCTGCCCATACCGCTGATGGCCGCGGCGTTCTTCGTCCAGGGGATGCTGGGCGTCACCTCCTACACCATCCGCACCACCGCTACCCAGGCCTATGTGCCCGATACCATGCGTGCCCGGTTCAACGGCGCCTTCCAGATGATGACCTCGTTGGGGACCGTGGCAGGGTCCCTGCTGGTGGGCGCCCTGGCGGAGGTGTTCCCGGAGCGGGCCGTCATCGTGGGAATATACGCCGTCGTGCTCCTCTCGGTGTATCTGTTCATCTACCGGGGACGCGCCCATGTGGCGGATGTCTATAACCGGGAGTAAACGGGAAATTTGCCAATGGCCGGGGGGCCTTGCGCCCCCTGGTTTTTTTGCGCCGGGACCTGTCGGAGGGAGGGGAAAGCTCCCGAAGCGCCGGGACAAAACTGTCAATTCGCTGATTCTATGGCGCAGTCGCTTTTGCCACTTGACAATTTGGGAAGCGGGATTGTACAATATGTTCGTTCGTTCAGCCGCCCGGGCACAAGATATTGTGTCCAGGCGAAACTTTTGGGAATAAACGCGCTGAGGCGTCTGATAACTTGGAATTTACGAAGGAGAGGCTGCAATGACCATTGAAAAGTTGAGGAAGCGGGACGGCCGCGAGGTGGAGTTCGACAAGGAGAAGATCGCCTCCGCCATCGCCAGGGCCTTTGAGGCCACCTATAAGCCCGGACAGGAGGACGTAGCCGGGTCCCTTGCGGACGAGGTGGTCTCCCTGCTGGAGGTGGAGGGGGATGCTGTCCCCGAGGTGGAGCACATCCAGGACATGGTGGAGAAGGTCCTCATGGACGACGGCTATATCCAGACCGCCAAGGCCTACATCCTCTACCGCAACGAGCGCAGCCGCGTCCGGGAGATGAACAGCCGCCTCATGAAGACCTATGAGGACATCACCTTCTCCGATGCCGCGGATTCCGACCTCAAGCGGGAGAACGCCAACATCAATGGCGACACCGCCATGGGCTCCATGCTCAAGTACGGCAGCGAGGGCGCCAAGCAGTTCTACCAGATGTTCGTCCTCAAGCCCGAGCACGCCAAGGCCCACCAGGAGGGGGACATCCACATCCACGACCTGGATTTCTACACCCTCACCACCACCTGCTGCCAGATCGACATCAAGAAGCTCTTTGCCGGCGGCTTCTCCACCGGCCACGGCTACCTCCGGGAGCCCAACGACATCGCCTCCTATGCCGCCCTGGCCTGCATCGCCATCCAGTCCAACCAGAACGACCAGCACGGCGGACAGGCCATCGTCAACTTCGACTACGGCATGGCCGACGGCGTGGCAAAGACCTTCCGCCGCTACTACACCCGGAACCTGGCCAAGGCCCTCATGCTCTGGCACGACATGGACGACCCCGAGGAGGACCTCAAGGCTATCCGGGAGGAGATCGGGAAGGACGGCGGCCCCGTCCCCCGGCTGGAGCGCTGTGAGCCCTATCTGGCCGCGGAGCTCCCCCGCCTGGTGGAGCGCTACGGCGACGAGGAGCGCATGAAAAAGGCCCAGACCATGGCCGTCCACTACGCGGAGAAGGAGACCGACCGGGCCACCTTCCAGGCCATGGAGGCCTTCATCCACAACCTCAACACCATGCACAGCCGTGCCGGGGCCCAGACCCCCTTCTCCTCCATCAACTACGGCATGGACACCTCCCCCGAGGGCCGCATGGTCATGCGGAACCTGCTCCTCACCACCGAGCAGGGCCTGGGCAACGGGGAGACCCCCATCTTCCCCATCCAGATCTTCCGGGTCAAGGAGGGCGTCAACTATAACCCCGGCGACCCCAACTACGACCTCTTCAAGCTGGCCTGCCGGTGCTCGGCCAAGCGGCTCTTCCCCAACTTCGCCTTCATCGACGCCCCCTTCAATCTCCAGTACTACGACCCCCGGCGGCCGGAGACGGAGATCGCCTACATGGGGTGCCGCACCCGGGTCATCTCCAATGTCTACGACCCCTCCCGCCAGCAGTGCAACCAGCGGGGGAACCTCAGCTTCACCTCCATCAACCTCCCCCGCATCGCCATCAAGGCCAAGGGGGACCTGGAGGCCTTCTTCGAGGAGCTGGACCGGAAGATGGACCTCTGTGTGGACCAGCTCCTGGAGCGCTTTGAGATCCAGGCCCGCAAGAAGGTCTACAACTTCCCCTTCCTCATGGGCCAGGGGGTCTGGCTGGACAGCGAGAAGCTGGGCTGGACCGACGAGGTCCGGGAGGTCCTCAAGCACGGCACCCTCTCCGTGGGCTTTATCGGCCTGGCGGAGACCCTGGTGGCCCTCACCGGCAAGCACCACGGTGAGAGTGAACGCAGTCAGCGCCTGGGGCTGGAGATCATCGCCCGGATGCGCTCCCGCATGGACGAGGAGAGCCAGCGGACGGGTCTGAACTTCTCCCTCCTGGCCACCCCGGGAGAGGGGCTGTCTGGGTGCTTCACCCGCATCGACAAGAAGAAGTTCGGCATTATTCCCGGCGTCACGGACCGGGAGTACTACACCAACAGCTTCCACATCCCTGTTTACTACCCCATCAGCGCCTTTGAGAAGATCAAGCTGGAGGCCCCCTACCACGCTCTGACCAACGCGGGGCACATCAGCTACGTGGAGATGGACGGCGACCCCCTCAAGAATCTGGACGCCTTTGAGAAGGTCATCCGCTGTATGAAGGAGGCGGGGGTTGGCTATGGTTCCGTCAACCACCCTGTGGACCGGGACCCCGCCTGCGGGTACACCGGCATCATCGACGACGAGTGCCCCGGCTGCGGCCGCCGGGAGTGCCAGGGCACAGTGGGCTTTGAGCGCATCCGCCGGGTGACCGGGTACCTTGGGAGTTTGGACCAGTGGAACAACGCGAAGACTGCGGAGGAATCCGATAGAGTAAAACATCAGATGTAAAATCACCCCGGGCCTTTGGAAAAAGGTCCGGGGTTTTGCGTTTCTATGATACTGCCTATCTTTTGGATAGTTTTCTCGGGGGAGTTTCGCGCCTCCGGGCGCGAGTGACTTTTCCCGCGGCGGAAAAGTCACCAAAACGCCGCCGGACCTGCGGTCCGGACCCCCTCACTCATTTGTTTTTTGATTACGCTACGACCTGGTAGCCTCCTTTTCCCAACCGCTTCCCTGGGCCGATGGCAGACTCTGCGCCGCCACAACCCCCTAGCCCTTTGGCCTTCTTCGTTGGGTTCGCCTCCTAAAGCACGCTTCTATTTCGATACTACCGGGCCACCGGCACGGTGCGGGCGGTACTGCCCATCCATTCGTAGGGCGCGACGACCCGGCGCGACGTCCTATCGAAAACCTCCGCGCCGTACCCTGTGGGCCCCCCGCCCCCTTGGGCGGGGCATCCCTGCTTTGTCTGATCTCCTTCTTACTTGACCGTCTCCTTCATCGCCACCGAGCACGCCAAATCTCCCAGCACATTACAGCAGGTCGCCCCCATATCGCACAGCGTATTCACACTGATGTACACCCCCATGATCCCCGCAGGGAGTCCCGCGATTACCGACAGCGCCGCAAAGGACGCAATCGCTCCCCCCGGCACCCCAGGCGTCCCGATGCTCAGCAGCGCATTGCTGAGCAGCACCACCGCCAGCATCCCAAAGCTGAGCTCCACACCGCAGGCGTTCGCAAAAAATACCACCATGAAGGACATGACGATAGATACCGCATCCATATTGATCGTCGCTCCCAGCGGCAGAGCCAGAGACGACACCTCATTGGGCACCCCAAGCTCGTCCGCACACCGCTTGCTGATCGGCAGCGTCGCGGAGCTGGAGCAGGTCCCAAACGCGTTCAGCGCCGCAGGCAGAACCTTGGCAAAGAACGTCCCCGCCCTGCACCGTCCCAAAACCTTCACAATGCCTCCGTAGACCACCAGCGCGTAGACTGCCATGACCGCATAGAGCGCGATGAGCACCGTCCCCAGAGCCAGCATGGTCTCCGTCCCATTGGCGTAAATGACCCCGGCAATGGAGCAGAATACCCCCACCGGCGTGAGCCGCATGACCACGGAGATAATCTCGACCGCCAAGTCGTTGACCGCCTCCACCACCCCCACAAAGGGCGCGGCCTTCTCCCCCAGCTTCAGGCAGGCGACACCTACGATGATCGCAAAGACCAGCACTTGCAGCATATTGCCGTTGGCGAAGGCGGCTATAGGGTTGGCGGGGATCAGATTTTTCACCGTGTCCATAATGCTGGTAAACTGCGTCGCCTCAACATTGGCCTCCGCCATTTCGATGGTCACGCCGTTTCCCAATCCCAGCGCTCTTGGCAGAAACAGCCCCAAAAGGCTTGCAGCCAGCGTAGTTCCTACAAAATACAGCACCGACTGTGCCCCGATCCGCCCGGTAGCCGACACACTGCCGATCCCCTGGATGCCCACGATCAAAGAGCAGAACACCAGCGGATAGATCATCATCTGCAGCGCGTTCATATAGACGCCGCTCAGCAGCTCGATCACCGGCAGCAGGAACTCATACCGCCCCGGCATGAACAGCCCGAAGACGATGCCCAGGACCAGCCCCAGGAAGATGGCCAATGTGATGTTCAGCGATTGTTTCTTTTTCATGATAAACTCTCCTTGCCTCAAAAATAATAAAATGCCCGTCTTCCATAACAGAAGACGAGCATCATACCCGTGGTACCACTTCTTTTCATCCCGGGACAAACCCGGAACCTCATCGGGACATCCAACAATGTCCTCCGCTGTAACGGGCGGCCCCGTCGCGCCCTAGGCAGCCCCACAGCCCCTCGGACGCGCCGCTCCGGAACCATGTTCCCCCGCCGCCTGCCTGCCTCCTTTCAGCATACGGAGGCTCTCTGTAAGGTGGTCTGGTCAGGGTACTCTTTCCTTCATCGCGCTTTTCGTTCTTTTTTTGAAAACTGGTCTTATTATAGGCGGCGGGACAGGCGTTGTCAAGAGAAAATTTCCTTGTGAATAAAAAAGCTGATGTAGTAAGTTAAATGCAGAAAAGGTTTTTCAACCTTTTTCTGCATTATTTTTTTACCCAAACGGGGGCAGAAACGGGTGAAAGGGGTGATTTAGGTGAGGACTTTGACGCTGGACGACCGCAGGAAAATTGAAATGATGTGGGGAGAGAACGCTTCCCCGGTCAAGATTGCCGCAGAACTGGGTATCAGCCAATGCACCGTTTACACGGAATTGAAGCGGGGGCGGTGCGTCAGAGCGGGCGGCGACGTGGAATTGGATAAGAACTTCCGGCCTGTGTACAGCGCCGAGCGGGGCCAGACCGTGTACCAGATGAACTTGCGAAACCGTGGACGCCGCCCGAAGAGAGGCGTTGAACAGAAGGGAGCGGACGGAGTATGACCAACTTTGAGAAAATAACGGAGACGCCGGAGGCGCTGGGCGAATTTCTGGCCTCTCTCCCTGTTGCGGATGGGCCGTGGGATGTGGAGTTTCGCAAGGCGTTCTGCGCCAAATGCGAGCGGGAGAACTGCGACGGGAAGCGCTGCCCGCACAAGGCGGAGCGGAACAATCCGCTGTGGTGGCTGAAACTGGGCGAGAAGCAGGGCGAGGTGCCGGGCCTGTCCATCAGGGTCAAGGCGGCGTTCCCTATCCTGTGGGACCGGGAGTATTACACCGTGGCCAGGAAGCAGAAGGAGACGCGCGCCCCCTGCGTCTGCTGTGACAACACGGGGAAAGTGACCATTAAGGGCGTCGAGTACGCTTGTCCCAGGTGCAAGGGAGACTGGCGCGAGAAAGAGGTTGTCGGCACAACGACGGTCTACTCCGTCGCAAAGTGGGTGCTGGAAAGTATCAGTGTAAACCAGTACGGCTTATCGCTTACATTCAAGCAGACAAACAGCACGGAGCGGTGGGGCGGCAGTTTGCAGATGCGGCAATCGGACTTCCACGACATGGTATACAGGGACTACGGGAAAACCATAAAGGTCTACGACGACTACAAGGCCGCAATGGCGGAAGTGAAGCGCCTGAACGCGGCGGAGCGGGAGAAGCAGGCGTGAAGTGTAAGAAGTGCCGTCACTTCTACACGGTGATGGTTACGAAGGAGGGGTACAACCCGTTCCCGTGCTGTCACTTGTGGGAGGACGAGGGGAAACGCCCGGAACCGCTTACCCAGGCGTGCTTTGAGCCACGGGAGAAGAGGCGGAAAAATGCTTGAAGTTGTACCTATGACACTGAAAGAGGCAAACGCCTTTGTGGAGCAGAACCACCGCCACCATGGACCTGTTGTGGGCCACAAGTTTTCTATTGGCCTATCTGACGGGGATAAAATCGTGGGCGTCGCTATTGTTGGGCGACCTGTCGCCCGCCACCTGGACGATGGGTGGACGTTGGAGGTAAACCGGCTTTGCACGGACGGGACCCGCAACGCCTGTTCCATGCTGTACGCCGCCGCGTGGAGAGCGGCCCGCGCTATGGGCTATAAGCGGATAGTGACCTACATATTAGAAAGCGAGAACGGAGCGAGCCTGCGGGCCTCCGGCTGGAAATGCGTGGGACAAGCTGGGGGTCTGCGCTGGACTGGGAAACGCCGACCGGAAGTGGACCTTTACCCTGCGCAAATGAAAATCAGATTTGAAAAGGAGGGGTGACAATGGCGAGGAAAAAGACCTATCCAGGCGGCTTCCGGCTGACGCTGGCGACGGCGCGGGCGCTGGTCGTCCAGGAGTTCGGAACGGCAAAGGGCCTGGAGCCGGACCGGGGGACGTGCCTGGAAGGGTTCTTCACTATGCGGATGGGGAACATGGGCATATCCATCAGCCCGGACCTGGGGATGAGCGGGTGCATCGTGGTACGGGTGGGGCTGTGTACGGCAAGCCATACCTGCATCGGCTACTTCAACCGGGAGACGCTGGAGCCGGACTTTGACGTGATGGACAAGTACGAGCGACGGGAGAAGCGCGAGGCGCTGGAGGCGTGGGTGGGAGACATCGGACCGGACGCCTGCCACAAGCT
>CAJUOA010000048.1 GCA_910587785.1 uncultured Oscillospiraceae bacterium | reverse complement strand
TCCCGCCCTATAGCCTCGATCTCAATCCAATTGAGAAAATGTGGTCCAAGATGAATCTACGCTATGTCCTGCTCAAAAACCCGGAGCATCTCTCTGAAAATCAGCAAGCGCAGCTGCTATTCCTGACCAAGGCCAATCCCAAGCTCTATCGTGCCTATCTGCTCAAAGAGAATCTTCGTTTGGCTCTCAAGGCCGGGCCTGATGAGATTGCCGGTAAGCTTTCCAAGTGGATGGCCTGGGCCCAAAGGTGCAGGATTCCTGTGTTCCGCGATCTGCGTAAGAAAATCAAACGTCACTTTGACGCTATTGTTGCTGCTGCCAGATTCAGCCTTTCCAATGCTCGCGCCGAGGCTTTCAACAACAAGATCAAACTCATCATCCGCACCGCCTTCGGCTTTCGCAACGTGGACAACCTTCTTGCTATGGTTATGCTCTCCTGCTCCCTCCTTCATCCCACTCTCCCTCACCGCTGACTTACCCACTCTTTCTACCGATGCATCGTTTTTATTCGGATTCTTTCAGGTCCTCCGCCCGGTCCAGGGAGAAGAGCGTGCCGCGGAAGTCCTCCGTGCGGTCCACCCATGTGCCCATGGCGCGCAGCTCCTGGGCAAAGGCGGGGTCCTGGACCCGGACGAAGCACTCGTACTCGTGGGTGACGGTCTCGAAGAACTCTTCCCGGCCCCGGAAAAAGCAGAGGTCCTCCAAATGACCGGTAAAGTCCGCCGGGTCGAAGACCTCCTTCCAGAGCCGCCAGGATTCCCGGAAGTTCTCCTTGTCAAAGGCACTCGCCTCCTCCATGGTCAAGCCGTCCCCGGCCTGGTCCAAGAATGCGTCCAGGCGCTTCTCGGCGGCCTCCCGCTCCTCCTCGTAGGCCCGGTACTTCTCCGGGAGCTGATAGGGCCCCTCCTCTACCTCCTGGCCGAAGAGGTGGGTGATGTGCCGGAGGAGGATCTCCTTCGCCTCCGGCACCGCCCGGTAGAGGAGGCAGTTCTCCCAGAACTCCTCGCCATTGACATGGAGGCAGGCGTAGGAGCGGTACTCCCCGGCGAGGAAGGGGCGCAGCGCCTGCTCCAGCGCCCCGGGTCGGGCTCCGGGATACCCGCAGCGGTGGAGGGAGAACCGGTCCGCCCGCTGGAAGCAGAGCTCCACGAGCCGCCTCCAGTCCGCGCCCCCGATGGTGGCAGGGTCGGGCATGGCGGGCGTGATGACGGTGGGGGGATTGGTGGTCTGGTCGATTGTTATGACGCACTCCGGAAACTCCTCCGGGTTGGGGTAGGTGTCAAAGGTCCAAATCTCGTTCATGGCGGTCCTCCTGTGAAAGATTTCCTGTTTATGATACCATGAACTGGGAAAGGATTGGATTACGTTCTTGTTACAAAAAACCGGCCCGGCCTGACGGCCGGACCGATGGATAGAAATCCGCTTACTTATCCCCCTCCATCAGCGCCTTGGCGCTGGTGGCGAGGCCAGCGAGCCCCTGGATCTCGCTGGGGATGATGATCTTGGTGGCCTTGCCGTCGGCGGCGGCCTGGAAGGCCTCCAGAGCCTTGATCTTGACCACCTGGTCGTTGGGGTTGGCGTCGTTGAGGAGCTTGATGGAGTCGGCCAGGGCCTGCTGGACCTTCAAGATGGCCTCCGCCCTGCCCTCGGCCTCCAGGATGGCGGCCTGCTTGGCGGCGTCGGCCCGGAGGATGGCGGACTGCTTTTCGCCCTCGGCCACCAGGATCTGGCTCTCCTTCTGGCCCTGGGCCTGGAGGATGGCCTCCCGGCGCTCGCGCTCGGCACGCATCTGCTTCTCCATGGAGTCCTGGATGTCCCGGGGCGGGATGATGTTCTTGAGCTCCACCCGGTTGACCTTGATGCCCCAGGGGTCCGTGGCCTCGTCCAGGATGGCGCGCATCTGGGTGTTGATGTGGTCCCGGCTGGTGAGGGACTGGTCCAGCTCCAGATCGCCGATGATGTTGCGCAGGGTGGTGGCGGTGAGGTTCTCGATGGCGCTCATGGGGTTCTCCACGCCGTAGGTATAGAGCTTGGGGTCGATGATCTGGAAATAGATGACGGTATCAATCTGCATGGTGACGTTGTCCTTGGTGATGACGGGCTGGGGGGCGAAGTCCACCACCTGCTCCTTGAGGCTGACCCGCTTGGCCACCCGGTCCAGCAGGGGGAGCTTGACGTGGAGCCCCACGCCCCAGGTGGTGTGGTACGCGCCCAGACGCTCCACCACGAAGGCCTTCGACTGCTGGACCACATGGATATTGGCCACCAGCAATACCAGGATGATGACGCCGAGGATGATGAAAATGATAGGCATATTGACCCCTCCTTAAAGGTTGATGGACACATTATAACATATCCTTTTCAGGATTTCCACTGTTTTGTGCCCGGGACGACATAAATTTTTTCTATCAGCGCCAGCTCCCTCTTTCGTAGCCCTTGACAAGGAGGAGCTGTTCCGTTACTATAGAAAATATGGAGAATGTACAAGGCGGCGGCGGGGCGGAGGGAAAATTTTTGCTAAAATTTCCGTCAAATATCCCCCCTCTGCGCCTTGCAAATTTGAGGGATTTGCGCTATAGTGTGTATAGTTAAAAATATATCAATGAAGGAGGCTGTTCCCATGGACCATCTGGACCACATCCACGGTGAGCACACCCATGACCACGACCACGAGCACCCCCATACCCATGACCACGCCCACCCCCACGAGCACGGCCACGGCGGCGAGAAGACGGTGGCGGTGCTCCGCTATATGCTGGACCACAACGTCCACCACGCCGCGGAGCTGGGGGACCTGGCCAAGGAGTTTAGCGGCGAGGTTGCCCACCAGCTCATGCACGCCGTGGAGGCGTTCGACCAGGCCAACGGATATCTCTCCGCCGCCCTGGATATGCTGGAGAAGTAAGCCCAGCTCAATCTGAAAGGAGGACCGGCCCATGTGCCTTTCCACTGTCTACCGCAACGAGAAAGAGGACAGCAACATCCTCTGCCGCTTCGTGGCCACCATCACCGCCGAGGGGGACAAGCTCACCTTCGTGGACGTGATGGGGGAGGTCACCACCATCGCAGGCCGCCTGGTGCAGGCGGACCTCACCGCCGGGACCGTCATTGTGGCGGCGGAGTGAGCCATGCGGGAATACGAGCTCTGCTGTGAGATTTTCAACCAGTGCAGCAACAACCAGATGCGGGACGTCGATTTCCGGGAGGTGGAGACCGGCGACCCCGACGCCTACATCTCCGCGCTGGAGCCCAGGGCGGAGATCCAAAAGGAGGTCCTCGCCGGCGGCACGCTGGTCTACCGCGTCAACGACAGCGGCCTGCTCAAGCGCTACTCCTTTACCCTTCTTTGAGAGATATCTATCTGGCACCAAATAAGCGGCCGGCGGCATTGCCTTGGGTAAGCAGTGATTGCCGGGCTCCCCGTGTTTTGCGCTGGACTGATATAATTCAGGAAACTACACAGCTTTTCTGAGAAATAAGAAGGAGGTATAAAACTATGGCAAAGGAAATCCGAAAGCTGGCTGCGGGCCTGCTGTCCCTTGTCTTGGCTTTGTGCGTACTCACGCTCCCTGCTGTAGCGGAGGACAGCGCAGAGACGGACGCTGCTCTCTGCGAGGAAGAGGAGGGGATCTCTCCCCGCTATGTGGAGTGTCCGTCCTGCGGAGGCGCAGCAACAGTGTCAACAACCTGGCAGCCTCAGCTGGTTGGTGAGTTTACCGTCAAATGTGAACACTACAGATATAGTGACGACATTTGGGCTAGAGAAGTCGGACAGACCATGGAAAAATGCACCAACAGCCGTTGTGGATGGTATGACACATATGATACATCTATTCCGGTATTTGTTCGGTGCGCCGGTACCATGTAACTTTCTGATTTAAGGGGCTAAAAACCAGATACCCCACGGGGTACGGCCTACTCACCCGTACCCCCCTAGTTATTTGTTCACTGGCGGCATCGGCCGCTTGCAAATAAAATTTATTTTTCCGGAGGAATAACCTATCATGAGTGTCGCAGATATTTTTGAAGAGAGAGCCGCGTTTTCCTTTGAAGTCTTCCCCCCAAAGACCGACGCGGGCATGGAGAAGCTGTGCGGCCAGGGCGGCGTCCTGGAGCAGCTCTACACCCTGAACCCCGACTACATCTCCTGCACCTACGGCGCGGGCGGGACCAACGTGGGCAAGAACCTGGAGGTCCTCGACAAGATCGCCAAGGACGGCAAGTGCGTCCCCGTCACCCACTTCACCTGCATCGGCAACACCCGGGAGGGCATGAAGGACCAGCTCCAGACCTATCTGGACCACGGCATCGACCACATGCTGGCCCTGCGGGGCGACCTGCCCTTCGGCTGGACCGGCACCGGCGGCGACCTGCACTACGCCACCGAGCTTGTCAAGTTCGTGCGGGCGGAGTTCGGCGAGAAGTTCACCATCGCCGTGGCCGGCTCCCCTGAGGGACACATCGCCTGCCGCTCCCTGGAGGCGGACATCGGCTTCCTCAAGCAGAAGCAGGACGAGGGCGCGGACTACATCATGACCCAGCTCTGCTGGGACATGGACCAGTTCAAGCGCTGGCTGGAGGCCATCCGCAACGCCGGCATCTGGATGCCCGTGGACGTGGGCATCATGCCCATCCTGGACCAGGCCGCCACCATCAACATGGCCCTCAGCCGCAACGGCTGCGTCATGCCCCGCAAGCTCTGCGAGATCATCTCCAAGAACTGGATCTTCCCCAACCCCTTCTCCGTGGGCCTGAAGACCGCCAAGGGCGACGAGGCCTGCTTCGACGCCGACATCGAGGGCAAGAAGGCCAGCTTCAAGGAGGCCGGCATCGAGTACACCATCAACCAGATCGACGAGTACCGCGCCTGCGGCATCGACGGCATCCACCTCTACGCCCTCAACAAGTTCGACGACGTGGCCCGCATCGTCCGGGAGAGCGGCATCGTCGACCTCTAAGGCGTCTGTCTCTATCAGGGGACCGTGTAGGGGCGGTCACTGCACGCCCCTCCGGATCATCCCAAGCACCCATGACAAAAGGAGGACAGCATTTATGGCACAAACCATCGCCTTCGCCGGAAAGGGCGGCGTAGGGAAGACCACCATCTGCGGGATGTTCATCGAATATCTCTGCGAGAAGAAGAACGGCCCCGTTTTGGCCGTGGACGCCGACGCCAACTCGAACCTCAATGAGGTCCTGGGCGTGGAGGTCCAGGACACCCTGGGGGACATCCGGGAGGACATGACCCGGGCGGAGATGGCCGTGGAGCAGGTCATCCCCAAGGGCATGACCAAGGCCGACTACGCCGAGATGCGCTTTTCCGACGCACTCACCGAGGCCGACGACTTCGACCTCCTGGTCATGGGCCGCACCCAGGGGAAGGGCTGCTACTGCTTCGTCAACGGCCTGCTCACCTCCCAGGTGTCCAAGTACGCCAAGAACTACCGCTACATCGTGGTGGACAACGAGGCGGGGCTGGAGCATCTGAGCCGGGGTGTTCTGCCCCAGGTGGACACCATCCTCCTGGTCAGCGACTGCTCCCGCCGGGGCGTCCAGGCCGCCGGGCGGCTCAGCGAGATGATCGTGGACCTGAAGCTGGGGGCCAAGGAGGTGGGCCTCATCATCAACCGTGCGCCGGGCGGCGAACTGAGCCCCGGCGTCCGGGAGGAGATTGAAAAGTACGGCATGAAGCTCATGGGTGTAGTGCCCCACGACGATACGGTCTACGAGTACGACGCCGAGGGGAAGCCCTCCGTCACCGTGCCCAAGGACAGCCCCGTCAAGCAGGCGGTGCGGAAGATTTTCGACCAGCTGACGCTGTGAGAGGAGGCCTTTATGGCCGCGAAGATCGTAAAAACAGAAAAGCTCCTCCGTCCGGCCTGCCGCCTCACCGGCCTGCGGTACACGGAGGCGGACCGGAAAAACGGGAGCTTCTCCCACAAGTGGGCGGAGTGGTTCAGCCAGGGCCTCTTCGCGCCCCTGGAGCAGGCCCCCCCGGGACCCGGACGGCTTCCTCGACGGCTCCTATGTCGGGGCCATGCGGATGGCGGACGGGGGCTTCGAGTACTGGATCGGCATGTTCCTCCCCCAGGACGCCCCGGTCCCGGAGGGCTATGAGCACATGGACCTGCCGGAGGAGACCTGCGCCCTGTTCTGGATCTACGGGAGCGAGAGCAGCGGCGAGATCTACGGCATGTCCGCCGAGGCCCTCTGTCAGGCGGAGCTGGACCGCCGGGGCTGGGTGCGTAAGGACGCCGGGTGGCACTTTGAGCGCTACAACTGCCCCCGCTTCACCACCCCCGACGCCCAGGGGAACGTCATCCTGGACTACGGCGTGCCCCTCGCCTCCGGGAAGTAGGGGAGCGCCCCGCTTTTGAAACGATCCCCCCGGCAGTGCCGGACGCCCCCGGCGGGACCGGCGAAAATCCGCCCGGGGCCAGTTCCAAAGAGGTTTCGCCCCACAGTGCTCCCTTTCCTGGAGCACGAGCGTTTGAAAGGAGTTGACAGGATGCAGGAAACCAACAACCCGGCCGCCGCCTCCACCGTGGAGTTTTCCCAGATCGCGCCGGACGTCACCGCCGGGGACTTCCTCTCCGGCAGGACCGGCATCGTCCTCGGCTTCCCCGGCACCAACCAGACCCTGGTGGACCTCTGGGGGGAGGGCTTCCAGCTGACCAGACCCCTGGACGCCCCCAATGAGCTGGGCCGCTACTGTCAGGCCCGGGACCAGCTGGCCCAGTACATGTGGCGGGCCCTCATCACCGAGTACGTCCGCTTCGGCGCGGCCCCCGCGGTCTGCGCCTGGTATGACGACACCGTCCAGGCCCGCCGGGAGGTCTTCATCGACCTCGCCGCCAAGGCCGTGGCCCTCCGTCAGGGCAAGATCACCGAGCCCGAGACCGGCTTCGTCCCCCTGGACCGCCTCCTGAAGGACCCGGCCCGGGCCGTGGTGGTGGAATCCAACGAGGCCCACGGCAAGGCCCCCGCCCCCGCCACCTTCGGCAGCCTCCACGTCCTCCCTGCCGCCGCGGACTTCATCTGCGCCGTCACCGGCGAGGCGAGCACCGTCCTGGTCAAGTTCGCCCTCGGCGACTGGAGGGACATGGAGCTCCTCCTGGGCACCGAGCTGCCCAAGGTCCTCCAGGGCTGGGAGCGCTACCGCGCACCCATCAAGCACCGGGAGCGTTCCCGCTACGACGCCGTGGGCATGGTGGGGTCCCCCATCGAGCACGGTGTCTACTCCAACTTCAATAACCACCGGGACATCTGCGACGCCGCCGGGCTCAACCTGGTCCAGGAGGAGCAGTACCTGTCCGCCTTCAACCCCAATATCTACATCGGCTTCTGCGAGAAGGGCATCCAGAAGGTCTGGAAGAAGCTGGGAATCTAAAGAAAGCGTACTGGGCGCGGTTCGCCGCCGCCTGGACCATACCCCGTTTTCCATCGTTTCCATACAGAGTCAATCAATTAAGAAGGGAGCAACTCACCATGCCATTCGCCAAAAAGCCCCAGGTCTTCAGCGCCAGGATTAACGAGCTGACACTGGGCACCGGAGACAAGGCCGTCACTCTGGGCGGTCAGAACGTCTTCAACCTCTACTCCTTCGACGCGGCCATGCCCAACTCCCCCAAGATCGGCATCGACGTGTCCGACGACCCCGTCCAGCCCAGCGAGGGCCTCACCGCCTTCTACGCCGGGTGCGAGACTCTGGCCGACCGCGCCAAGAAGGCCGCGGAGCTGGAGGACGTGGACTTCGTCTGCATCCGCTTCGACCTGGCGGACCCCAACGGCGCGAACAAGTCCATCGAGGACTGCGTCGCCGACGCCAAGGCCGTGGCCGAGGCCGTCGACAAGCCCATCGTCGTCGCCGGGTGCAAGAACACCGAGAAGGACGCCGACCTCTTCGGCAAGGTCTCCGAGGCCCTCCAGGGGAAGAACATCCTGGTCCTCTCCGCCAAGGAGGAGAACTACAAGGGCGTCGCCGCCGGCGCAGGGCTCGCCTACGGCCAGAAGGTGGGCGCAGAGTCCGCCGTGGACATCAACCTGGCCAAGCAGCTCAACGTCCTCATCACCCAGATGGGCGTGGACGGCAAGAACGTGGCCATGAACGTGGGCTCCGCCGCCGCGGGCTACGGCTTTGAGTATGTGGTCTCCACCCTGGAGCGCGTGAAGGCCGCCGCCCTCAGTCAGAACGACAACACCCTTCAAATGCCCATCATCACCCCTGTCGGCGTGGAGACCTGGGGCGTGAAGGAATCCACCGCCCCCGAGAGCGAGAACCCCGAGTGGGGCGGCGCTGAGGAGCGCGGCATCGACATGGAGGTCGAGACCGCCGCCGCCTGCCTCGCCTACGGCAGCGACGCCGTCATCCTCAAGCACCCTGATTCCGTTTCCACCGTCGCGCGGCTGGTCGCCGCACTCATGTAAGGAGGGCCCGAACCATGGCATTGAAAGGTCTTGACATCTTTAAGCTCACCCCCAAAACCAACTGTAAGGACTGCGGCAACCCCACCTGCATGGCCTTCGCCATGAAGGTGGCCTCCGGGGCCATCCCCATCGAGAAGTGCCCCCACATGTCCGCCGAGGCCCTCTCCACCCTGAGCGAAGCCACCGCGCCCCCCATGAAGAGCTACAAGCTGGGTGATCTCTCCCTGGGCGGAGAGACCGTCCTCAGCCGCCACGAGAAGACCCTGGTCTCCAAGACCCTCTACGCCGGTTTTGTCTGCGACGCCCAGGAGGCCGCCGAGCAGGACCGCCTCATCGCCGCCATGCCCAAGGTGGACTACGAGCGCATCGGCGAGCGGATGTACCTGGAGACCGTCTACGTCAACCACGCCGGGAGCAAGAGCGCCGACGACTACGTGGCTCTGGTCAACAAGTGCAAGGCCCTGGGCCGTCCCATGGTCCTCTCCTGCACCGACGTGGAGGCCATGAAGGCCGCTGTCGCCGCCGCCGCTGGGTGCGACATCATCGTCCACGGCGCGACTGCCGAGAACTACGCCGACATGAGCGCCGTCGCCACGGGGGCCAAGGCCCTGCTGGGCGTCCGCGCGGACAGCATCGAGGCCCTCCACGAGCTGGTGGAGAAGCTGGAGGCCGCCGGAAACAAGAACCTCATCCTGGATGTCACCGGCGCGACCGTCAAGGAGACCTACGCCAACGCCGTCCAGGTCCGCCGCGCCGCCCTGAAGGACGGCGACCGGAGCTTCGGCTATCCCTCTATTGTCAACCTCGCTTCCCGGAATCTCGCTGGGGAGATCAAGGGCGACGCCCATCTGGAGGCCGCGCTCCTGAGCCTTTTCACCTGCAAATACGGCTCCATCGTGGTCTGCTCCGAGATGACCTACGCCAAGGCCCTGCCCCTGTACGGCCTGCGTCAGAACATCTTCACCGATCCCCAGAAGCCCATGAAGGTGGAGCCCGGCATCTACCCCATCAACGGCGCCGACGAGAACAGCCCCTGCTGCCTGACCGTGGACTTCGCTCTGACCTACTTCCTGGTCTCCGGCGAGCTGGAGCGGAGCAAGATGCCCGTGAACCTGCTCATCACCGACGCGTCCGGCATGTCCGTGCTGACCGCCTGGGCCGCGGGCAAGTTCTCCAGCTCCTCCATCAAGAAGTTCTTCGATGAGTTCGACATCAACAACAAGATCAAGAGCCGCGCCCTCATCATCCCCGGCAAGGTGGCCGTCATGAAGGGTGAGATCCAGGATAAGCTCCCCGACTGGAGTGTCATCGTGGGCACCACTGAGGCGGTCCAGCTGGTGAAGTACCTCCGCGACGAGGAGTGGAAGAAGAGCTATGTGGACAAGTCCGCCGCGGCTCCCGCCGCCGGTGAGGCCGCCGCGGAGCCCGCTCCCGCCCCCAAGAAGGTCCTCCCCGCGCCTCCCATCGTGGTCAAGGGCCCCTACATGATCGACGACAAGCCCGTCACCTACAAGGGCCACGACCCCAACGCCCAGACCTTCGTCACCATTGGCGAGCGCATCCACTGCATCTCCCCCGCCATCCGCAAGGCCATGGATACCTACGACGAGGCCCCCATCCTCAAGCGCGCCGCCGAGCAGATCGCCGCCGGGGCGACTTACCTGGATGTCAACATCGGGCCTGCCGAGAGCAACGGCCCCGAGCTCATGCAGTGGGCGGTCCAGCTCCTCCAGCAGAACTTCAACAACGTGCCCCTGGCCCTGGACACCGCCAACCAGAAGGCCATCGAGGCGGGCATCAAGGTCTACAACCGCACCAACGGCAAGCCCATCGTCAACTCCGCCGACGCCGGAAGCCGTATCAGCAACATCGACCTCGCCGCCGCCAACGACGCCATCGTCATCGCCCTCTGCTCCGCCGACGGTATCGCCAAGGACAACGAGGAGCGCATGATGCACTGCCACAACATGCTCGAGCGGGGATTGCACCTGGGCATGGAGAGCGACGACCTGTGGTTTGACCCCCTGTTCCTGGTCATCAAGGGAATGCAGGATAAGCAGATGGACGTGCTCAACGCCATCCGCGCCTTCTCCGAGGAGGGTCTGAAGAGCACCGGCGGCCTCTCCAACAACTCCAACGGAATGCCCAAGCACATCCGTCCCATCATGGACGCCGCGATGGTGGGCATGGCCATGACCATGGGTCTGACCAGCGCCATCGTCAACCCCTGCGACCTGCGCCTGATGGAGACCATCAAGAGCTGCGACATCATCAAGAACCACAACCTGTACGCGGATTCCTATTTGGAAATCTGATCTTGAATGCGGGGAGCGCCGTCCGAAGAAGGACGGCGCTCCTTTTTTTGCAGGCAGTTTCAAGCTTAGGCGCGAAGCGCGATGTGCGGGTCCAGGGGCTCAGCCCCTGGCAGGGTGCAGGGACGGAGTCCCTGCTGGGTCCAGGGCAACGCCCTGGTGGGTTTGGGCAGAGCCCAACATTCAAACGTCTCAAAAAGCACCGGGCTTTTGGCCCGGTGCTTTCGCAAAGCGTATCAATTTTTGGGCACCTTGACGGTCCACCCATAGGGGTCCTCCCGGCGTCCCCACTGGATGCCGGTGAGGGTGTCGTAGAGCTCCTGAGCGCAGGGGCCGATCTGTTCGCCGTTGACGGTGAACGCCTTGTCCTGGTAGGCGAAGGAGCCGATGGGGGAGATGACGGCGGCAGTGCCGCACCCCCAGGCTTCCTCCATAGCGCCGCTGGAGAGGGCGTCCATGACCTCGTCGACGCTGATGAGGCGCTCTTCCACCTCCAGCCCCTTGTCCCGGAGGAGCTGGATGCAGGAGCGGCGGGTGATGCCGGGCAGCACGGAGCCGGTGAGGGCGGGGGTGACGACCTTACCGCCGATCTTGAACATGACGTTCATGCCGCCCACCTCCTCAATATACTTGCGGTGGACGCCGTCCAGCCAGAGAACCTGACTGTAGCCCTTTTTCTCGGCCCTGGCGGCGGCGCGGTTGGCGGCGGCGTAGTTCCCGCCGCACTTGGCGTAGCCGGTGCCGCCTCGGACGGCCCGGACGTCCTGGTCCTCAATGAGGATGCTGACGGGCCTGAGCCCCCCGGAGAGGTAGCTCCCCACGGGGGAGAGGATGATGAGCATCTTCGCCTTGCCGATGGAGTGGAGGCCCAGGTCGATGTCCGTGCAGATCTCAAAGGGCCGGATATAGAGGGAGGCGCTGGGGACGGCGGGGGTCCACTCCTGGTCCAGCGCCACCAGCTGGAGGAGGGCGCTCAAAAGGAAGTCGGGGTCAAAGTCGGGCAGCTGGATGCGCTCGGCGCTGTCCCGCATCCGCTG
The DNA here is from genome assembly GCA_910587785.1 of uncultured Oscillospiraceae bacterium. Classification (GTDB taxonomy): domain Bacteria; phylum Bacillota; class Clostridia; order Oscillospirales; family Oscillospiraceae; genus Pelethomonas. The sequence goes on along the minus strand of CAJUOA010000048.1, from coordinate 11,677 downwards.
CATGTTGTCCATGGGGCGGAAGAGCTGGACGGAGCCGTCCTCGGTGCGGTAGGCCTTGAGGCCCTCAAAGACCTCCGCGCCGTAGTGGAACACGGCGGCGCCGGGGTGGATGCGGAGGTCGTCCAGGGGGACGATTTCCGCGTCGTGCCAGCCGCGCTCCGTGTCGTAGTCCATGGTGAACATGTGGTCGGTGAATACCGTGCCGAAGCCCAGCTTGGTGGGGTCGGCGGGCTTGGGGCGGGGGGAGGTGGTGCGGGTAATCTTGATATCCATTGTCTTTCGCTCCCTTGTTTTCCAATTTTCCCTGTCAGACATGGCCTGTCTGTTGACGATAGGGACGTTCCCTTTTATTATAGGCCCGTCCACCGTCCTTGACAAGAGGAATGTTGTCCAAAACAGAGAGCCGCGATTTCCCGATTTAAAGTGATATCGCCCGCCTCTGGGCTCCACGCCCTCCAGGAGCGTCCCCAGGCCCAAGCCGCAGGGCTTCGCCAAGGCCAGGAGATTGGCGGACCTTCTGCTCCTCCGCCCGGCGCGGGGCGCGGTTTCGGAGCATCCGGACCTAAAGTAGAGCACAGAGGCCAGGAAGGCGAAAAAGGCCCCCATCCTCAGAGAGGACGGGGGCCCTTCGCCCTATGTAGGGATCACTCAGCCTTGATGGCTTCCACGGGGCAGTTGGCGGCGCAGGCACCGCAGTCGACACACTTGTCAGCGTCGATCACATACTGACTGTCGGCCTGGGAAATGGCGTCCACGGGGCAGTTTTCGGCACAGGTGCCGCAGCTGACGCAGGCGTCGGTGATCTTGTGAGCCATGAAGCATTACCTCCTATCAGAATGGTACCCCTATTGTAACATGAAGTTCAAAAAAAGCAAGGGGAATTTTTTCTCAGCGGGGAATTGAAGAAAAAACAGGAAAAACCCTCTTGACGCGGGCCCTTGGTCATGCTATAATTAAAAACTGCGTGGCACCAGCCTGCGCGATTTTGTGCGCAATTCGGCGCGCATCCAGGAGGAATCGATTTGCTCATCGAGCATCTGCGCTCCGGAAAGAAGGTCGTGGGCGCAAACCAGTGCGCCCGGGCCGTCCGGGACGGCTTGGCCAGGGAGGTCTTCCTCGCCCTGGACGCCGACCCGGCCCTCACCGCGCCCCTGGCACAGCAGTGCCTCCGGCAGAGCATCCCCGTGGTCACCCAGTACACCAAAGAGGAGCTGGGCCGGGCCGCGGGCATCCAGGTGAGCGCGGCGGTAATCGCGCTCCTGGAAAAATTTTGAATGAGTTTGGTTTTTTCGGGATATTTTTCGATATCCTGTAAAAAATATATTGAGCGGCGAAGTCCGCCATCTTTTCAGAAAGGAGAAAACTATGCCTACTTTTAACCAGTTGGTCCGCAAGGGCCGTCAGCAGAGCACGGACAAGTCCAAGTCCCCGGCCATGCAGTACGGGCTCAACACCCTCAAGAACAAGGAGACCGACCTGCCCTCCCCCCAGAAGCGGGGCGTGTGCACCGCCGTCCGTACCCAGACCCCCAAGAAGCCCAACTCCGCCCTGCGGAAGATCGCCCGTGTGCGCCTGACCAACGGCTACGAGGTCACCGCCTATATCCCCGGTGTGGGTCACTCCCTCCAGGAGCACTCCGTGGTCATGATCCGCGGCGGCCGTGTCAAGGACCTGCCCGGCGTCCGTTACCACATCATCCGCGGTACGCTGGACACCCAGGGCGTCCAAGGCCGTATGCAGGCCCGCTCCAAGTACGGCGCAAAGCGCCCGAAGTCCAAGTAACTTGGAGCAAACGAAGCTTTGCCAGACCAGGTTAGCATAGTTTTCATTCAGATAAACTGTGAGAGCCCTCTTTGGCAGGCCGGACGCCAAGGAAGCGGGACCGTCATTTTCCGCTTCGCGGACCGCCGCCTATGGCGGCTAGACGACCGGTCCCCCAAGCCGGCGCAGGGCGCCGCCTTGGTGAGTACCTATGATTTCATAGAATTTTAATGAAGGAGGGAAGCATTGTGCCCAGAAGAGGTAACGTTCCCAAAAGAGAGATTTTGCCCGACCCCATCTACAACAGCGTGCTGGTGACGAAGCTCGTCAACTCCATCATGCTCGATGGCAAGAAGGGCGTGGCTCAGAAGGTGGTCTACGGCGCCTTCGATATGGTCAAGGAGAAGACCGGCAAGGAGCCCCTGGAGGTCTTCACCACCGCTATGGACAACATCATGCCCAGCCTGGAGGTCAAGGCCCGCCGTGTGGGCGGCGCCACCTACCAGGTGCCCATGGACGTCCGTCCCGCCCGGCGGCAGACGCTGGGCCTCCGCTGGCTGACCAGCTATTCCCGCTCCCGCAGTGAGCGGACCATGGCCGAGCGTCTGGCCAACGAGATCATGGACGCGGCAAACAACACCGGCTCCGCTGTGAAAAAGCGGGAGGATACCCACAAGATGGCCGAATCCAACAAGGCATTCGCCCATTTCCGTTGGTAAGTTAGGAGGAGCAGTATGCCGAGAAAGGTATCACTGGAAAACACAAGGAATATCGGCATTATGGCTCACATTGATGCAGGAAAGACCACCACGACCGAGCGCATCCTGTATTATACCGGTGTGAACTATAAGATCGGTGAGACCCATGAGGGCACCGCCACCATGGACTGGATGGCCCAGGAGCAGGAGCGGGGCATCACTATCACCTCCGCCGCCACCACCTGCTACTGGTCGGGGATGCGCAATCAGTTTCCCCAGACCCGCATCAATATCATCGACACACCGGGCCACGTAGACTTCACCGTTGAGGTGGAGCGCTCCCTGCGCGTGCTGGACGGCTCTGTGACCGTCATGTGCGCCAAGGGCGGCGTTGAGCCCCAGTCCGAGACCGTCTGGAGACAGGCGGACCACTACAAGGTCCCCCGCATGATCTACGTCAACAAGATGGACATCATGGGTGCGGACTTCTACAACGTGCTGCGCATGATCGATGATCGCCTCAAGTGCAATGCCGTGCCCATCCAGCTCCCCATTGGCAAGGAGGGGGATTTCCGCGGCATCATCGACCTGGTGGAGATGAAAGCCTATATCTACCACGATGACCTGGGAAAGGAGATCAGCGAGGAGGACATCCCCGCCGATATGGCGGAGCTCTCCGCCGAGTACCACGAGAAGCTCCTGGACGCCGTCAGCATGTTCGACGATGAGATCATGGAGATGTACCTGGAGGGTCAGGACATCCCCAAGGACCGCATCCGCAAGGCCATCCGCCAGGCGACCTGCGCGGTGGAGATGATCCCCGTCACCTGCGGCACATCCTACCGCAACAAGGGCATCCAGCGCCTGCTGGACGCCATCGTGGACTATATGCCCTCGCCCCTGGACATCCCGCCCATCACGGGCGTGAACCCCAAGACCGAGGAGGAGGAGGAGCGCCCCTCCGACGACAACGCCCCCTTCTCCGCCCTGGCCTTCAAGATCATGACCGACCCCTATGTAGGCCGCCTGAGCTTCGTCCGGGTCTACTCCGGCACCCTGAGCACCGGCACCTCCGTGCTCAACTCCACTAAGGGACAGAAGGAGCGCATCGGCCGCATTTTGCAGATGCACGCCAACCACCGGGAGGACATCGAGACCATGTACTCCGGCGACATCGCCGGTGTCATCGGCCTGAAGAGCTCCACCACCGGCGACACCCTCTGCGATGACAAGCACCCCATCATTCTGGAGTCCATGGAGTTCCCCGAGCCGGTCATCCGCGTGGCCATCGAGCCCAAGACCAAGGCAGGCCAGGAGAAGATGGGCATCGCCCTGATGAAGCTGGCCGAGGAGGACCCCACCTTCAAGACCTACACCGACGAGGAGACCGGGCAGACCATCATCGCCGGCATGGGTGAGCTGCACCTGGAGATCATCGTCGACCGCCTCCTCCGGGAGTACAAGGTGGAGGCCAACGTGGGCGCGCCCCAGGTGGCCTACAAGGAGACCATCAAAAAGAGCGTCCAGCAGGACACCAAGTACGCCCGCCAGTCCGGCGGCAAGGGCCAGTATGGTCACGTCAAGATCCGCGTGGAGCCCAACGAATCCGGCAAGGGCTACGAGTTCGTCAACGAAGTCGTGGGCGGCGCGGTGCCCAAGGAGTATATCCCCGCCGTTGACGCGGGCATCCAGGGCGCCATGCTCTCCGGCGTTCTCGCCGGATACCCGGTGGTGGACGTGAAGGTCACCCTCTACGACGGGAGCTACCACGAGGTGGACTCCTCCGAGATGGCCTTCAAGATCGCGGGTTCCATGGCCTTCAAGGAGGCCTGCCAGAAGGCGGACCCCACCCTGATGGAGCCCATCATGAAGGTCAGCGTCATCGTCCCCGACGAGTACCTGGGCAACGTCATCGGCGACCTCAACAGCCGCCGCGGACAGATCCAGGGCCAGGAGAACCGCTCCGGCGCCGTCCAGGTGGACGCCCTGGTGCCCCTGGGCGAGATGTTCGGCTATGCCACGGACCTGCGCTCCCGCACCCAGGGCCGCGGACAGTACACCATGGAGCCCCACAGCTACCTGGAGATTCCCAAGAGCATCCGGGAGAAGATCATCGACCAGCGCATGAGCGCGCGGGCGATGAAGTGAGGCAGATTTTTCAAAAATTATGCCTGCGGGCCCGTTTTTAGGATTGCTTTTTCTTCCAACTTGTTGTAAAATAGCACCATGATAAACGCGGCAGGCTGACCCACAACAATTATTTAACCGTTTAAGGAGGATTTTCCCAATGGCCAAGCAAAAATTTGAGAGAAGCAAGCCCCATGTCAACATCGGCACCATCGGCCACGTTGACCACGGCAAGACCACTCTGACCGCCGCCATCACCAAGTTCCTGGCCTTCCAGGGCAAAGCGGACTACACCGACTACTCCAGCATCGACAAGGCTCCCGAGGAGCGCGAGCGCGGCATCACCATCAACACCGCCCACGTGGAGTATGAGACCGACGCCCGGCACTATGCCCACGTGGACTGCCCGGGCCACGCCGACTATATCAAGAACATGATCACCGGTGCCGCTCAGATGGACGGCGCGATCCTGGTCATCGCCGCCACCGACGGCCCCATGGCCCAGACCAAGGAGCACATCCTGCTGGCCCGCCAGGTGGGCGTGCCCGCCATCGTGGTCTTCCTCAACAAGTGCGACCAGGTCGACGATGAGGAGTTGCTGGAGCTGGTGGAGATGGAGGTCCGCGAGACCCTGAGCTTCTACGAGTTCCCCGGCGACGACATCCCCATCATCAAGGGCTCCGCTCTGAACGCTCTGGTCAGCGAGAGTACCGACCCCAACGCCCCCGAGTACGCCTGCATCAAGGAGCTCATGGACGCTGTCGACAACTATATCCCCACCCCCGACCGCAAGGCCGACATGCCCTTCCTGATGCCCGTTGAGGACGTGTTCACCATCTCCGGCCGCGGCACCGTGGCCACCGGCCGTGTGGAGCGCGGCCAGCTGAAGGCCGGCGAGACCGTCGAGATCGTGGGCCTCACCGACGAGAAGCGCACCACCGTCGTCACCAGCATGGAGATGTTCCACAAGACCCTGGATTATGTTGAGGCCGGCGACAACGCTGGCTGCCTGCTCCGCGGCGTGGCCAAGACCGACATCGAGCGCGGCCAGGTCCTCTGCAAGCCCGGCTCCATCCATCCTCACACCAAGTTCGTCGGTCAGGTCTACGTCCTGAGCAAGGACGAAGGCGGCCGCCACACCCCCTTCTTCAACAACTACCGTCCCCAGTTCTACTTCCGTACCACCGACGTGACCGGCGTCATCTCCCTGCCCGACGGCGTTGAGATGTGCATGCCCGGCGACAACGTGGACATGAAGGTCGAGCTCATCACCCCCATCGCCATCGAGAAGGGCCTGCGCTTCGCTATCCGCGAGGGCGGCCGTACCGTTGGCTCCGGCGTGGTCATCGAGATCGACGAGTAATCTCAAAGTCCTGCGCGTTTGAAGGCGGCTGTCCTTTCGGATAGCCGCCTTTTTACGGCGCGGGGACGGCTGGAAAGTTGGCATGGCGCTCGATGAAGGAGAGGTCGTACCATTTGGCTTTTTTTGCCCGACAGTACTCCTTCCTCGCCGCGCGATAGTCCTCCAGTGTTGTAGAGACTCCATCGACAAAATATTCGTACCAATATTGGGGCAGGCCCCATTTAGTGTAGCTGGAGTGGGTATAGACATCCGTCTTTCTGACAAGTATCGTCTCCCCTCCATCAAAACGGAGCAGGTCGCAGATATCGCCGTGGTCCAGGGTCCCGTTCTCCCTTAGCGTACCAAATTGCCGGATAAACAGGGTAAATCCATACACAGCGCCGTCGTAGTAGTGCAGGATCACATACGCTTCCCCTTTATTACCGTTGACCGTCAGGCGGAGGATCACCTCCACCGCTCCGTCGCCGTCCATGTCTACGACGGCGAATTCCTCCGCAGTGGCGGTGATATTGCTCTCAGGGCTCTTCATGATCTGATAGAGGTCGATCTCCTTGCCGCCCAGCCAAAACCTGCCCTCCCCCCGCAGGATTGCCTCATACTGGGCCATCATAGGCGAGTAACGCGGGTCCCGGTCGAAGTCCGGGAAGGGGACCAGGTCCCCAAAGTCCACCCGGTCCGGGCGCTGGGGGACGATTTCGCCGCCGCTCCCGGCGAGGAACAGCGAGAGGGCAAGGGAAATCACCAGCACCGCCTTGTATCCAGCTCTTGTCATCCATCCGGCCTCCTGTCTAAGCATCTGTCAGTTCAGTATAGCAGGGGACTTGTCCACGGTCAAGCCCCGCCGCGACCTTACAAAACTGTAAGCAATCCCCCCGTTTTGTAAGCCAAACCGATGGAACGGCGGCGTCTCCGGCGGTATAATGGTCCCGCAAAGCAAAACAAGGAGGCGCAGGCACATGAAAAAAGGCAAGCTTCTGCTGGCCGTCATCGGCGGCGCGGCGCTGTTTCTGGTGGTGGCTGCCGGCACGATGGGGATGCTCTTCCAGGCCACCGGCGAGAACGCCGTCAGCTGGTACGGCCGCATCGACAACGACCTGGTGGAGCCCATCACCCCCCACGGCGGTATGAACTACCGCTACAGCCTCGTAGTCTATGGCGCCGACGGCGGAAGGAGGTCCCTGGACCTGGACACCTCCCGGGTGCTCAAGGACGGGGCGTTCATCCGCATCGAGGTGGCCCCCATCCGGGGCGTCATCAGCTGGGAGGAGATGCAGTACGAGCAGCTCCCCGCCGCGGTGCAGGGGAAATACGAGCCGTGAGGAAGAGGGGGGCGGAAGCCTCCCTCTTCTTTTGGGAAAGAGACCAAAGAACCCGCCGTCTTTTGTAGCGTTTTCACATAGAAATTTCCAACAGCCTGTGATATAATCACCCTTACGGCCCTTGTGCCGGGACTACAATCAAGAGGAAACATACATGGAAGAACATCGAATGGTCATCGGGCTGCCTCAGGGACTGCTGTACTACCGCTATGGGGCGCTCTGGCAGACCTTTTTCAACGAGCTGGGCATCGAGACAGTGCTCAGCGGCCCCACGGACCGGAGGATCATGGACGCAGGCGCGGCCCTGTCCATCGACGAGGCGTGTCTGTCCCTGAAAATTTTCCTGGGCCATGTGGCGGCCCTGGCGGGACGCTGCGACTATGTGCTGGTCCCCCGGGTCAGCAGTTTCGGGCGGCACCGCAACATGTGTACCCGCTTTGAGGCCCTGCCCGACCTGACAGGGAACGTCTTCCGGGGGAAGGGGGTCAAGGTCCTCTCCTACGAGGTGGACGTCCTCTCGCGGAAGGGGGAGGAGGCCGCGTTCCTCTCCATGGCCGGGGGGCTGGGCCGCTCCCTCCGGGAGGTCCACCGGGCCTACCGTCAGGCCAAGAAGGAGGACCAGGCCCGCCGGAAAGCCGCCGTCCGGGCGGAGGAGCAGCTCTACAAGAGCGAGGGCATCAAGGTCCTCATCGCCGCCCACAGCTACGTGGTGGAGGACCCCTATATCGGCCGCGCCGTGACCGGCTATCTGAAAAAAAGCGGGGTCATCCCCATCCGGGCGGACGTGGTGGACCGGGACGAGGCCCTCAAGTGGAGCCAGGACATCTCCCTGACCTGCAAGTGGGAGATGAGCCGGGAGATTGTGGGCAGCGTGGCCATGCACGAGCACAAGGTGGACGGCATCATCCTCCTGAGCGCCTTCCCCTGCGGGCCCGACGCCATGGTCAACGAGCTCATCAGCCGCCGGGTCAGGGACGTGCCTATGCTGAACCTGGTCCTGGACAGCCAGAGCGGCACCGCCGGCGTGGAGACCCGGCTGGAGAGCTTCGTGGATATCATCCGATTCAAGGAGGGGAAGCTGTGAAGGACGCTATGGAACAAAAGAAGATCTCCTTTCCCCGGTACGCGGAGTATAACTGCGCCTTCAAATACATCGTGGAGCAGGCCCTGGGGTGCAAGTATGTCATGCCCCCCGCCCTCACCAAGCGGACCATGGAGCTGGGGGCCAAGTACAGCCCCGAGTTCGTCTGCACCCCCTTCAAGACCACCCTGGGGAACATGATCGAGAGCCTGGAGGCCGGGGCGGACACCCTGCTCATGACCCACGGCCTCTGCCGCCTGGGGTACTACGGGGAGCTCCAGGAGCAGATCTTGAAGGACCTGGGGTATAAGTTCGACTTCATCAACCTCTCCGAGTACGACATGAGCAAGAAGAAGGAGTATATCCGCATCGTCCGCCGCATCAACCCCAGGGTGAACCCGGCCAAGTTCCTGGCGGAGTTCATGGAGGGGGTGCGGATGGTGGAGTACCTGGACGAGCTGACCGGGGAGTACTATAAGAACCGGGGGTTCGATGCCTCCGGCGGAGATTATGACCAGGCTTACCGGGAGTTTCTCACCGCCATGTACACCGCCCGGTGCCGGGCCGACGTGGAGGAGGGCTACCGCGCCGCGAGGCGGGCCATGCAGGCCGTGCCCATTGAGAAGCCTCTCCGGCCCCTGCGGGTGGGGCTGGTGGGGGAGTTCTACACGGTCATGGACGCCTTCTCCAACCTGGAGCTGGAGCGCAAGCTCTCCGGCATGGGCGTGGAGGTCCACCGGTGGATGAACGTCACCCACCAGTTCCTCCAGTACAGCGGCGGGCAGAAGAACATGCACGTGAAGATCGAAGACCTCTGCCGCTACGAGATGGGCCCCACCTCCACGGCCAACATCTGGTACGCCCGTGAGTGTGCCGAGCGGGGCTTTGACGGCATCATCCACATCAAATCCGCCGCCTGCACGCCGGAGATCGACGTCATGCCCGTGCTCCAGAACATCAGCGCGGACTACAAGATCCCCGTGCTCTACCTCACCTACGACGCCCAGACCAGCGATGTGGGGCTTATGACCCGGCTGGAGGCGTTCTATGACATGATCGATATGAGAAAGAAGGTACTGTGACTTGGAAGAGGCATATCTTGGCATCGACGTGGGGTCCATCTCCACAAAGGGCGTTATCATCGGCAGGGACAACGATATCCTGGCCGGGGAGTATATCTGGACCCAGGGGGACCCCATCGGCGCGGTGAAAGAGCTCCTGCGCCGCCTGGAGGGGCAGTTTGACAAGGGCCGCTATCAGATCGTCGCCACCGGCACCACCGGCAGCGCCCGGAAGCTGGTGGGGGCCATCGTGGGGGCCACCATGGTGAAAAACGAGATCACCGCCCACGCCGTGGGCACCACCACCTTCCACCCCGACGTGCGCACCATCCTGGAGATCGGGGGGCAGGACTCCAAGATCATCCTGGTGGAGAACGGCGTGGCCGTGGACTACGCCATGAACACCCTCTGCGCCGCCGGAACGGGGGCCTTCCTCTCCAGCCAGGCCAAGCGCCTGGGCATCGAGGTGGAGGAGATCGGCGCGTACGCCCTGCGCTCGGAGCACCCCACTCCCATTGCAGCCCGATGCACCGTGTTCGCCGAGTCGGACCTGGTCCACAAGATCCAGATGGGCCACCCCAGGGAGGACATCATCGCCGGGGTCTGCAACGCCGTGGTGGCAAACTACCTCAGCAACGTGGGCAAGGGGAAGAAGATCCTCTCCCCCGTGGTCTTCCAGGGGGGCGTCAGCAAGAACGAGGGCGTAGTGGCCGCCTTTGAGCGGACCCTGGGCTGTAAGGTCATCGTGGACCCCAACGGGCACCTGATGGGGGCCCTGGGCGTGGCGATCTTGGCCCGGAAGGGCAGCGGGCGGCAGAAGTTCGACTTCGCCGTGGAGAACATGGAGTTTCGCACCCGGGAGGCCAGCTGCGGCGGGTGCTCCAACAACTGCGAGATCATCTGCGTCTACCGGGGCGATAAGCTCATCGACTCCTGGGGCAACCGCTGTGAGCGGGGGGCCAAGGTGCGGTAACGAAAACAGGGCGGCCCGGAGGGAAGTGCTCCCTCCGGGCCGTTTTACTTCTCATCAAGCACCGCAATTTCTGTATTTTTCCAGCAGCTCGCTGTATCCCGGCACGTCCTTAAGGGAGCGGTGCGGCAGAGAGCGGGAGAGAGGATTAACCGGCGGTTATTTTTCAGGGAAATTGCACTTTGCGGTGCAATTTTTTTGCCTTTTGTGTGAAGATATAGGAGATATTTTCATATAAGGGGGATTTGATTTGCGGATTACGGAAAAGGAGCTCCAGCGCTTCGTCCAGCGCCTGCGGCAGGAGGAGAAAAGCGGGGCTACGGTCGAGAAGTACTGCCGGGAGGCGGCGCGGTTTGCCTGCTGGCTGGACGGACGGGATGCTGTGAAAGACCTGGCTTTAGCCTACAAAGCGGTGTTGGTCCGGGAACGGGCCCCCGCGGGGGTCAACGGGGCCGTGGCGGCGCTCAACCGCTTATTTTCATTTCTGGGACTGGACGAGTGCCGGTTAAAAGCCGTCAAGGTCCAGCGGCGGATCTTCAGCGACGAGGCGCGGGAGCTCACCCGGGCGGAGTACCGGCGGCTTTTGGACGCTGCCAAGAGGAGGAACAACCGGAGGCTTCTGCTGGTCATGGAGACCATCTGCGCCACCGGGATCCGGGTGTCGGAACTGCGGTTCTTTACCGTGGAAGCTGCGGGGCGGGGACGGGTCGAGGTAACGAACAAGGGGAAGACCCGGACCGTTTTCCTGCCGGGGAAGCTGCAAAAGGTCCTGCTCAAGTACGCAAAAGAGCAGAAAATTACCGCCGGGGCGATTTTTATCACCCGGGGCGGGAAGCCTCTGGACAGGAGCAATATTTGGCACGATATGAAGGCGCTGTGCGCTGAGGCGAACGTGGAGGGGAGCAAGGTCTTTCCCCATAACCTGCGGCACCTGTTTGCAAGGACCTATTACGGCCTGGAGAAGGACATCGTCCGGCTGGCGGATATCCTGGGGCATTCCAGCGTTGACACCACCCGGATCTATACCATGGAGTCTGGGTTTACCCACAGGAGGCAGTTGGAGAAAATGCGGCTGGTGATCTGAGCCTCTTTAACAGAACTTGACAAAGCGCAGGGCGTACCGTCGTGTGCCAGCTGCTGTCCTTCTGTTACCCAATGACGCTCTGCCGACCGGAAAATAAAAACACCACGGAATTACTGTTCCGTGGTGAACATACCCATACATAGGGCTTGATTGGCTGTAGTATAGCATCAATCAAGCTAAATTGCAAGAGGAAATTTCAAATTTTTCCACAAC
>CAJUOA010000047.1 GCA_910587785.1 uncultured Oscillospiraceae bacterium | reverse complement strand
AACAAAAAACCCCCGTAATGAAGGAAGATTCTCAAGAAACGTAGTTTCTTGAGCGTCTTTTTGGCTACTTTTTCCACGCGGAAAAAGTAGCCGGGGGTCCGGGGGCGCGAAGCTCCCGGGACTATCAGGCAGAAGGATCCATCCCGCGCCCGAAGGGCGCAGAAAAGAAAGGCGGACCAGCAATGATCGATCTGACAAAGCCGGTACTGCTCGACGGCGCTATGGGGACCATGCTCCAAAAAGCAGGCCTCAAGCCCGGCGGCGCACCGGAAAAGCTGAATTTAACTGCCCCGGCGGCTGTGGAAGCCGTCCATCAAGCCTATGCGTCGGCAGGCGCGGATATCCTCACCGCCAACACCTTCGGCGCAACCCGCCGGAAGCTGGGCGAGGACCCGGCGCCCTATATCGAGGCGGGGATCGCCCTCGCCCGCAAAGCCGCCGGAGCAGCAAAACTGGTGGCCCTGGACATGGGCCCCCTGGGGGCCCTCCTGGAGCCCTTCGGAGAGGTCAGCTTCGCCGAGGCCTACGCCAACTTCGCAGAGGCCGCCGAAGCCGGTGCCCGCGCCGGTGCGGATCTGATACTCATCGAGACCATGAGCGACCTCCTGGAGGCCAAAGCCGCCCTCCTCGCGGCGAAGGAGCGGACCAACTTGCCGGTTTTCGTGACCATGACCTTCGGCGCGGACGGCAGGACCTTCCTGGGCACGGACCCCGCCGCCGCCGCGGTGACGCTGGCCAGCCTCGGCGCGGACGCGGTTGGCCTCAACTGCTCCCTGGGCCCCCGGGAGATGGCCCCGGCCCTGGAGGCGGTCCTCCAGGCCACCCGCCTGCCGGTGGTCATCCAGCCCAACGCCGGGATGCCCCGGCTGGAGAACGGCGAGACGGTCTACGACGTGGACCAGGAGGCGTTCGCCCGCTGCGGGGCGGCCTTCCTGGAGGCCGGTGCGGCGGTCTTGGGCGGCTGCTGCGGCACCACGCCGGGCCATATCCGGGCCCTGCGGCATCTTTTGGACGCCTTCGGCCCCGTGCGGCAGCGGGAGCCGGACACCCTCTGCCGCCTCTGCGGCTGGCAGGGCGTGCTGACCCTGGAGGACAGCGCCATCGCCATGGTGGGCGAGCGCATCAACCCCACCGGACGGCCCAAAATGAAGACGGCCCTCTATGAAAAAGATTGGGACTACGCCTCCGGCGCGGCCATCGCCCAGCAGGAGGAGGGCGCGGACCTCCTGGTGGTCAACGCCGGACTGCCGGACATCGACGAGGGCGCGGCCCTCTCAGGGCTGATCCCGGCCATCCAGCGGGTATCGCCCCTGCCCCTGGTCATCGACTGCGCCCAGCCCGACGCCCTGGAGCAGGCCCTGCGCCTTTGCCGGGGACGCCCTGTCCTGAACTCCGTCAACGGAGGCCGGGAGAGCCTGGAGACCATCCTGCCCTTGGCGGTGAAGTACGGCACCGGGCTCATTGTCCTCGCCCTGGACGGCAGCGGCATCAGCCCGGACCCCGCTGTCCGGTGCGAAACGGCCCTCCGTGCCGCCCGTGCGGCGGAGGCGGCGGGCGTCCGCCGGGAGGACATCCTTATCGACTGCCTCGCCATGGCGGCATCTGTCAGCGGCGGTGAGACCCTCGCGGCGGTGGAGGCCATCCGCCTGGTCCGCCGGGCGGGGTACAAGACCGTGCTGGGGGTGTCCAATGTCAGCCACGGCCTCCCGGGCCGGGACGCCCTCAACTGCGCTTTCCTTTCGTCCTGTTTGGCGGCGGGGCTCAACGTGCCCATCGTCAACACCGGCTCAGAGCGGGTGATAGATGCCGTCGCCTCCGCCCGGGTCCTCCGGGGAACGGACCCGGGGTGCGGAGTGTTCATCGCCCGCTTCCAGGCCGGGAACGGAACGCTCAGGAGCGCCCCTGGATCGGACCTGTCCCTGGAGACGCTGATTGCCCAGGGCCAACGCTCCGGCGTCCCCGAGGCGGTGGAGGCCCTGCTGGAGAAGGAGCCGCCCCTGGAGGTGGTCAACCGCCGCATCATCCCCGCGCTGGACAGAGTGGGGGAGCGCTACGAGGCGGGAACGCTCTTCCTGCCCCAGCTGATGGCCTCCGCCGAGGCGGTGAAAGCGGCCTTCGCCGTGGTGCGCCGCCGCCTGCCCCCGGGCGCGGGGGAGAAGGGCCCGGTCATCCTCGCCACCGTCCAGGGGGACGTCCACGACATCGGGAAAAACATCGTAAAGATGCTCCTGGAGAACTACGGCTACCGGGTCGTGGACCTGGGCCGTGACGTGGCCCCGGAGCGAGTGGTGGAAGCGGCCCTGGAGACAGGCGCGCCCCTGGTGGGGCTCTCGTCCCTCATGACCACCACAGCGCAGAAGATCGCCGTGACCATCCAGGCCCTCCGGGCGGCAGGAGCGCCCTGCAAGGTGATGGTGGGCGGCGCGGTGGTGACGGAGGAGTTCGCCCGTCAGATTGGCGCGGACTTCTACACCAGGGACGCCGCACAGTCGGCCAAGGTGGCGGAGCAGGTGATTGGATAGCGGCAACGCCCGACATCCATTCGTGAGATACCCCTTGTTTTTTTCTCAAACAAATGTTAGAATAGAGCCACCTAACACCAAGGAGCAGGATATGTTGATCTTAGGCATCGACCCCGGCGTGGCCACCATCGGCTTCGGCCTGGTGGAGGCGGAGCGCGCAAACGTCCGGGCTGTACGCTACGGCGTCATCACCACCCCGGCGGGCCTGCCGCTGTCCACCCGGCTCTACCAGATCTCCCAGGACATGGCGGAGCTCCTCCGGCAGTTCCAGCCCGACGAGATGGCGGCGGAGGAGCTCTTTTTCTCCAAAAATATCACCACCGGCATCGCCGTGGCCCACGGCAGGGGCGTGCTGCTGCTGGAGGCGGAGCGTGCCGGAGTGCCGGTGTTCGAGTACACCCCCATGCAGGTCAAGCAGGCCGTGGCGGGCTACGGCGGCGCGGACAAGCGGCAGGTCATGCTCATGACCCAGCGGCTTTTGAAGCTGAAGGCCATTCCCCGTCCTGACGACGCTGCCGACGCCCTGGCCATTGCCATCTGCCACGGGCGCAGCGCCACCAGCCTGCTGAACATGGAGCGGAAGTTCGACCCGAAGAAATACGATACGAGATAAGGAGGTGTCTGCCGGTGGGCAAAGGCTATGAGCAGGGCATCCTGCAAGGATATCTTCTGCGCGGGGACGTACGGGCCGCTATGGCCTATCTCCGGGAGTTTCCCGAGCAGGCGGAGCGGTATCAGAAATACGCATCCCTCTTTGAACAGGGCCGCTATCTGACCTATGACGCAGACGGGGAGCTCAATGAGCTGCTCCTGATCTATCAGACCTATTACCGGGACGTTTTTTATCTGGGCCTTGATCCAGCCCGGGCGACGGAGGCCATGGGTGCCCGCTTTGCAGAGCACTTCCGGCTGGACAGTGGTCCTTCTATCGACGAGATCGAGGAGGAGCACGTCGCCCCGGCTTTTCGTGGCAGAGGGTTCCACTTCCTTGGCGGACGCACCAGCGGGCGTTACGGCCCTTACATCTGGCGGACGGAGGAGCTTCGCACCTACCGCGTGGAGCTCCCGGAGGGAGTGCAGGACTACGCGGTGAAGTTTCTGGACGGCTTCCTGTCCCGGAGCTGGCTGGACTACATCTCCTTCGGCGAGACCGGCACAGGCGGCTGGTCCAACGGTGACGGGCTGATCCACTGTGTCAAACAGGTCTATGACACGGAGTCGGAGAGCTTCCGGGTGTCGCTCCTGAAGCACGAGGCCCAGCACGCCCTGGACCTGGCCCGCTATCCGGGCATGACTTCCGAGGATCTGGAGTACCGGGCAAAGCTGGTGGAGCTGATCTACTCCGAGGAGCGGAACATGATGAACCGCTTTGACGGGGAGGCGGACGCCGCAAAGAAGAGCGACGGCCACGCCCTGGCCTCCAGCCGCATCGTCGAGGGCTTCGCGGCGTGCCTGGGACCCGGCGGCGCGTTGGACGCGCTGTCCATCAAGGACATCCAGGCCATTGCGGGCAGGCTGTTCGCGGAGAGCGCCAGAGATGTTGCCGGAAAATATCCGGCACGTACTGACGTGGAACAGGGGGCATTATGAAGGTCAGCGCACTCGATCATCGAAACGCAAAGGAAGTAGCAGAGCTGATGCACAGGATCAAACCGGACTGGTGGCCGTCAGCAGCGGACGCCTATGGTCAGCTGACCGACCTGTCGGAGACGATAGGGACCATCGGCTGGGTCCTGGAGGACGACAGCGGCAGGCCTGTTGGCTGGACGCTCTTCCGGGAATTGAAGGGCTACCTCACCCTGGAGCTGGAGTGCTCCGGGTATGACGACCACGGTGTTTTCAAGCTGGAGCACAAGCTGAAGGACCTCCTGGACACCGCCGTGGCATACGCGGGAGCACAGGGCTTCACCGCCCTGCGCAACGGAATGAGCTCTGTTGGCTTCAACATTGACGGGAAACCGCTGGAGGACATCCCGGAGGCCATGCGGTCCCTCTCCACCGAGCGGGTGGACTACCACTGGATGCTGGACTACGGCTTCCGGGTAGTGGGCATCCAGCCGAACGTCTACCGGAACAACTGCCATTTGATCTTGCTTGTAAAAGAGTTATAAGGGGGGCCATTTGTACACTCAGAAAGAATTGCAGGAGGCGAAGCGTCAGATCGACTCGACCCTGCACAAACTGCATGAGACGGTCCGGACGCTGGAGGCCAAGGAGGATTCGCGCCGTTACCGCTCCCAGCTGACGCTGGCGCGGCGGCGGATCGAGGCCTTCACCATCGCGGTCCGCCTCATTGAGCGGGAACTCGCAGAAAAGAATCAGGAGTGACACCATGTATTACTATCTCTCCGGCACCGTGGCCCATATCGAGCCCTTTTTGGCGGTCATCGACTGCGGCGGGGTGGGCTACGCCTGCCGCACCACCAGCTTCACCCTTTCCCGAATCAAGACGGGGGAGAAGGCGAAGCTCTACACCTATCTCAGCGTCCGGGAGGACGCCATGGACCTCTACGGCTTCTCCAGTCAGGAGGAGCGGCGGCTGTTCCAGCTTCTGACCTCCGTCTCCGGCGTGGGGCCCAAAGCGGCGCTGGCGATCCTCTCCTCCTCCACGCCGGAGAACCTGGCCCTCAGCATCATCACCGGGGACGAGAAGGCCCTCACCGCCGCCCAGGGGGTGGGGAAGAAGATCGCCCAGCGGGTGATCCTGGAGCTCAAGGACAAGCTTGCCAAGGGGCAGAGCATCTCCGCCGCCGGGGAGAACATCTCCGGCCCTGCGGTGACGGTGATCCCGCAGAACAAGCTCAGCGAGGCCTCGGCGGCCCTGGCGGTGCTGGGGTACTCCCAGGGGGAGATCAACACCGCCCTCAAGGGCATCGACATCGACGCCCAGCCCCTGGAGCAGATCATCCGCTTGGCCCTGAAGAACATGGTCAAACCCTAAGGAGGCACCCAATGGACATGGAAGAGATCCGCGACTTTACTGATCCTGAATTCCAGGAGGTATTTCGCACCTATTTCACGGAGATCGGCGTGAATTTGAAGCCGGACACGGACATCTGGGACGAGATCGCCGCCTCCGCGGAGAAGGAGGGGATGGTCTGCCGCGCCCTCCGCCGGGAGGGAGCCATCGCAGGGTTCATCTTCTTCCAGCCGGACGAGCTGAGAAGCCGCACCGGCTTTTTCACCCGCCCCGTGGGCTTCATCCGGGAGCTGTGGGTCCGTCCGGCGTACCGGGGGCAGGGCCTGGGCCGCGCCCTGGTGGAGCACGCGGCGGCGGAGCTGGAGAAGTCCGGCGCGGCGGAGCTCATCCTCACCTACGACCCGGACGCCTTCGGGTTCTACCAGAAGCTGGGCTTCCGGGAGGACCCCGCCTGTACCGCGAAGAATGGGGAGACGGTGGTGACCCGGCCTGTTGGTGGGATATGATCCCCGGCTGGATACGCAGGCGCGAAGCGCAAAATAAAAGTTTCGCCCGCCTTTTCAAAGGCGGTGGGTCCAGGGCAAAGCCCTGGCGGGTTTGGGCGGAGCCCAACATTCTTTCGCAAAAGAAAGGTACGCCATGAGCATCGATTTTTCCAAAAACATCGAGACCGAGGAGCCCCTTGTCGCCACGACGCTGACCCGTGAGGACGAGGGGGAGTACTCCCTGCGCCCGAAGACCCTCCGGGAGTACATCGGGCAGGAGAAGGCCAAGGGGAACCTGGAGGTCTTCATCCAGGCGGCGAAAATGCGCTCGGAGCCGCTGGACCACGTCCTGCTCCACGGCCCGCCGGGCCTGGGCAAGACCACCCTCTCCGGCATCATCGCCAACGAGATGGGGGTCAATGTGCGCATCACCTCCGGCCCGGCCATTGAGAAAGCCGGGGACCTGGCGGCGCTGCTGACGAACCTCAACGAGAACGACATCCTCTTCGTAGACGAGATTCACCGCCTCAACCGCTCGGTGGAGGAGGTCCTATACCCCGCCATGGAGGACTACGCCATCGACATCATCATCGGCAAGGGCCCCTCGGCCAACTCCATCCGGCTGGACCTGCCGAAGTTCACCCTCATCGGGGCCACCACCCGGGCGGGACAGCTCTCCGCACCCCTGCGGGACCGCTTCGGGGTGACCTTGCGGCTGGAGCTGTACACGCCGGAGGAACTGACCCTCATCGTCACCCGCTCGGCGGGCATCCTGGACGCGCCCATCGAGCCGGAGGGGGCCATGGAGATCGCCCGCCGGAGCCGGGGCACTCCCCGTATCGCAAACCGGATGCTGAGGCGGGTGCGGGACTTCGCCCAGGTGGTGGGGGACGGGGTCATCGACCGGCCCCTGGCGGACAAGGCCCTCACGGCCCTGGAGGTGGACTACCTGGGCCTGGACAACATCGACCGCCGGATGCTGCGGGCCGTCATCGAGTACTACAACGGCGGTCCCGTGGGCCTGGAAACCCTGGCGGCCACTATCAACGAGGAGGCCGTGACGCTGGAGGACGTCTACGAGCCGTACCTGATGCAGATCGGCTTTCTGACCCGGACGCCCCGGGGGCGGTGCGTCACGCCGAAGGCGTATCAGCACTTGGGTTTGAGCGTCCCCGGCGGGTTCGGTGCAATGGAACAGCTGAGCTTCTGACCCGGCGGCGCTGGAGGGAGGCCCCCAGGTCGTAGGAGGCGAGGAACATGGCCTCCAAATCAGCGGTCTCCGCGTCAAAGGACGCGCGGAGGTATGCCTCCAGGAGTTCCAGCTGTCCGGCAGTCATGGCGTCCCGGAGGCGGTCTTCCGCTTCTTCACGGGCCCTGTGGCGTTTCCCCTGGTCCTCGCGGTCGCAGTACTTATCCAGGAGATCGTCTTCGATGTAAGAAAATAATGTTTGCATTAGTTTGTCCATTGGTGTAAACTCCTTTTTAGATTGATAGGACTATTATACATCAACTTTGATGATTGTCAAGAAGAATCATCAAATTTAATGGATATTTTTTCGTGAGGACAGCATATGTTACGATATAAGGTCAATATACTGGAAAAATTAAAGGAAGCGGGATATTCCAGTTACCGCATAAGACAGGAAAAAATCTTGGCGGAAGGGACGATGCAGAAGATACGAGAGGGAAAAATTGCAATGACATTGGAGAGCCTGGGCGTCATCTGTGATATTTTGGAGTGTCAGCCCGGTGATTTGGTGGAATGGGTTCGGGATGAGGAGCTGAACCCGTAAGGGCGGATATCATCCGCCTCTGCGGGATATATCTGATATCAAGTCATCATCTTGCGCTTTTCGGGCGCAGAGAAGGAGCAAACATGGGAAAATTATTCGGAACAGACGGCATTCGCGGCATTGTCGGCGAAAATCTGACGGCGGAATTGGCTTATCGTGTGGGTCAGGCGGTGACGGCGGTGCTGACGGAGGAGAAGGGGGAGCCCCCGCTTGTGACCATCGGCATGGACACCCGCATCTCCTCGGACATGCTGGAGGGGGCGCTGATCGCGGGCATTACCTCCGTGGGAGGCGACGTGATGCCTCTGGGCACCATCCCCACCCCGGCGGTGGCCTATCTCACGGTGAAGGTGGGGGCGGACGCGGGGGTGGTCATCTCCGCAAGCCACAACCCCTTTGAGCACAACGGCATCAAGGTCTTCAACGGCCTGGGCTACAAGCTCTCCGACGCTCTGGAGGACCGGGTGGAGGAGAAGATCCTCTCCAATGCGCCCATGGCGGTGAAGAAAGGCGCGGACATCGGCAAGCGGATCCACGGTATGAAAAACCTGAAATATGAGTATATTAAGCATCTGGCGGGCACGGTCCAGGACGATCTGGGCGGGCTCCGGGTGCTCATCGACTGCGCCAACGGCGCCGCCGCCGCCACGGCTCCGGACCTCTTCTCAATGTTCGAGATCGAGGCGGACTTCATCCACCGCAAGCCCAACGGCGTGAACATCAACCTCAAGTGCGGCTCCACCTATCTGAAGAGCCTGGCCGCCATGGTCACCGCGGGGGAGTACGACCTGGGCATCGCCTTCGACGGCGACGCGGACCGCTGCCTCATGATCGACGAACGGGGGCAGGTCATCGACGGCGACAAGACCATGGCCGTCTGCGGCAGGTACATGCGGGACCAGGGCCTTCTCACGGGCCGGACCATCGTGGGCACGGTGATGAGCAACCTGGGGCTCCACGAGTTCTGCAACAAGAACAACATCCGCCTGGTCTGCACCCCGGTGGGGGACCGCAACGTCCTGGAGAAGATGCTGGAGTACGGCTACCGCATCGGCGGGGAGCAGTCGGGGCACACCATCTTCACTGACTACGCCACCACGGGGGACGGACAGCTCACGGCCCTGCAATTTTTGCAGATCCTGCGCCGGAGCGGGCAGAAGGCGTCGGAGCTGGCCTCCATCTGCCCCAGCTACCCCCAGACCCTGGTGAACGTGGAGCTTGCCAACCAGCCGGGGCTGAAGGAGGCGGTGATGGCCTCTCAGGAGCTCCAGGAGGCGGTGCGCCGGGAGGAGGAGGCGCTGGGCGGAAACGGCCGCGTCCTGGTCCGGCCCTCGGGAACAGAGCCTCTTATCCGTGTTATGGTAGAGGCAAAGACCAATGAGAGTGCGGAAGGCTGTGCAAACCGCCTGGCGGACCTGGTGAGAACGCTGAAATTTTAAGGATGCGTTCATAAAATTTTAATATTTACTTGACAAAGGCGGGGGGATATAGGTATAATAGGGATGTCAGTCGATCAACGGCAGTACGCCGCATATACAGGGCTTCCGGACGAGGCTCTGTGCGCCCTCGCAAAGGCGGGGGAGCGGGATGCGGAGGAGGTACTGGTCAAGCGATATCACCGCCTGGTCCGAAAGCTCTCCCGGCCCTACTATCTGGCGGGCGGGGATAACGACGATCTCATCCAGGAAGGCATGATCGGATTGATGCACGCGGTGCGGGAGTACGACGCCGGGAAAGCGGCGGGGTTTCGCACCTTCGCAGAGATATGTATCCGCAACCAGCTGTATTCTGCGGTCCGGGCGGCGGCCCGGGATAAGCATTCGCCGCTCAATCAGTCGGTTCCTCTTGAGATACCCTTCTTTGACAGTCATAACTCTTTCTTCAGCGCGCCGGCGATGGCCCAGGTGAATCCTGAGGACCTTGTCATCGGCCGCGAGAGAGCCCAGGCCGCTCTGCGCGGTCTTCGCAGGCAGTTGTCCGAGTTTGAGGCGAAGATTCTGGGGTACTATCTGGATGGCCTGACCACGAGGGAAATGGCCGAAGCGGTTTCTAGGTCCCCTAAATCGGTGGACAACGCCGTGCAGCGCATCCGGCGCAAGGTGGCGCGGCAACTTCATTCCGGCGATCTCAGCAATGGCTGACCGCAATATTTTTTTCTTATTCAAAGAGAGGGTAAACATCATGTACGAAGACAAGACTTTAATTTGCAAGGAGTGCGGCAACGAGTTCGTTTTCACCGCCGGTGAGCAGGAGTTCTACGCCGAGCGTGGCTTCCAGAACGAGCCCCAGCGCTGCAAGGCCTGCCGTGACGCCCGCAAGAACGCTGCCCGCGGTCCCCGGGAGTACTTCACGGCGGTCTGCGCCTCCTGCGGCGGCGAGGCCCGGGTTCCCTTCGAGCCCAAGAGCGACCGCCCCGTCTACTGCAGCGAGTGCTTCGCAAAGATGCGTGAGCAGGGCTGATAGAACTGCATAACGGGGTCCGGGGGCGCAAGCCCCCGGCACTCCCCTTACGTGGATTCGTCTGTCCAGAGGTCCGGAGGCTTGTCCTCCGGACCTTCTTTTGGCCGGGGCCTCCCCGGCCCCGGACCCCGGGTTACTTTTTCCGCGTGGAAAAAGTAACCAAAAAGACGCTCAAGAAACGTAGTTTCTTGAGAATCTTCCTTGATTACGGGGGTTATTTATTTACGCTACGACCTGGCAGTCTCCATTTCCCCAATCTCTTCCCTGGGCCGATGCCGCTCTCATCTCCGCCACAACTCCCTGGACCTTCAGTCTTCTTCGTTGGGTTCGCCTCCTGCAAGCACGATTCTTTGGAGAGACTACCGGGCCACCGGCATGGTGCAAATGAAACTGCGAACCATTTCGCAGGGCATGACGGCCCCGGTGCGCCGTCCGCTTCCTCATGCAGCATACGGTTCTGGAGGGAACCTTATAAGAGCTCCCCAAACCCCGTAATAAACTGGTCGCAGACCTCCTGCATATCCACCTCACTGCCGGGGAAATACGCATCCTTGACGCCGACGACGGTCATCCCGGCGGCTTTGGCGGACTTGCAGGCGGCCAGAGAGTCATCAAAAAAGACGCACTCCCGGGGCCGGACCCCCAGCGCTTCCGCCACCAGCCGAAAGACAGCTGGTGACTTTTTATCCATCCCCAGCTCCTGGGCAAAGAAGATGCGTTCAAAATAGGGAGCAAGACCGTGCTTGTCCAGCGCCGCGTGACAGTGCGCAGGAACGGCGGAGGTGAAAACTGCCATTCGATGTCCGGCGGCGCGGCAGCGCTCCAGATACTCCCGGACATGGGGCTTCAGCTCCACATGCTCATAGGCGTCCTCGGCCAAGTCCATCCACTCGGCGATGATCTCCTCACAGCTCTCCTCCAGATGAAGGTATTCCTTGGTGAAGACGGCGCAGTTTTGCAAAATGGTGTGGGCGACGCCCTCGTAGTACTCCTTTGTGTAGGGCGCGTTCCGGCGGGCGAGGAACGTCTTGTCCACCTCCAGCCAAACGCCGTTGGAATCCAGCAGGGTGCCGTCCAAGTCAAAAATCAGCATCGTGGGCCCTCCTTTTTTGGGGGATTTTTTGTGGGAAAGTCATTTTATGGCTTCCCTTTTTTGTGAAAATGTCGTATGCTATTGTAGCATAATGGGACAAACTTTGCAATTGGAGGATTTGTGTATGTCTGAAAAAGTCATGAGGCGGCTTGCCAAGCCCATGCTCTTTACCGCCGCGTTTATTTGGGGAAGCTCCTTCTTCGTCATGAAGGATGCCCTGGACGCCCTGCCGGTACAGTACTTGTTAGCGATCCGCTTTACGATGGGCACGGTGCTGTTAGGGTTAGTCTGTTGGAAGAAGTGGAAGACGTTCACGCCGGACTACCTGTGGCGGGGAGCCATAATCGGAGGCTTCCTATATGCGGCCTATACCATCCAGACCTATGGTCTTGCGTTGACAACGCCGTCGAAAAACGCGTTTCTCACGGCGGTTTACTGCGTATTGGTGCCATTTCTGTACTGGCTGCTGGCCGGAGTGCGGCCGGACCGTTATAATGTGATGGCGGCAGTGCTCTGCGTGGCCGGTGTGGGGCTGGTGAGCCTGGAAGGAGATTTACATATCAATCTAGGGGATCTGTTGACGCTGTGCTGTGCGATTTTCTATGCCTCCCACATCGTAGCGGTAGCGAAGGTATCTCCGAAGAGGGATATTTATCTGCTGACAGTGTTTCAGTTCGCCTTTGCGGCGCTGTACGCCTGGATAGGGGGATTGCTGTTCGAGCAGTTTCCTGCGGCGGCGCTGTCCAGGGCAGAGGTGGTGCTTCCGCTGATCTATCTGGGCGTAATGGCTACTGCGGTAGCATTGTTGTTTCAGAATGTGGGGCAGGTCTGGTCTGACCCGGCGTCGGCGTCAGTGATTTTGTCGCTGGAGTCGGTGTTTGGAGTAGGCTGTTCAGTGGTTTTTGCGGGGGACCGGGTCAGTGTGCAGATGGCGTTTGGATTTTTGCTGATTTTTGTGGCAGTGGTATGCAGCGAGACGAAATTTTCTTTCCTGAAAAAGGGAAAGGTTTCCTAATATTCAGAAATTCTTAAAGAATATGGGAAGAATTTCTGGTATACTGGGGAGGTAGTTTCGGAGGGATGAATGCCCCAATCAGGGGATTAGGGCCCACAATTCTATCGGAGTACCCAGCATTGGGATAGAAGCGGGCGCACAATGTGCGCTCCTACGAAGCGTTGACCGATGGCGCAGAGGGACGGCGCGCCGAGCCGTCGCGCCCTACGAATGGATGGGCAGTACCGCCCGCACCATGCCGGTGGCCCGGTAGTCTCTCCGAAGAATCGTGCTTCTCGGAGGCGAACCCAACGAAGAAGGCCGAAGGTCCAGGGAGTTGTGGCGGAGATGGGAGCGGCATCGGCCCAGGGAAGTGATTGGGGAAATAGAGGCTACCAGGTCGTAGCGTAAATAAAAAACCCCCGTAATCAAGGAAGATTCTTAAGAAACGTAGTTTCTTAAGCGTCTTTTTGGTGACTTTTTCCACGCGGAAAAAGTCACCCGGGGTCCGGGGCCGGGGAGGCCCCGAAACAAAGATATCTCTATCCTTCGATGGACAATCCCCGGAAAACATGGTAAAATACCAAAGAGGAACAAAAGGAAAGGAGTCCGCCTATGAGAATCGACGTACTCGGGGTAGGCTTTGACAATGTAACGATGGACCAGGCGCTGAGCGAAGGGGTCCGTCTGATGAATACGGAGGGCCCCCACTACGTGGTGACCCCCAACCCGGAGATCGTGGAGACCTGCCGGGAGGACCGGGAGGCCCTGGAGGCGGTCCAGGCCGCGGACCTGGTGCTCCCGGACGGCATCGGCGTGATCTACGGCGCGAAGATGCTGGGCACGCCCCTGAAGGGCCGGGTGACGGGTATCGCCTTTGCCCAAGGCATCATGGAGAGGATGGCAGAAAACGGGAAGACCCTCTATCTCCTGGGGGCCAAGCCCGGCGTGGCGGAGAAGGCGGCGAAGAAGCTGCAAGCCCAGCACCCGGGCCTGCGCATCGCCGGGACCCGCGACGGCTACTTCCAGGAGGACGCCCCGGTGGTGGAGGCCATCCGGGAGAGCGGCGCGGACGTGGTGTTCGTCTGCCTGGGCGCGCCGAAGCAGGAGAAGTGGATGAAAAAGAACGGCGAGGCCACCGGCGCGAAGCTCCTCCTCGGCATAGGGGGGGCTTTGGACGTGTTCTCCGGCGAGGTGAAGCGGGCCCCCAGGGCCTTCCAGAAATTGGGCCTGGAGTGGTTCTACCGCCTCATCACCAACCCCAGCCGCGCCGGACGGATGATGAAGCTCCCCCTCTTCCTGGTCCATGTAGCCAAGGAGAAGCGGAGGCGGAAATGAAGGGGAAGCTGATCGTCTTCGAGGGCACCGACGGCGCGGGCAAGACCACCCAGACCCGCCTCATGGCCCAGCGCCTCACGCGGGAGGGCGCGGCCTTCCGGGTGATCGACTTTCCCCGGTACGGGAACCCTTTCGCCGAGCCCGCAAAGCTCTATCTGAACGGAGCCCTGGGCTCCAGGCCGGGGGACGTGAGCGCCTGCGGGGCGTCGGTGCTCTTCGCCGTGGACCGCTACGCCTCCTATAAGGAGGAGTGGGGCGTGGACTACGAGGCCGGGAAGCTGATTTTAGCCAACCGCTACACCACCTCCAACGCGGTCCACCAGGCGTCCAAGCTGCCGGAGGGGGAGCGGGAGTCGTTCCTCACATGGCTCTTTGACCTGGAGTACCGCCGCCTGGAGCTGCCGGAGCCGGACCTGGTGTTCTACCTGGACCTGCCCATCGAGCTGACGGAACAGATGATGCGCCGCCGGGAGGCGGAAACCGGCGCCCGCGCCGACATCCACGAGCAGGACGAGGCGTACCTCCGCCGCTGCCGGGAGAGCGCGGGGAAGATCGCGGACCGCCTGGGGTGGCGGCGGATCGACTGCTCCCGGGAGGGGGCCGTCCGCACGCAGGAGGACATCCACGCCGAGGCGTGGGAGCTCGTCCGGACGCTGCTGGGGCGCTGAAAAGGAAAAAGGGGCGCTCCCGCGCCCCTCTCCCGCCGCTATGTAGCTCAGCAGCAGCAACAGTTGTTCCCGTTGTTGCAGCAGCAGTTACTGCCGCAGTTCCCGTTGCAGTTGCAGCAGCAACAGTTGTTGTTGCTTCCGCCCACGCCGCTGCTATTGCCGCAGCCGCAGCAGCAGCACAGGAGGATGATGATCAGGATGATCCACAGGCAGCCGTTGTCGTTGTTCCACATATGTTTCACCTCACTTGTCGTTTGCTAAACCATCCTATGTTGGAAAGCGGAAAATGCAGCTTGGCCGAGAAAATTTTTTTGCTCTTACTTTTTACCAAGGAGGACATCGCTCCATGAACAGGGAAGACCGATACCACACCACCAGCTGGGACGCCGGGGAGGTCCGGCGGCAGGGCCGGCCCGAGGCCGACCGCCCCCTCTCGGACCGTCTGGCCCCTGACCGGCAGGCGGCGGAGAGTCCGGAGCACTCCGAGCGTTCCCAACAGCGCCCCCCGGCCCAGAACCAGGTCAGAAGTCAGAAAAAGCGCAGGCAGAAGCCCCGGACCAATCCGCTTTTGGCGTTCATCCTGTGGGTGGTCATCGTGGCGGCGTCCTCGACCATCTTCGCCGGGGTGGGGTGGCTCCTGGCCGACGACTTCGCCGCCCTGACCAAGACCTACAAGGAGGTCAACTTCGAGGTCTCCGAGGACTGGATCGACCATGTGGAGACCAACGAGGAGGGCAAGGAGGTCACCTATTACGACATGAAGAAGGTGGCCGGGGCCCTGGAGGAGGAGGGACTGGTGAAGTACGGCTGGTTCTTCCGCCTCTTCTGCAAATTCTACCACGCGGAGCGGAAGGTGACCCAGGGGACCTTCGCCCTGAACACCAACATGGACTACATGGCCCTCGTCCGCAACATGCGCTCCCGGGGCGGCGCGGCCGTCACGGTGGACGTGGCCATCCCGGAGGGCTACACGGTGTCCCAGATCATCGACCTTCTGGTGGAGAACGAGGTGGGCACCAAGGAGGCCCTCACGGAGACCGCCGGGAACTACGATTTTGGAGACGACTACCCCTTCCTGAACAGCGATCTCAAGGGCAATATCAGCCGCCTGGAGGGCTACCTGTTCCCGGACACCTACAACTTCTACGTGGGCGGCCGGCCGGAGCTGGTGTTCAACGCCATGCTCTCCAACTTCAACACCAAGGTCTACGGCAACGAGGACCTTGCGCCCCTCTTCGCGGAATCGGAGTATGACCTGGACGAGATCATCACCATCGCCTCCCTCATTGAAAAGGAGACCGACGGCGGCGACCGGGACAAGATCTCCTCCGTCATCTACAACCGCCTCCACAACGAGGGGGAGACCAACTATCTCCTCCAGATCGACGCGGCCCTGGTCTACGCCGCCGGGCGCACCATCACCCAGGACGACTACGCCAACCTGGACAGCCCCTACAACCTCTATACCAACCAGGGCCTGCCCCCCACGCCCATCGCCAACCCGGGCAACGCCTCCATCCGCGCCGCCCTCCAGCCCGCGGAGACGGACTACTATTTCTACGTCCTGGGCGGCGACGGCAAGCACGTCTTCAGCGAGACCCTGGCCCAGCACAACCAGGCTGTAGCAGACGCCCAGAATCAGAAACAGGAGTGACCGATGGCAGAGAGAAGAACACCTGAGCTCCTTGCCCCGGCGGGGGACATGGAGCGCCTGCACATGGCAGTGCTCTACGGCGCGGACGCCGTCTATCTGGCGGGCGAGAGCTTTGGGATGCGCTCCTTCGCGGGGAATTTCTCCCCCGAGGAGCTGCCCAGGGCGGTCCGCTTTGCCCACAGCCGCGGCGTCCGGGTCCATGTGACCGTCAACACTATGCCCCGCAATGGGGAGATGGAGGGCCTGCCCGCGTGGCTGGAGCTCCTGGACGCCGCTGGGGTGGACGCCCTCATCGCGGCGGACCTGGGGACCTTCACCCTGGCGGGGCGCTACGCCCCCCGCTGTGAGCGCCACGTCTCCACCCAGGTCAGCGTGGCCAACTATGAGTGCGCCGCCGCATGGTATGATCTGGGGGCCAAGCGGGTGATCCTGGCCCGGGAGCTGAGCCTGGAGGAGATCCGGACCATCCGGGAGCGGACCCCGGCGGACCTGGAGCTGGAGGCCTTCGTCCACGGCGCCATGTGCGTCAGCTACAGTGGACGGTGCCTGCTCTCCAACTACATGACCGGGCGGGACAGCAACCGGGGGGCCTGCGCCCAGCCCTGCCGGTATCAGTACTACCTTATGGAGGAGAAGCGGCCCGGAGAGTTTTTCCCGGTCTTTGAGGACGCCTGGGGGACCTATATCATGAACTCCCGGGACATGTGCATGATCGACCATATCGGGGAGCTGATGGACGCCGGGCTCACCAGTCTGAAGATCGAGGGCCGGGCCAAGAGCGCCTACTACGCCGCCATCGTCACCGGGGCCTACCGCCACGCCATCGACGCGGCGGCGGCGGGGGAGCCCCTGGACCCCGTATGGCGGGATGAGGTGGAGCACGTCAGCCACCGCCGCTACTCCACCGGCTTCTACTTCGGACAGCCGGGGCAGTACTACGAGAACGCGAGATATATCAGGGAGTGGCAAGTGATCGCCCTTGTCACCGCTTGCGATGAGGACGGCATGGCCCTCCTGTCCCTGCGCAACAAATTTTCCGCCGGGGACGAGGTGGAGCTGGTGGGGCCGGACGTGGAGCCCTTCGCCTTCCCCGCACCTGTCATGGAGGACGCGGAGGGAGCGCCGCTTACCGAGCCGAAGAACCCGCAGATGGTCTTCAAGATGCAGCTTCCCCGTCCGGTGCCGCCATACAGCATTCTGCGCATCGCCCGGGACCTCTCTGCCAAGTCGTGAGGGGAGCGCGCCCGGTATGGTATATGTTTTCGCCCTTTTGAGCGCCGTCCTCGCCTGGACGGTGCTCCTTCTGGTCTGGAAGGTGGCGCTCATGCGCCGCTCGGCCCGGGAGCTGAAGCGGGGCATGGCCCTGCGCCTGGAGGAGGACACCAACACCCTCCTCTCCATCCCCAGCCGGGACCGTGCCATGCGTTCCCTTGCCGCGTCCCTCAATGGACAGCTCCGCCTCCTGCGGCAGGAGCGCTGGCGCTGTCAGGCCGGGGACCGGACCCTCAAGGAGGCGGTGCGGGCTGTGAGCCACGACCTGCGCACACCTCTGACGGCCATCTCCGGGTATCTGGACCTCCTGGAGCGGGAGGAGAAGAGCCCGGCGGCGGAGCGCTATCTGACCCTTGTCCGGGAGCGGACGGACCACTTGGCGGAGCTTACGGACTCCTTTTTCCGCTACTCTATGGGCCGCTCCCCGGAGGCCCCCGGGCCGGTGGGGGACGTGTGCCTGAACCGGGCGCTGGAGGAGAGCCTCGCCGCCTGGTACGCCGTGCTGACCCGCCGGGGCATTACGCCGGAGGTCTCCATGCCGGAGAGGCAGGTGGTGCGGCGTCTGGACAGCGCCGCCCTGAGCCGAATTTTTGGGAATATCCTCTCCAACGCCGTCAAGTACAGCGCCGGGGACCTGCGTGCGGCGCTGACGGAGGACGGCGTCGTTACCTTCACCAACTCCGCCCCGGGCATAACGCCCATCTTGGCGGAGAAGCTCTTTGACCGCTATTTCACCGTGGAGACCGGACAGGGCTCCACGGGGTTGGGGCTCGCCATCGCGCGGCACTTGGCGGAGGAGATGGGCGGCGCCGTCACCGCCTCCTGTGAGGATGAGATCCTCTGCGTGCGGGTGAGATTTCCATGAATCTACTTTTTTCTTTTTGTGTACAAAAAGAAAAAAGTAGCAAAAAAGAAAAAAACTTTTTGTCCGCAAGGCTGACGCCTTGCTCATGGGGTGAAAAAGACGCAGGTATCAGAAAGCTTCTGGTGCCTGCGTCTTTTTTGATTCTCTTATGCTTTCACGTCGAAGGGGAGACGGGCCTCTTCCGGCTCATTGGCGGGAGCTTCCGCCTTGGTATTGGCGGCGGTGGTGGTACGGGTGGTGCCGCCGGAGATGTAGGTCTTACCGCACTCCGGGCAGATGGCGGTGTGCAGGGTCACGGACTGACTGACCACCTTGCGGTCCTCCCGCTGGGCCTTGGCCTGCTCCCGGACCACATGCTCCATCTCATGCCCCCGGACGGCGGAGGCCGCCTGGTCCGGGTCCACGCGGGTGGGGGTCTGGAAGGAGACGCCCATGTCGTCGGACCCGTCCTGATACTTGCGCTTCTCGCAGGTCTCGCACTTACCCTCCTCCAGGGCCTTCTGCGCCCCCTCGACGCCCTGGGACGCATCCTCGTCCACCGGGACGGAGGGCTCGTCCTCCCCGTCATAGCGGATGCGCATCCGCACGGCCATCTCCGCCGGGTCCGCGCCCTCTCGAATTACGGGGCCCAGGCGGACGGGGGCGGTGTCCTCGCCGCTGACAGGGGAGGACGGCCGCACCGGCTGGACCGGCGTCTCCGGCTGGGCGGCGCGGCGGGCGGCATATACCGCCGCCTGCTGGGGAGCCTGGGCCTGGGCGGCGCGGTACATCTGGTAGGGGTTGTAATAGGAATTCTGCATGGAGATCATGCCGAACATAGCCATCACCTCAATTATGATTGGAAAATCTCGGTAGGGTCATTATAGCAGGTTTTGGGGGAAAAGGCAAGAGGGAGATCACATCATCTCGCCCATGTTTTTCCGATAAAATCAAGTGTCCCTTAATTTTCCATCCCATATGTCGATAGTTTATATAACACAGTGGACCGGTACCGCTGGAAAGAGAGGTGGAGCAGACGGTCCACCGCGCCCCCTTCGACCCCACCAAGGACACCTCCGCCACCACCTGGGCCTCCTACCGGGACGCCAGCGGCAAGGAGCACCGCGTCAGCACGGACTTCCTCTTCGACGTGGACGGCGTGGACAAGTATCTCGCGTCCACGCTCTTGCAGTTCACCGGCAGCAGGGCCCAGGCGTTCAACGGGTTTCTGGAGAGCCTCCGGGTGAACAGCGGCCACTGGTGGCGGCCTGATGATACCCCGGTCATCGACCTCCGGGTCTGAGCGCCCGCGAAATTTCTCCTTCCGCCCTCTTTCTATTCCGGGCAGGATGTGGTAAAATAGGGAAGATATCCCCGGCAGATCACAGGACAGAAG
Organism: uncultured Oscillospiraceae bacterium; assembly: GCA_910587785.1. Taxonomy (GTDB): domain Bacteria; phylum Bacillota; class Clostridia; order Oscillospirales; family Oscillospiraceae; genus Pelethomonas. Next base: position 4,057 of record CAJUOA010000047.1, on the reverse strand, counting down.
GAGAAACGACTATGCAGGCACAACTCAAATGGCTATCTGACCCCACCGTGTTCCAGGTCAACCGCCTGGACGCCCACTCCGACCACGTCTGCTACGCCTCGGCAGAGGAAGTCCGCGCAGGCTCCACCTCCCTACGGCAGAGCCTGGACGGGCAGTGGCGTTTCCGCTGGAGCAAGGCCCCGGCAGAGCGTCCGGCGGACTTTTGGCAGGAGGGCTTTGACGACAGCGCCTTCGGCGTCATCCTGGTCCCCGGCCACATGGAGACCCAGGGCTATGGACAGCTCCAGTATATCAATACCCTCTACCCCTGGGACGGCCGCAGTGAGCTCCGCCCTCCCCAGGTGGACCTGGACGATGACCCCGTGGGCAGCTACGTCCGGGAGTTCGACCTGGACGAGGGCCTGCGGGGCAAGCGGGTGTGCGTCAGCTTCCAGGGGGCGGAGCAGGCCGTCTATGTATGGATCAACGGCCATTTCGCAGGCTATGCCGAGGACAGCTTCACCCCCTCGGACTTCGACCTGACCCCCTATATCCGCGAGACCGGCAACCGGCTGTGCGTGGAGGTCTACAAGCGCTCCAGCGCCGCCTGGATCGAGGACCAGGATTTCTTCCGTTTCAGCGGCTTGTTCCGGTCCGTGTTCCTGTACGCCAAGCCAGAGGCCCACCTGGCGGACCTCTGGCTCCAGGCGGGGCTGGAGGAGGGCAATGCCGCCGGGACCCTCTCCGCCCGCCTCCTTCTGGAGGGTGAGACGGCGGGGGCGTCGGTCCAATGCCGGGTGGAGGCCCCGGACGGCGCAAACCTCTTCGACGGCTTGCTGGACCTCAGCAGTGAAGGGAAATACCTTGTCAGCTGTCCTCTGCGGTTCGAGAACGTCCGCCCCTGGCGGCACGAGGACCCCGCCCTCTACCGGGTGACCCTGACGGTCTCCGCTGCGGACGGGCGTGTGACAGAGGTGGTGCCCTATGACACGGGCTTCCGGCGCTTCGAGCTGAGAGACGGCCTGCTCCTCCTCAACGGGGAGCGCCTGGTCCTCCGGGGGGTGAACCGCCACGAGTGGAACCCGGACACCGGCCGGGCCATCGGCATGGCCGATATGGCCGCCGCCATGGATACCTTCCGGAGAAACAACATCAACGCCGTCCGCACCTGCCACTACCCGGACCAGACGGACTGGTATGGCCTCTGCGACAAAAACGGCATCTACGTCATGGACGAGGCCAACCTGGAGAGCCACGGGTCCTGGCAGCGGCTGGGGGGCATCTACCCGGATTGGAATGTGCCCGGGAGTCTGCCGGAGTGGAAGGAGTGCGTCGTGGACCGGGCCCGCAGTATGTTCGAGCGGGACAAGAACCATCCGGCCATCCTCTTCTGGTCCTGCGGCAACGAGGCCTACGCCGGGGAGGACATCCTCGCCATGGCAAACTTTTTCCGGCAGAACGACCCCAGCCGGGTGGTCCACTACGAGGGCGTGAAAAACTGCCCCGGCTTCGATGGCTGTACCGACGTGGAGAGCCGCATGTACGCCTCCCCGGAGGCCATCCGGGCCTACCTGGAGGGCAGGCCGGAGAAGCCCTTCCTCCTCTGCGAGTACATGCACGACATGGGCAACAGCCTGGGCGGCATGGAGAGCTATATCCGTCTGGAGGAGGAGTTCCCCCAGTACCAGGGCGGGTTCATCTGGGACTACATGGACCAGGCCCTCTGGCGCGTGGACAGCGCCGGACGCCGGGTTTTGGGCTACGGCGGCGACTTCGGCGAGCGGCAGAGCGACTACGCCTTCTCCGCCAACGGCATCGTCTTTGCCGACGGCGCGGAGAAGCCCGCCATGCAGGATGTCCGCTACTGGTACGCCGGAGCGGAGGCCCGGGCCCGGCACGACGCGGCCAACCGCCGTGCGGAGGCGTACCTGGGCCTGCCGGACAGGGGGAGGACGTCGCCCCTGCGCGTTGTCCGCGGGGACGGGGCCCTGGGCGTGAAGGGGGAGGGCTTCGAGGTCCTTTTCTCCCACGAGCACGGCGGGCCGGTGTCCCTGGTTTCCGGGGGCAGGGAGTGGCTGTGGAGGGCCCCCCGTCCGGCTTACTGGCGGGCTCCCACGGAAAATGACATGGGCTGCGGCTTCGCCTGGAAGAGCGCCGTGTGGTCCGCCGCGGACGCCTGGCAGAGGTGCAGCGATACCCGGATCCTGGAGGAGGGACCCAATGCCGTCTGCGTCCGGTACGTCTACACCTCTCCCGCCATGCCGGGACTGGAGACAGAGGTCCTCTACCGGGTGGAGAGCACGGGCCGCATGACCGTCACCGCCCGCTATCAGGGCGGGGCCGGACGCCCCCAGCTCCCGCTCTTCGGCCTGAGATTCGAGACACCGGCGCCCGTGGAGCGGACCCGGTGGCTGGGCCTCTCCGGGGAGACGTACCCAGACCGGAAGAAGGGCGGCGTCTACGGATGGCACCAGGAGGCCCCCCATGTGCCCGCCTACCTGGTGCCCCAGGAGTGCGGCTGCCATGTGGACACCCGGGCGGTGCGGCTGGACCTCACCGGCGGCGGGACGCTGGGCCTGCGGATGGGGGAGAGCCCCTTCGCCTTCTCCGCCGTCCCCTATACGCCCCAGCAGCTGGAGGCCGCGATGCACCCGGAGGAGCTTCCCGTTCCGGTGCGCACAGTGGTGACGGTGTGCGGCGCTATGCGGGGCGTCGGCGGCATCGACAGCTGGCGCACCGACGTGGAGGCGGCTTACCATGTCTCGGCGGAGGAGGATATCGCGTTCTCCTTCCAGGTGGAGCTCAACTGATATAGTATAGAAAATGTCCCCGGGACTGCGGTCCCGGGGACATTTTTCGCGGAAGGGAAGAGCGTTATTCTCCCAGCGCGGCGGCGGACTGCTCCAGCTGGGCGATGAGGGAGCGGAGCTTCTCCGCCTGCTCCCGCTGGTTCTGGACGATGTGGGCGGGGGCCTTGGAGGTGAAGGCCTCGTTCGACAGCTTCGCCTCGATGCCCTTGAGGTGGCCCTCGGCCTTGGCCTTCTCCTTGGCGATGCGCTCCCGCTCCTGCTGGAGGTCCACCAGCTCCGCGAGAGGCAGAAAGACCCGTGCGGCGTGGGTGATGACCTCCACCATGCCTTTTTTCTGCATGTCGGCACTGCTCCCGGCCTGGGCGGCGGGGACCACATGGACCTCGCTTGCGGAGGCGAGGCGCTGGAAGAAGGGGGCTCCGGCGGTGAAGACGTCCTGCCGGGCCGCGGCGATGGTCAGCTGGACCTTCCGGCTCGGGGAGACGTTCATCTCCGCCCGGCGGGCCCGGATGGCCCGGATGGCGTCCATAATCAGCTCCATGGCCTCCTCCTCGGCGGGGAAGGACAGGCGTTCGCTATACACCGGCCAAGCGGTACACATGAGGAAATCGCTCTCCTCGCCGGAGACATGGGGCAGGGCCTGGTAGATCTCCTCGGTGATGAAAGGCATGAAGGGGTGCAGGAGTTTGAGAAGCGCTATGAGCACGTAGCAGAGCACGTTCTGGGCCCGCTGAGCGCCCTCGGACTGCATCCGGCCCTTGGTCAGCTCGATATACCAGTCGCAGTAGGTGTCCCAAATGAAGTCGTAGACCTTGGCGGAGGCCACGCCCAGCTCGTAGGCGTCCAGGTTCTCGGTGACCTCCCTGATGAGGGTGTTGAGCTTGGAGAGGACCCACTTGTCCTCCAGCTCCAGCTTCTCCGGGAGCTGGACCTCGCCGATGGTCAGGTTCATGAGCACAAAGCGGCTGGCATTCCAGATCTTGTTGGCGAAGTTGCGCATGGCCTCGCACTTCTCCTCGTAGAAGCGCATATCGTTGCCGGGGCTGTTGCCGGTGATGAGGTTGAAGCGCAGGGCGTCCGCGCCGTACTTGCCGGCGATCTCCAGGGGGTCGATGCCGTTGCCCAGGGACTTCGACATCTTCCGGCCCTTGCTGTCCCGGACCAGGCCGTGGATGAGGACCTTTTGAAAGGGGGGCTTCTTCATCTGCTCACAGCCGGAGAAGATCATCCGGGCCACCCAGAAGAAGATGATGTCATAGCCCGTCACC
>CAJUOA010000046.1 GCA_910587785.1 uncultured Oscillospiraceae bacterium | reverse complement strand
TTGCTGGCATCTGCAACTTTGACCGCTTAGCTTAATTTCGCAAGAGGTCTAATAATGGATGTGTGAAGATTATAGGGCGGATGTACGGGACATGAGTAATATCTTAATTTGTATATTGCCTGCTGATGTTAATGGCCTGTATTGTGGTATTGACGCTGTTGACCACTGCAAAGATACGAGGTGGAAAACCTATGATTGAGAAGAACGTCTACAAAAAATGGATATTTCCTGTATTGGCGATATTTCTGCTGATTGCTGCGCTTCTACTTTGGCAATATAAAAAGCAAGAAACAGAGTATTCCATTATACAAGCTATCATTGAGGAACTTCCGAATTATCAGAGTGAAATTGAAAGCTGGGGATACGAAGTATCTATATTGCCGAAAATGACCGGGGAGCCGGATAACGCAGGACTTATGCGCTACTATTGGAAGTCTGTCGGCCCTGTTTTGATACTGGAAAATCAAGATGGTGGAATGTACTGCTTTCATGTGGGTTTCGATCAATACATCAGCGAAAGCACTTACATAGAAAACATGATGCTGGCTCCGGTTAGTCAATATGCGGAGAAAGAATACGAGGATGTTCTGAAAACAGTCCGCCTGCAAATCTGCAAGAGGGATATAAAGCGGGAACCTCTTTTTGAAAATACAGCAGATGCGGACGCAAAAGACCGCTATGATGTGTCTGTCTTGATTGAAATAACAGCGGAGTCTCTGGTAGACGGGAACGAGGTATCTGTTTTTGGCGGCGGTTTCTTTGAAACGAATTATTGCAGCAATAATTTTGAAGAATGTCGCTGGTGGACTGGGATAGATCCCGCAAGCGCAAACAACTACTCCGATCAGAATATTAAGCAGGAATATAGCGCGGCGCAACTATTGGAATATTACAGGCAAGGGCTGGAATTGCAGAGCCGATTGATAGAATTATACCATTCATAAGCCTATAAGATAATCACGTTTGGAATGCTTAGCCCATCAGAATGAATTGTATCATATTTCACATAGGATTTCCAGAGCCCATCAAAAACAGGATTGCCGAAACCCTGTTGACGGATTATAATGAAGCCAGCTTTTTTCTGAGGAGGATCACCCTATGAGCACCTGGCAGGAAAAGAACGCCGCACTGCTGGCATCGTTGGCCGAAACGCCGAATCCGGACGTCCGCAGCGGCAGGATCATGTGCTACTTGTGCGACATCGCCAAAGAGCATCCGCTTACGCTCTACGAGCAGTATGTTCTGCAGACAGAAAGCGTGTCCTACGAGCGGCAGGCCTGGACAAAGCCTGGCTGGCCCCGCCGGGTCGATATTTCAGACCTCATCAAGCTGCTGAATCTGAAAATGATGGCTCTCCTGTTTCAAGAACGGGAGGCGGCGGAGATGTGGGACGCCTGGGGCATGGAGGCATACCAGCTGAACCGGGAGAAACGGCCCCATTACATTCTGGATGACTACCTCACTTACCTCCGCGCCGAGCGGAACCCCGAGGCCCTGGCAAAGCTGCTGGCGGCGCGCCGGAGCCGCCGGAGGCCATTCGATAAGGGCCCGTACCACGACGAGTATTACCCCGGCGAGCAGTGCGCCTATGAGGAACTGCTGCTCCAGGGCCGGTTTTTCCAGGCGGAGGACAAAAAGATACGCAGCGAGATCGAGGAACTGCTTGTGGAGCTGTACCTGCTCCAAGAGTAAACGGGCAGTCCGGTATTACATAAAAAGAGGAGATTGGACCATGGCAATCATCGGCATCGACTTAGGCACCACCAACTCTCTGGCCTGCGTCTACCGGGACGGCAGGGCGGAGCTGATCCCCAACGAGCTGGGCGAATACAAGACCAGCAGCGCCGTCAGCGTCCTGGAGGACGGCACCGTCCTGGTGGGCGCGGCGGCCAAGGAGCGGCTGGTCACCCACCCGGAGGCCACCGCCGCCTCCTTCAAGATCTGGATGGGCATGGAGAGATCCCTGACCCTGGCTGGGCGGAAGTTCAAGCCGGAGGAGCTCTCCGCCCTGGTGCTCCGCCAGCTGCTGGAGGACGCGAAGCGATACCTCGGCGAGCCGGTGGAGGAGGCCGTCATCAGCGTCCCGGCCTACTTCAACGACGACCAGCGGTGCGCCACCAAGCTGGCGGCCCAGCTGGCGGGGCTGAATGTGAAGCGGCTCATCAACGAGCCCTCCGCCGCGGCCCTGTACCACCGTTACAGCGCCCAGACCGGCGACTGCCAGCTGATGATCGTGGACTTCGGCGGCGGCACGCTGGATGTGAGCATCGTGGAGTGCTTTGAGAACATCATTGAGATCACCGCCATCGCCGGTGACAACCGCCTGGGCGGGGACGACATCGACCGGGCCATTGTCAGCTGCTTCTGCCAGGAGAACGAGCTGGTGGAGGAGCAGTTGGAGCCAGGCCTCCGGGCCTCCCTGTACCGGCAGGCGGAGACGGCGAAGATCGCCCTGTCCAGCGCCCCGGCGGCGTCCATCTTTCTCCAGCAGGGGGAGCGGCGGTACAGCCTGCTGCTGACCAACGATCTCCTGCGCCAGCTCTGCGGCCCGGTGTTCCAGCGGGTCCGGGCGGTCATCACCCGGGCCATGAAGGACCGGAGCCGGGGCGGCAGGCTCAGCGACGTCATCCTGGTGGGCGGCTCCGCCCAGCTGACGGTGTTCGGGGATTTCCTGGAGGGCCTCTTTGGCCGCAGGCCCCATGTGGCCGCCGCGCCGGATGAGATCGTGGCCCTGGGCGTGGGCCTCTGCGCGGGCATCAAGGAGCGGGCGGAGGAGCTGCAGGATCTGGTGATGACCGACGTGTGCCCCTTCTCCCTGGGCGTCTCCACCTACAGCCGCCGGGATGACCGGACGCCCCACATGGCGGTACTCATCCCCCGCAGCAGTATGCTCCCCGCCAGCCACCAGGAGCGGTTCTATACCCTCAACGACAACCAGCGGGGCCTGCGGTTCGAGATCTACCAGGGAGAGGGCTACTTCGCCTCGGAGAATTTGAAGCTGGGCGAGGTGGAGGTACAGGTGCCTCCCGGCCCAGCTGGGGAGCAGTCCGCCGTGGTGACCTTTACTTATGACATCGACGGCATCCTCCATGTCAGCGCCCAGAGCAGCGGCGGCGACTTCCGGGAGCGGCTGATCCTGAACCCCAACCTGCATCTGACAGAGGAGGGGAAGGAGCAGGCCATGGAGCGCATCCGCCAGATCCAACTGGCGGCCCAGGGCGACCAGCGGGATCAGCTCCTGCTGGAGCGGGCCCTGCGGCTCTACACCCAGACCATCGGCCAGGGGCGGGAGATGGCCGCCAGCCTCATCAGCTACTGGAAGAACCTGATGGACTGCGGCGACCGCATCCAGCGCCGGCGGGACTACGACCGGATCAAGGAGCAGCTGGACATGCTGGAGGCCGCAGTGGAGGCGGACCCGCTGGAGAGCGGCGTCTGGTTCGGGGAGCCGGAGGAGGACGAGGGCTTCGACGTGGAATGGGAGGACTGAGGATATGGACAATGTATGGACGGTCTTAGGGATCGACCCCACAGAGGATGTCTCCGCCATCAAGCGGGCATACGCGGAGCGTGCCAAAACCTGCCACCCGGAGGAGGACGCGGAGGGCTTCCTCCAGCTGCGGCAGGCGTATCAGGCGGCGCTGGACTATGCCGGGGGAACCGGGGAAGGGCCGGGGTTCTCCATGGCCGGGCTGTTAGCGGAGGAGGAGCCGGCCCCGGAGGAGGAGCAGGGCTGGAGCCTGCGGGAGCAGGAGGAGGACGGCCCCAACCCCTACGAGGGCGGCGAGGCCATCACAAAATTTATGGAGCTCCACACCGGGAAGCAGCGGAAGAACCCGGTGATGTGGATGAACTATGTCACCTCAGACGCCTTCCTGGACGCCGCCTGGGATCCCCGGTTCACAGCTCTGCTGCTGCGGAAGGTGCGAAAGGTCCTGGCGGACGTTCAGCCCAACCGTGAGTGCATGACCTGGCTGAACGTGGCCTACCAGTTCTCCGGCAAGGAGGCCCGCAGCTTCGACGGCATGGCGGACATCCTCCAGATCGCCGCCCTGGGGCCTGCCCCCAAGACGCCCAAGGGCAATGAGTTCGCCATCCTCCAGAGCTTTCTGGACTACCGGCATCTGAACAGCCTGGCCGACGCGGGGCGCTGGGATCAGGAGGCCATAGAGGCGTTCCGGGTGATCCTGAACCGGTACTCCTCCGCCTACATCCGGGAGCGCTGCGAGCAGCGGGTAACGCCGGACTGTGAGCGCCACCCCGCGGGGGTTCGGGTATTCCTCCACTTCTTCCGCCGTGAGGATCTGCCGGACACGCTGTTTCGGGAGGCGTGGCAGAGGCTGAACCTGAAGAGCGCCGTCATGGGCCGGGCCAAGGTGCTGTACGGGCCTCTGCGGGAGCTGGCGGTACAGCGGGTGCCGGGGATCGACGGGGAGGCGCCAGCCGTAAACTTCCTCCAACTCAACCGGAACCTGGACGCCTACCTGAAACGTATCAGGGTAAACCCGGAGACAGAACCGGCGGAGTCCGAGGCGTTTTTCCGGACGCCGGAGATGCAGCAGGCCCTGCCGGTCCCCCGGTTCCTGGAGCAGCAGCTTTTGACCTACTCCCCCTGGCGGCGGGAGGGAATGGGCGAGGGCCTGGTACGCCGGATCCTGGACTACTACCGGGCGCACACGGACATCCCCAGGGCGGGGGAGGTGATCGCCGCTCTGGCAGACGATCTGCGGCTCTGCGAAGCCAAGCGCTGGAGCCGGGAGGACGAGCAGGCCGACCCGGAGGGGATCCCCTATGATGAGCGGCTGACGCTGCGCCGCCGGCCGCTGCTGCGCTGGTGGCTGAACACCGCCTTTTACACCGCCCAAGACCCGGAGACCGGGACGCCTCTGCTGGAGCACCTGGAGAAGTACCTGCCCTATCAGGCATCCTGGAGCCGCCGGTTCGCACTAAGGGAGGACGGGACGCCCCGGACAATCGCGGCGGCCATGGGCGCGGTGGAGATCGACTGCTACCCCATGCACCTGGAGTACCGGGTGAACGGGAAGCCGGTGTACCGCCCCTGTCTCACCTGGGAGCAGACGGCCCGGGAGAGCGGCGACGGGTTTGCGCTGCTTCTGCCGATTACGGCAGCACCCTACAGCCGGTTCAACGATGTGGCGCGAGAAATCTACCAGCGCCTGAACTACTTCCCGATTCCCCAGGACGATTGGACCCTCGTCGCCCGGTGTCTGGCGGGATATGTTTGCTGTCTGCTGCCGGATCAGGAAACCAGGGAGGTGCCGCCGCCAGAGAAGGCGCTGCCTCTGGAGCTGTCTATGGAGGGCAGCGGGAAGCTCTATACCGCCGTCTGGCGGGAAGGTGGAGAGTCCATTACCATCTACCGGCAGACCGTCTCCGGGCGGAGGATGGTGGAGGAACTGCTGCCGGATCCTGACGGGACCTGGACGGCAGCGCCCAGCCCTGTGAAGAGGTCGCCGGATCATGAAAAGGACTTTCCCCCCATCCGCTTCACTGCGGACAGCGACTTTGAGGCGGCAAGACGGCGTCTGGCGGAGCTGACAGATCCCCGGTTCTTCGACCTCTCCCGCCTTCGGGAGCTGCCCTGGCACATTTACTACACGATTCGCAGCGGTGTGGAGGGAAGCCTGATCCGATCTGACATTCAGCAGGACGATCCACTGCATGACGCATGGACATTGCTAAAGCAGTGGGGGATCAAGACGATCCCGCCGGATCTGGAAGAGGCGGCGGCCCGGGTACAGCAGGCCATTAGGGAAGCGGCACCGAAGGAACCGGCTCCCGCAGAGATGCCGGTGACCGGGGAAGCCATTTCCGCCCTGCTGTACAACTTCTCTCAAGGAGAGGTGGACCGGCTGGAACTGGAGTGGTCCCAGGGCCGTCTGGTGCTCCGCCGGGACGGAGACAAGTATGCCTGCCTCTATTTTGAGAACAGTTTTGGCCGGGGTGAGCACTGGTACGCTCTACTGGCCGATGCGGACACCTACCGGTATGTGGACGGGGATGTCATCCGGTATCTGCCCTTCGGCATGGGGAAGCTGGCGGAATACTCGATTTTCCACAGCGCACAGGATCTTCTCCTGGATATTGATCTGGTTTTGGGCCAGATGGGCTGGGGGCAGCTCCAGGACGGCGGCCCAGGGGGCTGGCTCTGGAGCGGTGAGGTGTACCGCCAGGACGCCAAACACAAGGTCCTCATGATGCAGCAGAAGCTGGGCGGTGTCCCGGCCCTGCGGGGGCGTAGTTACCACCTGGCAAAGTTCGTCCTCAGCCGCCCCGCCTCGGAGCTGGAGACTGTGGACCTAAGCGGAGAGCAGACGGTCACGGCGCTGAGAAGCGGCAACTACGGCCTGGCCGCCACAGGGCTGGTGGGGATCATGTCTGGGAAGCTGGAACGTGTCCGGATCAGCTGGACCTTCCAGACCCCGGAGGGCGGCACAGAGCTGCGGCACCTGGTTGTTTTGCAGGATTGGGGGAAGTACATGATGTTCTGGCTCCAGGACGGGGACCGGCGGGTCCTGGCCTACGCCGCGGATGAACCCCGGCGGTTTATGGGCCGCGCCCTGCCCGGCTGTCTGGTCCATGAGGAGCCCAGGCGGCTGCGGAACGGGATCGACTTGCTGCTGGACGACATCGACAACACGGAGCCGGTACTGCGCCAGCCGGGGCAGTTCGCACAGGTGCATGTACCCTATGAGGAACTGCGCTCGGAGCTGGTACACGAAGCGACATAAGGAGTCACGATACGATGGATACGATTTGGACTGCGTTGGGCCTGGAGCCCACAAAGGATGTCTCCGCTATCAAGCGGGCCTATGCGGAGAAGGCCAAAACCTGCCACCCGGAGGAGGACCCGGAGGGCTTCCTCCAGCTGCGGCAGGCGTATCAGGCGGCGCTGGCCTGGGCGGAGAATGGGGAGACGCCTCCCGCCGCCGGGCCGGAGGCATTCAGTCCGGAGAGGACTGAGCCGGAGGACGAGGGCTGGTCGCTAAGCGAGAAACCGGCGCTCTGGGACGAGGGGCCAAACCCCTTCGCGGAGCACCCGGCGGCGGTGGCCTTCCGGGAGCTCTACACCGGGAGGCGGCGGAAGGACCCCAAGGCGTGGATGGACTACTTCACCTCCGGCGACTTCCTGGATGTGGCCTGGGAGCAGCGGTTCGCGGGACTGCTGCTGGAGGAAGTGACCCGGCTGGAGGGGGAGTACCCCATTCCCCGCGAGTTTTTGACCTGGCTGTGCGCCGTCTACCAGTTCGCCGTGGATCGGTCGGTATACCGGGATTGGGATTCAGAGAACGAGCGGACGGAGTTCAGTTTCCGGATCGATCAGGACGCCCAGTTTGAGGGGCAGGAGTTTTTGTTCCAGCTGGCCGCCCGCGGTCCTGCGATAAAGCCCTTCAAGGGCGCGGAGCGGGCGATCTCCTGGAGTTTCGCGGACTATCGGGCTCTTCTCCGGCTGGCGGAAAAAGGCCGCTGGACAGAGGGGAAGCTGAAGAAGGCGGGGAAGATCCTGGACGGCTACATGCTCGGGAACTTCGAGGACAGAAACCCCACGCCGTCGGAGCGCCACCCGGCGGGGATGCGGCTCATCAACCACTTCTTCCAGCGGGAGAAGCTGCCGAAAGAGCTCTATCAAATGGCTTGGCAGAAGCTGGAGCTGAAAACCGCCCTCATGGGCCGGGCCAAACTCTTCTATGGCGTCCTCCGGGAGCGGGTGCTGGAGCAGGTCCCCGACATTGCCGCAGATGAGCTGGATATCCGGCAGCTGAACAAGGAATTTGAAGCCTTCCGCCAGAGGGCGCGGGCCTTGGAGGAAACCGGCAAGCCGGAGGACTGGGAGAAGGCCGGTGAGGAAACAAAGGCATTCTTCAACCGCCCAGTCTTCCAGAAGGCCCTGCAAAACCGCAAATTTGCAGAGGAACACATGAAATACCATGTCCAGTGGAGCGGTGAGCACTTTGCCCAGGAGGTTCTGGACTTCTACAAGCAGAACCCGAACGCCCCCTGTGCCGCCCAGCTGGTGCAGTTGACCAAAGAGTCCCGCCACCGGCGGGAGATCGACCTGCGGAACCGGCAGGACCAGGGGGCGGACATCCCGGAGACGATGACCCTTGCGAATCGCCCCTTCTTCCGCCACTGGCTGAACACCGGCTTCTATCATTCCATAGATCGGGAGACGAAGCAGCCTCTGCTGGGCTATCTGAACCAAGAACTGCCCTATCTGTCGGAGTGGAGCCGGAAGTTCCTGGGCGTGGAGTACGAGGAGACCCCAAAACCGGTTTCCCTGACGCTGCCATTTGGGGAGGACAAGGTCGAGGTGCGGTTCCACCTGCGCTATATGAGCTTCCTGCGAAACGAGGAACCGGTCTACCGCCCCTGTTTCCACTGGGAACAGCTGATGGAACTGGCGGCGGATGCGGACACATTCTTTTTCCTTCTGCCGGTGACTGCCGCTGTCCATAACCGCTATGCGGCGGTGCAGAAAGAGATCCTTTGCCGCTTGGAGGATACCGCTGCCCCAGAGGAAGCCCGGGAGTTCATCGCCGCGTGTCTGGCCGATCAGGTCTGCGGCCTGCCGGTGCCGGATGCCGTGAGCTTGGAGGATGACAAGGAGCCGGAGTGGGCCAGGGGCCTGCCGCCGGAGAGTGCGCTGCCCTTCCAGATCTTTGCCGAAAACACAGAACTGCTTTATGTCTGTATCTGGTTCCAGCGGGATCAGATCCTGGCGCTGTTTCAGCAGACAGTCTATGGCCAGCAGTTGGTGGAGGGCGGCAAGTTTGAGGATATTGAGGATGCTCAGACCGCTGTAGCCCTGGCGGAGCAGCTTTTGGACGACCAGTTCCATCCCAAGGGTTTCCCGATGGAGGCGCTGAAAGTGTTGCCGGAGGCGGTCTATGCGCAGTGGGATTACCAGGCCCTCAGCCGGGACAAGAGCCTCCCGCGCCTCTGGGATCCCCCACGGAAGTTCCTCGGTGAGAATATCCGGACGGAGGCACTTGAGGAGCTTCTGGAGCACTTCGCCGCAGGGCGGATGGAGAGGCTGGAGTGGTCCTGGAAGTGCGCCTTCCCGGCGGACGAGCCGCCCATGGACTATGAGCCCCGGCGTTCCCTGGTGCTGATGAAGAGCGGCGGCTGGTATGTCTGCCTCTACTTCGATGATTTCTGCGCCGAGAGCTATGCCCTGCTGGAGAAGCCGGAGGTCTATGGGCAGGACAAGAACGTCCCCCAGGCCGTCCCCTTCCGGCAGAGCCGCCTGTTCCCGAGTGTGCTTCACAGGAACTTCTTCACCATCCGGCGGCACCTGGAGACGATCTTCTCCCAGATCAGCTGGCCCAACAACGTCAAGCCCATGGCGGGCCGCATCTGGAACTATGCCGTCAACGTGGATCATGGGCGGGTAAAGTACAATCTGGACAAGCAACTCCTGGGCGGCTTCCCCATGGAGCGTGCCCACAACCGGCCCGACGCCCCCTTCTACTTTTATGAGTATCCAAACTCCGCCGCCCGGGTGGATGCGGACGGGAGCGCGGCCGCTCTGGAGGTGACGGAGGGGAACCGGCACAGGCTGCAGCAGCTCCTGGCGGAGTTCCTGACGGGAGAGGGCCAGCGGCTCCGGCTCACCTGGAAGAAGACTGTGGGGACGCGGTGGCACATCGTTCTGACGCGGGACGGCGAACGGTTCCTCATGGCCTGGATCCGGGAGGACAAGAAAACGGTGGAGTTCCACGCGGCGGACAAGTGGACGTATATGGACGTGGAGGGGAAGAAGTACCCCAAGGACACCTTCCTGAGCAAAGTCACCCCCGCCTATCTCATCCACGACCTGCCCGCCCTGCGAAATGCGCTGGATCTGCTGCTGGCGAACATGGACCATCCGGAGCGGGTCACGAGCCCCATTGGAGAGTACGCCTGGGAGAAGCCTGGCAAGCCGCGGCCCTATGAGGTGCTGTGGGCGGAGCTGGTGGGGGATGAAGCAAAATAGCAGGCTCGCCAGAAAGTGTCCCAATGTTATTTATTCCATGAAAAAACACTCTGCAACCTGTAGTTGCGGAATAGTTGGTGGCAGCAACATGGTCTGATGCCATAAAATCACCCCACAAGGAGGTGATCTCATGGCTGCGGGATTTTGGGCAATCCTAATTTCGGCGCCCCTGCTTGCGCTGCTCATCTATGGTATCGTCCGCATGATTCAGGCATTGATCCGGTCTGATAGGAGGGAGTGATCTTATGGCCGCAGGAATGAAACTTGTTTTGTTTTCCCTTATCATCATTATCCCCCTATCCGCGTTGTTCGTCTATCTCATCATTCTCGCTGTCCGGGCGCTGCGCAAATATATCAAGGGCAGCCCGGCACGGCAAGAGGCTAAGACTGTCCGGACGACACTGGGAGAGAAGCTGCGGGAAAACCGGGTGCGCTGTAAAATGTCTCAGGAATTTGTGGCGGAAGCGGTCGGCGTCAGCCGGCAGGCGGTCAGCAAATGGGAAAACGGGAAGTCGGATCCGTCTACCTCCAATCTGATCGCACTGGCAAAGCTGTATGGTTTGTCAGCGGAGGAGCTTCTGGAGGGCTTATAAATTCCTCGGGCAGTATCCTGGCCCTATGCAAGCCCAACATTAAGGGCGGCGGTCCACTAAGTGACCGCCGCCCGCTTTGCAGACATCCTTCGGAAGCAGATACAGAAAACACCAGGGACAACAATACCCTTGGCGTTTTCATTGTTACTGCCGTTCCAACAGATCCATATACGTCTGCCGTTCTGCCTCTGGAATTTCCAGCACGGACATGGCCTGTTCAACAGATACGCCCATGTTTTTTACCAAATTCTTGATGGAAACCAGGATACCGTTAGCCATGCCCTCGGCACGCCCCTCGGCACGCCCCTCAGCACGCCCCTTTTCCATAACGCCCTTGCTCAGATTGCACATGACCGACACCTCCCTTTCCATTGTCTGCGTCATTTGTGATTTATAGTATATCATCCTCCTGATAGATACACAAGGTCGTGATAAATGATCCTCCGTTACAGCTTGCAGAAGATACTAAAAAATTTTTACCACAGCCGCACATTTTGTCATTTCAGCCGTTAAACATGATAGAGGACCCGAAGGGAGGGATACTGTGGCGCTGGATATTGAAGAACAGTATGAAAAGATATACCGCTATTGCTTCTACCGGCTCCACAGCCGGGAGCAGGCGGAGGACATCACCCAGGAGACGTTCCTGCGTTGGTTTGCCAGCGACACCTACCGGGATACGAACCAAGTGCTCCAATACCTCTACACCATCGCCCGCAACCTCTGTATCGACGAATACCGCCGGTCTGACTGTGACCCTCGACCGGCAGAACCACCCTGCCAGGAAACCGATCCGCTGCTCTCCATCGCGCTCAGAGCAGAGTTGGACAAGTTGGATGCGGAGGATCGGGAATTGATATTGCTGCGGTATGTCAATGAGGTGCCGGTCAAGGTGCTGTGCGGGCTGTATCAGCAGTCACGATTTTCCCTGCATCGGAGAATGAAGCGCATTTTGAAAGTGCTTCGAGAAGCCTTGGACTGAATGGAGGGTTGAGATGATGAACAGAAAACTCAAACAGGCCCTGTCGGATGCGTTCTACGTTCCGCCTCCTGCCCGAAAAGCGGCTTTTTTGAAGCAGCACCGCCGCCGGGAACTGGGCCGCTGGGAGCTGATCGCGCTGCAAGTCAGGTATATTCGCTGGTGGGTGTGGCCGCTGTCGCTGGTGCTGTCCAGCTTTATTCTGATGACAGGCACTCTGTCGGCGGAGTCCACCCCCTGGTATATCGCCGCGCTGACCCCGTTTCTGGCGCTGCTGGTGATAACGGAGAACGGGCGGGCGCAGTTGTACCAGATGGACGAGCTGGAATTGGCCTGTCGGATGTCCCGGCAGAGCGTCATACTGGCCCGCATGGTGGCGCTGGGACTATTCCACCTGGCGTTGTTCGGTCTGCTGACACCTTTGCTGGCAGTCTGGAGTACCGTAGGGGCAGCCCAGGCCGGCGTATATCTGCTGACGCCCTACCTGCTCACGGCGGCGCTGGGGATGGAGTTGACCCGCCGCATCCGTGGTCGGGAGGGATTGCTGGCCTGCGGCGCCGTGGCGGCGGTAATCAGTGTTTCGGGGCCGCTTGCGGTAAATATCAGACCAGCCCTGTACCAACCGGAGAATTTGATTTGGTGGGGAGCGGCACTGGCGGCGGCAATGATAGCTGCGGCTGTGGAGTTCACACTGAATGTAAAGAATATGGGGGAATTGCAATGGAATTGATGATACGGGATCTGACAAAGCAGTATAAGGACAAGCGTGCCGTGGATGGCGTGTCGTTGCGGCTCACAGAGGGCATCAACGGTCTGCTGGGGGCTAATGGCGCTGGCAAGACCACCCTCATGCGGATGCTGTGCGGTATTTTGAAACCCACGGCGGGCAGCATTTCGCTGGATGGGGTGGATGTGACCAGCGAGGACTACCGGGCCGTATTGGGCTATCTGCCCCAGGACTTCGGCTACTACCCCGATTTTACAGGGCTGGACTTCCTGCTTTATCTGGCGGCGCTGAAAGGGCTGTCCCGCCCTCATGCGAAACGCCGGGCCGGGGAGCTGTTGGAACTGGTATCGCTCCAGGATGTGGGGAAAAAGAAGATCAAGACCTATTCCGGCGGCATGAAGCAGCGGCTGGGGATCGCCCAAGCCCTGCTCAACGACCCGCGCCTGCTGATCGTGGACGAGCCTACGGCGGGGTTGGACCCCAAGGAAAGAGTACGCTTCCGCAACCTGATCGCCGGGCTGGGGCAGGATACCATCGTGCTGCTGTCCACCCATATCGTGTCCGATGTAGAGAAGATAGCCGACCACATGCTGATGATGTCCGACGGGGAAATCATCCTGAACGAGCCCTGGGACAAGTCCCGCACCGACCTGGAACAGCTCTACATGGAGGAGTTCGGAGGGGGAGAGGAATGAAAAACTTTGGAACACTGTTCGGCTATGAGCTAAAAAAACTGCTAAAGCGGAAGTTGAACTGGGTGGTTGTTCTTTTGATTACAGGCGTCTGTATTGTCGGCGTAGTTCAAGCTGGCAATAGTGGAGGATTTTGGATTGAAGATACCGATGAACAAGGAAATCCAGTGACCAGCGTAATCTCCGGTCAGGAAATACGGACTGCCAAACTCAACGCTATGGGAACGCTCAACGGTCAAGTGATGGACGACGCTTTTTTTCAGCAGATGCTGGAACAAGTGCCGGAGTTCGATAATCCGTATGAGATGCTGAAATATTTTTATCACGTGGACAGCACTTACTTAAATGTACACACGATGGTGGAAGGACTGATGACCGACAGGGATACTTTTACAGCGGAGAAGTTCTATGCTACCAATCGGGAATATACCCAGCTCTATATGGATGCCAGTGGACTTTCCCATGCGGAAAAGGAGTATTGGACAGAGCAGATGGAGCAGATAGAAACGCCCTATGTCTACCGGCATCCGTGGCCGGGAGCTTCCGAACTGGTGGACTATTTTAGTATTCTGCGCGTCGTTCTGCCTGTGGTGGTGGCGGTGTGCCTGTGCATGATCTTTTCAGAGGATCACCGAACCAAGGCAGACGCAATCGTGTTCGCCACCCAAGAAAGCCGCGCTCCGCTCTATCTAGCCAAAGTGCTGGCAGGGGTGACCGAGGCGGCACTGGCCACCACCTTTGTCGTTGGGGGCACAGTGGCGGCTCATTTGGCCGTCTGGGGGGTGCAGGGGTTTGATGCCCATGTCCAGTTCTATGATTCGCTCTGTCCCCGTCCTATCACCGTGGGACAGATGCTCTTGCCCATGCTGCTGATTCTGGCCTTGTATACCTTTATATGTGGTGCATTTACTATGCTGATTTCTGCGTTGACCCACAATGCTATCATCGCTCTCGCTATCCCTGCGGTTTTGGCAGAGCTGTTGAACCAATAGCATCCTTCGGCCCGTGGGTGGTTGGGTTACCTCCCGGAAAAACTTACGGGATGGAATGGGCCGGTCAATCTTCATCTGGTGAAAATTTTTGGTGTATACCTGGACAATTTTCAGTTTGGATCATTGCTGTATGTGGCGATTGCGGTGCTTCTATTCGCCCTGTGCTGGCTGTGCTGGCAGCGGAGTGCAGCAGGCAGAGCATAGGTCGGCTTTAATGAGAGATTTGGAGAGAAGATGGTATGAAACATTTCGGCACTTTGTATTGGTACGAACTGAAAAAGCTGTTGAAGCGCAAACTGGCATGGATCATGGTGCTTGTAATAACTGCGTTTATGGCCTATACCGCCAGACCGGTCAGCAATTCAGGCGGCGCCAACTTCTCGCTGACAGACTGGACCGGGAATACCATAAACAAATACGTCTCCGTGGCGGAGCAGAGGGAACGGATCTCCGAGGGCCAGCAGAGCATCAACGGGCAGGTCATGGATGAACGGTTCTTTGAAAATGTGCGGGAGGCGTCCAATGGAAACGGTCTGTATATATGGCGGTCTTGCTGTGGTGCTGCTGGCCCTGTGCTGGCTGGGCTGGCGGCGGAGCGCAAAAGGAATTTGAAAATCTTTGAAAACTGTTGTAAGTTTTCCCGTCCTTTGCTGTCTTATAGGATGAAGGGACCTTCAGAAGATAGAGAGGTGACGCTACATGGAAGATTGCCAAATTGTAGAGCTGTACTGGCAGAAGAACGCGGACGCCATATCGGAGACATCCAGCAAATACGGGGCCTACTGCTTCACCATAGCGGATCACATCCTGAACAATGCGGAGGACTCCGAGGAGTGTGTCAACGATACCTGGCTCCACGCCTGGAACGCGATGCCGCCCCAGAGGCCCAATGTGCTGCGGATGTTCCTGGCAAAGATCACCCGCAACCTGTCCGTCAACCGCTTCAATGCCCGCAGCGCAGAGAAGCGCGGCGGCGGGGAGATCATCCTTGTCCTGGATGAACTGGCGGACTGTCTGGCCGGCGGGACGGACGCAGAGGCGGCATACGAGGTCAAGGAGCTGGAGGAGTGTATCCGGCGCTTCGTCCGGGGTCTGCCGGAGCGGGACGGGAATGTGTTCGTGCGCCGGTACTTCTTCACAGAGCCAGTGGCCTCTATTGCCGGGCGGTACGGCCTGACGGAAAACAATGTGGCGGTGATCCTGAGCCGGACACGGAAGAAACTCAGAGTTAAACTTGCGAGCGAGGGGTATTTATGAGAAGCATAGACCTATACACAGCTATTCGAGCAGTGGATGACGATATTCTGGAGCGCAGCGAGGATGCCGCTTGTGGACGTAAGGCAGGGATATATAGCCGCCATAAATGGATGATCGTTGCGGCGGCAATAGCGGTGTTGATGCTGGTGGGCTTTACTGCCATGCCAATGATTTTCGAAATGTTGAATGGCCGCTCTGTAGAGTGGGACGACAGCCACTTGTTTGTGTCGGGAGTTGCCAATGACATGGCTGAGGTAAGAGACGGGCGAGTTTACTTTACCCTTGATAATTCAGATATTACAGAATACTGCTCTGAAACGACTTATTTTCGTTATGATTTTGTTGATGAGCAACATATTGCCCATGTTATCTTGGTCGGAGGCGAAATAGATAATATTGGATGGACGGAAATCCTCTTTTTCGAGGGAGGCAAGCGTCTCAGCCATTCTTCGCTCCAGACCCAGGACGGCAACGAGCCTGTATGGTATGTTATAGGTAATGACGAAGTAAATAGGGACTACGGGTACGTTGATCCACATAGAAGCGTGGGTCAAAGAGAATAGTGTTCCGCAGATATAGGAGGGGTATTTATGAGAAGCCTAGATCTATACACAGCTATGCGAGCAGTGGATGACGATATTCTGGAGCGCAGCGAAACCGCCTCCTATGGGCAGAAAAAGAATGGCTGGCTGACATGGGGCGCTATAGCGGCGTGCTTTGGCCTGCTCCTCACAGTGGCCTTAACGACGCTGCCGGGGATTTTGAAGGGGCCGAACAAGATCGAGCCGCCGCCTGATCCTAATCCGGGGCCTGCGGTCAGTGACGATGAGCATCAGAGCAGCGGTGAGCCGCTGCAGCCACCCAGCGAGAGAGAAATCACCATTAACTGGGACAATGTGGCGGTGAATGAGTCGGCGGGGCTGGCCCCGAACGCCGCTCCGCTTTACCGGGACCCCGCTATCTATAACGAGGAAATTTTGGATACGCAGGGTGTCAGAACCTACTATGGCTGGGAGTTAGCTCCCGCCCATATCCCCGATGACCTCACCGGGGGCGGTAAAGCTGTGTCAGGCCGCATTGTCCGGGAGGTAGCTACCGGGAATGTTGTTGAGGATCAGGCAGGCCGGAGTTTCTGGGTGGACTTCGGGGAGGACGGACGCCCTAAGTCCAATGACGATATTGAGATCCCCAAGGGATTTACCATCAGAGCTTCCAGGCTGCGTATCCTGCACTGCTGCCTTCTCCCAGTAGATGAAGAGCGCACTACCGACTTTGGCGGAGTGCCTGTTACCCTCAGCCACGCAGCCCTAACCTATGGCGACGGCATTTCCAATGTGCCTGCTGGATATTACGACGTTTATGTGGCTTCGTTTACCCTGGATGGAGTGGAGTATGAAATTGAGGCTCAGAGGCTGGAACTGGAGGAGGTCATTAAAATCGCGGCGTCCATCATCGATCCATTCAGTAAAAATTTTGCTGTAGGGGGTTCACAGAGCGTTCCCGATAAAGGCAGCGCCCCCACCGAATACCCCGACACCATCATTGTCCCAGGCTTCGACCTGGACGAACCCAGCGAACCCGACACACCATAGACAAGCGCAGCCCCTATTCTCCACCCGGCAGACTACCGCCTGCCGGGTGGCCGCGCTGCCCTCTGAAAATCTTCGCTTGGAGGGCTGCCCGGCCTCCTCCCGCACGAGGAGATATGACGGATAAATTTTTTAATGCCCTGCAACAAAATGCCTCCCTCGATAATGTTAGTAAATAGAGGCAGGAAACAGGAGGTAATGGAGATGTACTCCCAAGAGGAAATCGCCGGTATTTATCAGCGGCAGTATAAGATGGTGTACCAGATCTGCTTTATGCTGATGAAGAACACCCCTGATGCCGAGGACGCTGCCCAAACAGTCTTCCGCAAAGTGATCGAGCGGGACACGCCTTTTCGTGATCCGGAGCATGAGAAAGCATGGCTGATCGTCACAGCGCGGAATGAGTGCCGCGGGCAGCTGAAGCACTGGTGGCGCACCCGCCGGGAAGACGCCGCAGCACTGGATACCTTGACCTGGAACCAGCCCGAATCCGGGCTGGTCTGGGAGCAGGTGGCCGCTCTGCCGGAAAAATACCGGCTGGTGCTGTATCTCCACTACTACCAAGGCTACGCCACTGACGAGATTGCTCAAATACTCAAGCAAAATCCCTCTACTGTGCGTTCCTGGCTGCTTCGCGCAAGAAAAAAGCTAAAATTACGATTGGAGGCGGAAGGCTATGGATCCTAGAGAACTTAACCAGATGTTTGAGCAGCTGGCACCTACTCCAGAGCAAATGCAGCGTGGGCTGACCCGCCTTCTCCAAGAAGAAAGGAAGGGCTATCCCATGAGACATCTGAAAAAGATGGTTGTAATCGGCGTTGCGGCTGCATTGATGCTCGTCACCTGTGCGGCAGCGGTGGTGATCGGCATTGATCAGAGGCTGATCGATTTTTTAGGCGGCGGTCATCAGGCCCAGGAACTGCTTGCCCCCGGCGCTCAGTCGGTGGATACCACAGCGGAGGATAACGGCGCTACACTCCATGTCACCCAGGTATTGATGGACCGCTACACCATCCTGATCCTATCTGACTTCACTGCACCCGAGGGGACGGTGCTGGACATGGCCGAGGATGTCGATGGAGACCTCCTCCGTGGATTCGGCGGAATGGACAGTTCTCTGCCCTCCCTGCTTGATTCGGCTGGAGAGCCGATTGATCTGGGTCAGAGCTGGAGCTATTATGTAAATGTGCTGGACGATGGGGATCCCCTGGACAACCATCTGACCCTGCTGTCCCGCATGGAGCTGAGCGAAGGCATTCAGCCGGATTGGGACATCCAGGAGCTGTCCATGCCCGCTGTGGACTTGATCCGCTTTGACACGGAGGCAGAGGACATCGTTACGGTCTACTCCGGCGACTGGTCCTGCCAATTCCCTGTGTCCTGGCAGGACATGGGCCGGAGTATGCAGATGGATCAGGTGGTCGGGCAGGTGGACGATGTGAATATCGCAGTGACAAACATCTACCTGTCCCCCATGACGCTGCAGCTCCAGCTGGAGCGGGAGACTCCCGTTCCGCTCCATTCGCCCGAGGCTGTTGGCGGGGTCTTTGGCCGCTGGGTCTCCGCACTCAATGTTGACGGCGTAACGCTGACCACAAAGGACGGGCAGACTGTACCGCTGACGGACATGGGCAACACGGGAGGGGATCAGGAGTTGAATTGCAGCTTCCTGCTCAACGAGATCACAGACCTGGCACAGCTCCAGACCCTTACCTTATGCATTGGAGAAGGCAGCATTGATATTCCTCTGGATGGATTCGCAGATGAACCAACCAAGCCATAAGTTGACGCAGTTTCCCTCTATCTCCTGGAAAAATTAGATTTCAATGCAGCAATTTCCTCACCTGGCAGGCTATCATCCGCTGGGTGGGGAAATTGCCCTCTGAAAATTTTCTCAAAAAATTTGCCGCAGCGTGTAGTATTTTCCGAAAAATCCATAGTAGATAGTTGAGGGACAGAGAGGAGGGATGCCACGATGGATGACAACGCCATCATAGAACTGTTCTTCGCCCGGTCGGAGCAGGCGATCCGGGAGCTGGACGGCAAATACGGCAAGGTCTGCCACAGCCTGTCCTACAACATCCTGCACAGCCGCCAGGACGCGGAGGAGTGCGTGAACGACGCCTACCTGGGAACCTGGGATGCCATCCCGCCGGCCCGGCCCAATCCGCTGCTGGCGTTCCTGTGCCGGATCGTCCGCAATCTCTCCCTTATGCGGTATCACGCGGACAGGACGGCCAAGCGGGGCGGCGGCAGCTACACCGTGGCGCTGGAGGAGTTGGAGGGCTGTCTGGCCTCGCCCCGCACAGTGGAGGGGGACATAGAGGAGCAGGAGCTTGTCCGGCTGATCGAGGACTTTCTGGAAACCCTGTCCCCGGAGAATCGGATCATCCTCATGCGCCGGTACTGGTTCTCCGACAGCTGCGGGGAGATCGCGGCGCGGGCCGGCCTGTCAGAGAAGAACGTGTCCGTCCGGCTGTCCCGTATCCGAAAACAACTGCGGCACTATTTTGAAGAAAGAGGGGTCATGTGATGAATGCGGCACAGTTTTCCCATGCGCTGGGAAAAGTCAACGACAAGTACATCATGGAAGCGATCACATACGAGCGCAAGAAGAAAAGCGGCTGGCTGAAATGGGGCGCTATGGCGGCGTGCTTGTGCCTTGTTGCCGGGATTGCAGTTACGGGTATACTCCGGTCACATCTTATATCTCCAAATGATGTACTACATGAACCGGAGCAGTATAGGGCGATTATGTGGGAAGATGTTCCATCCACCGAGCCATTTGGATCACTGTTTCCTACCGAAATCATAGAAGGATATGTGCTTGAAAATGATGTTGCCTTGTATGGTGAGGGAAATGAAAGTGTTTTGCAAGCCCGATTTTTCAATGAGCAGCTTGGTGACGAATTGGTGGTAACGGTTTATGCAAAAGGCCATTATGGAGATGAGCCTTTAGATGAGGTCATCTATGGCGGCCACGCTTTCAAAGGCAGTATGATTGCGATTGACGGAGGGGATTATGTGATACGTTACCTCACTAGACGGGACATTATTGAAATCTCTGGATTTGAGGATATGGTAAAGTCGGCGCGGCAACTTTCCTCCTGGAGTATGGCGTAGGAACTTCCCGACAAGGGTAACGCCCCCACCGAATACCCCGACACTACCATCGTCCCAGGCTTCGACCTGGACGAACCCAGCGAACCGGCCGCTCCATAAAAAGCCCACACTTTCCTGCCGCTTTTACAAAACTTGACTTTTGGGCTGATTACCGATATGATAAAGGCAGCATATCGGCAGGCAGTCCTGTTTAGCTTTGGTCTGCGGCGGGGGTAATGCAGCTGGAGAGTCAGCAAAAGCGCCCGCTTATGGCTGTCATAGGACAAAAACTTATTTTTTCGTCGATATTTGCCGATATGTAAGAACAGAAGATATGTTTTTGATTCCCGATGCCCCCCAGGAGGTAGCGCCCATGCTGATAATGTATCTGCAAATGCTCGACACGCCGGAGGAAAAGATCCGGTTCGAGCAGATTTACTTGAAATACCGTGAGAAAATGTTCCATGTGGCGGACAGTATCCTGCATAACGATCAGGATGCGGAGGACGCAGTCCACAATGCCTTCCTGCGGATCATCAAGAAGTTTTCCAGGTTCCAGAACACACCGGTCAAGGATCTGGCTCCGCAGATCACCGTAATCACCAGGAACGAGGCCATCTCCCTCCAGCGGAAGAAGAAGGATGCCGCTCCGCTGGAAGATTGGGACGGCTTTGCCGAGACAACGGAGGCTGTCAGCGACTACAACTCCCTGGTGGAAGCGTTCACCCGGCTGCCCGCGACATACCGCGCGGCTATGGAGATGAAGCTCCTGGGCTACTCCGACGGTGAGATCGCCATCCGGCTGGGGCTGTCCAAAACGGCGGTAAGCACCCGGATCAGCCGCGGGCGCCAGTTTTTGCGGGACATCGTGGAGCGGGAGGGCTTTTTGCTGGATGCATAGTTGCCGCTCCAAATCACTGTGAAAAATTTTTTCAGACTTTTTTCATTTTTCTGTGAGAATCTGCCTTCTCGCTGCGTTAAGCATAGTGGGGGGCAGATTTTTTCTTTTGAGCTCTGCCATACGATTTCGAGCTGTGAGGTGCGATATGAAAAAGAAGCGGGCATGGCTGCCGCTATGCGCTGTGGCCATAGCGGGGATCTTATGTGCGGTGATATTGTGGAGAGGATCCTCAAAATCTGAGATATTTGATTATGTCCAGGAAAACCAAGCGAACCTGGAGCGGTTTGCGGTTGAGCTCATGCGGGTCAATGGCCAAGACGCGAAGTATAAGGACTGGCCGGTGTCCTACTACGAGGATGCCAGGACGGTGGAGTTCCTGACCAAAGGCTCCGGCCTGGGGTCTGCAACTGCATACGAAGGGTTCTATTATTCTGAAAATGATGTCCCTATCGGTTTCCAGGGCGTGGAGCTGGACTTCGTACAGGATGGGGACGGTTGGATATGGCGGGAAACTGGCGGCGATAATTATGACCAGACGGAGCGGATCATAGAACATTGGTTTTGGTTCAAAATGAGTTTCTAGCGGTTTAGGAGCGTGCATCCATGAAAAAGAAGCTGGATATTGTTCTCCGCCTTGCCGCTGCAGCTGTCCTGCTGTTGCTGCTTGCGGCCATCCTATATAAACAGACCTCCGGCGCCCTAGTCATTGGGACGATCCGTGGGGCTGAATGGGAGTATTTGACCGTGGAGGAAACGGAGTATGCGTTCGACCCTGCCCCGCCGGTACACGGGACGGATAAAGGCGCCTTCCTGGGCATCGCAACCAGCGGAGATCTGCGATTTCGCATCTACTCCATTAAAAATTCCGACGAATATCTGTACTGCCAATGGGAGTGGGAAGGCCGCATTTATAGGCGGATCCATTGACTACTTACATGGTTTCCGGCTTCGCCAGTAGCCCCGAAAAATTTTTTCAAAAATTTTTGAAAATCCTGTGAGAATCCGGCCACTCGTTGCGTTATTTATAGTAAGAGGAGATTTTAGGGCAAGTGTCCGCTGTGAGCCGGTTCGCCGCAGAGCAGGCAAAAAGGCGTGTGGGCAGCTGTCAGAATACAAAAGGGGGAAAAGCTGCCATGACAGAACAGGCGTTAAATCAACTGACCCGGCGGATCGTGCTGGACGCGGCCCGGCTGGAATATGGCGGCCTGCTGGAAGGAGCGCCGGAGCATACCTTCTCCCCTGCCTTTGAGCGGAAGATGAAAAAGCTGCTCCGCCGGGGCCGGCACCCGGTTTTGTATCGGACGCTGCGTGCGGCAGCCTGCCTTTTGCTGGTACTGCTGCTCAGCGGGTGCGCGGTGCTGGTAGTCAGCCCGGCGGCCCGGGAGGTCTTCCTGGGCTGGGTGCGGGAGTTCCGCACGCTGGAGGGGTTCCCGCCTTACTACATCTACACCTATGCCGGAGAGGAAGCGGAAACGCTGCCTGACGGCGTGGCCTATCGCCCCACTTGGGTCCCTGAAGGCTATGAACTCTTCGATGAGCTGCCCCCTCCGGGCCTGGCCTGGATCTTTTTTGAAAACGAGGAGGGCGAGCGGCTGCACTTCGTCTGTATGCTATCGGATGCGTATGGAAATATGAGCGTGACCATGGAGGAGGGCGACCGCAGGAAGCCGGTGGAGGTCAACGGCCAGAAGGCGGATCTGTATCTCACGGAGGGCGGCAGAGCGCACCTCATCTGGTCCAGTGAGGATGCGCTGTTCTCGCTCATCGGTGATCTGCCCGAGGAATCGTTGATCCGTGTGGCGGAGAGCGTCTGTCTGACCCTGCCCCGCCAGGCGCCCCACCGCCCATCCTGGCATCCGGAGGAATTTTACCTGGGAGGAAGCAGCGGCGAAGTCGAGGCCCATTTTGATACAGAGGATGGACGGTCCATCCACTCCAATTATGTGCGTCCGGAAAAGGTGGACGAAACATGGCCCGAGATTCAGAAGTCCGTAGCGGGCCTGATACCCAGGACGGTCCAGGTCCAGGGCAGCGACGCGGAGCTGTATGAGACCGGGGAGGGCAGTTCTATCGTCTGGCCGACAGAGGACGGGCTGTATTGGCTCTACGGCCCTGTGGAGGGAGAGATCTTGCTGCGGATTGCTGAGAGCATCGGCCAGGAGCCATGAGAAAGGAGGGAGTCCCATTGACCGATCAGGCGCTGGAGAAGCTGACCCGGCAGATCATGCTGGACGCGGTCCGGCTGGAATACGGAAGTCTGTTGGAAGGAGCGCCGGAGCATACCTTCTCCCCTGCCTTTGAGCGGAAGATGAAAAAGCTGCTCCGCCGGGGCCGGCACCCGGTTTTGTATCGGACGCTGCGTGCGGTGGCCTGCCTTTTGCTGGTGCTGCTGCTCAGCGGGTGTGCGGTGTTGGCGATCAGCCCGGCAGCGCGGGAGGTCTTTGCGGGCTGGGTGCGGGAGATCCATGACAACTATTTTCTCTACGAATTTTGGGGGAACGAGGAAAGAGAACCCGTATCAAAGGAGGAGGTCCTCTATCAGCCCTCCTATGTGCCGACCGGATATCGGATGGAGTATAGGAGCATGCTGTCCGGTATTACAGCCATCGGTTATATCAACGATCAAAGCGGGAACCTGGCGTTCTTCCACTGTTTTACAGACTTGACTTCGCCTGTCATGCAGATTGAGCGGGACAGCGGGGACGCCTATAAGAAAATCACTGTCAATGGAATCTCCGCCGATCTATACTTGGATGCGGAAGAGGGAGAGAGTATGCGTAAACTGAAAACCATCATCCCCGTAGCCGGGATACTGCTGCTGATTCTCTCGGCGGCGTCTCTGTATGTCGCCATGCAGGCCCTGTCGGACATCCGCCCGGCGGAGGACTACGAAGATATAGGCGCCCTCACCTTCCAGCCCTATGACGTTCTGCCGGTTCAGGTGCAGAACACCGGGGCCAGCAGCCGTGACCGCCGCATGAACCCCACCAAGACCGTCTACATGGTCTACTACCGGGCCACGGACGGCAGCGGCTACAA
>CAJUOA010000045.1 GCA_910587785.1 uncultured Oscillospiraceae bacterium | reverse complement strand
TTGCTGGCATCTGCAACTTTGACCGCTTAGCTTAATTTCGCAAGAGGTCTATTTTCAAAAATCTTGTAAAATCTCAATCATTTTGGGCTTGCGTGGTTTTGATGGTTTACGAAAGGGGACATCAGAAAAAATCACCCGCTTTCGCGGCTGCGAAAGGAGGTGAGAACATGAATGAACCAATTCGTACCCAATGGGAAATCCGTTGTGCTTTTAATGGCTTTTGCAAACAGGCATTAAAGCGCGAAGCAATGAACGCCCACAGGGACACAAAGCGGCAGCAATCACGGGAAGTAACATTCTCCGACCTGTCACCGCAGGAAGAAAACCAGCTTTATACCTACGACAAGTATTTTGCAAATGACGAAGCTGAACAGTCTTTCTTTATCGCGGGAAAAGAGATAACCGCTAAGCTGCTTGCCGAAGCCCTGCGAAGCTTGCCGGAAGAAAAACGGGAAGCTGTCCTGCTGTATTATTTTTTCGATATGAACGAGAGCGAGATCGCAAAGCTCTGCAAGATTTCACGATCAGCAGTACAGTACCGCCGGACAAGCTCTTTCGAGCTGTTAAAACGCTATTTGGAGGAACACGCCTACCATCGCCTCCGCCATCCTGGATCGCGTCCTGCATCACTGCGCCGTCATCAATATCAAGGGTGAATCTTACCGCCTGAAAGAACGCAAGGAATTTATGCGCCAAAAACAGCAGATCGTGAACTCTCTATTTGAGCAAGGAAACGCTTGATTTTGTTACCCGCCTTGCCGCCGAAAAACTACAAAATTTCTTCGGCGTTTTCTTACATTTTCAGATTGGCGTTGACAGTCTCCTCTCTATGGAGACAGGCTGCGGAGCGTAGGCGGAGGAGGACGAGAGTCCGAAGGGCTCCTGGATATTTTGTTTCGTAAACTGAGAGAACTGTCCGGTCAGGCTCCGGTAGACCTTGCTCACATCGCCCGCCATGGTTTTTGACGCGTCGTTGACCCACAGGCGCAGCTGCTCTGTGAGCTGCCGGCATCCGCAGGGGCAGAAGTCCTCCTCCTGGGTGAACCGGCGGTAGATGCAGCCGTCCGCATCCTTCTGAATGGCCGCCAGCCGCCGGGCGCGGTTCCCCCTGCTCCAGCCGCCGGGCCAGCACCTGCCGGAAGGCGTCGAACCAGCTCCTGCGGCGCAGTTCCTCCTGGGAGGGGGAGCCCTCCGGATGGAGCATCCGGGTGTAGAACGCGTCACCCACCGCCTCCAGCGACTCGGGGAGTACGAGGAAGATGACTGCGCCGGTCTGATCCATGGCCTGCCGGATGACCTGGGCCTGCTCCTCGCTCAAGCCGTCCCGTCCGGTGAATGGACCTCCACGGTACAGCGGGGAGAATTGCGCAGGAGTGTGATCGCGCCCGTAGCCTCCCGGTCGCTCTTGTAGAGCAGCCGGCGGCCGATCAGGGCGTTGAGAAAGGTACTCTTCCCGCGGGAAAACATACCGAGGACCACCACCCGGAACGTGCTCTCCTCATAGCGCTGTTCCAGCTCCCGGCAGGCATCCTTCAGGTCCTCAGGGAGGGCAGGGGCCGCGGTTTGACACAGCTCCAGCAGCTGCGCGGCAAGCCGCTTTGTTTTTTCAAATCCCTCTGATGATTTTCCATAAAATTTTTCGGGCCTCTCACCCAAATACGGCAGGATTCGTCCGCATTATTATGATATCTTCCCCAATTTGTCCAGAGCCTTTTCCTCCGTGCGCGTCCCGGAGAAAACTCGGAGAAAACTCCTCCAGCAAATGAATTGACTTCCCCGTCAGGTATGTTATACTAAAGCCATAAACAAATGAGCCGTCCGCGCCGGTCCGGCGCGGACGGGAGGAAGAGGAGGACCCACATGACGTTAAGCGAAGCCATCTCCATCAGAAGCTCCCTGCGCACCTATCTGCCCGACCCCATCAGCGAGGAACAGCGCCGCCAGCTGGGCAAGGCCATTGCCCGGTGCAACCAGCGCTCCGGGCTCCATGTCCAGCTCATCTGCGGACGGCCGGAGCCCTTCAGCGACCCGGAGAAGACCCGGGGCATCCTCTCGGGAGTACAAAACTACTTTCTCTTCGCCGGTCCCCGGGAGCTGGAGGACCTGGAGGAGAAGTGCGGCTATTTCGGCGAGGAGCTGCTCCTCACCGCCGCGGACATGGGCCTTGGCACCTGCTGGGTGGGGGGCACCTACGACCGGGAGGCGTGCTTGGCGTTCCTCGCCCAGGGGGAGGAACTGGTCTGCGCGGCCTCCGTGGGCCATACGGCGGAGACCCGTGCGGGGCGGGAGGCCCTGCTCCGGCGGTGGGGCCACCGGGAGACCAGGAGCGCCGCGGAGCTCTCCGAGGGCCTGGACCGGGCCCCGGCCTGGTTCGCCGCCGGGATCGAGGCCGTACAGCGGGCCCCCTCCGCCGCGAACAAGCAGGGCGTCCGCTTCCGCTGGGAGGCGGACGGGGCCGTCCGGGGGGAGCTGACCCGGGAGGGGCCCTTCGCCCTGGTGGACCTGGGGATCGCGAAGCTCCACTTCGAGCTGGGGGCCCACGGCGGTGCCTGGACCTGGGGGGACGGCGGCGTGTTTGAGAAGGCGGCGGAGGAGAAGAGCTGCGGCGCGGTGGTCTGGCGGGACGCCGGAGGGGCGCGGGAGTACCTCCTGGCCCGGCACAACGGCGGACACTGGAGCTTCCCCAAGGGCCATGTGGAGCAGGGGGAACAGGAGGCCGAGACCGCCGCCCGGGAGATCCTGGAGGAGACGGGCCTCACGGCGGACATCGACACCGGATTCCGCCGCACCGTCACCTTCTACCCCAAGCCGGGGGTGGTCAAGGACGTGGTCTTTTTTACCGCCCGGATGTCCGGGGGCCGGGAGCACGCCCAGGAGGAGGAGATCGCGGACCTGGGCTGGTTCCCCCTCCGGGAGGCCCGGGAGCTGGTGACGTACGCCTCCGACGAGGAGGTCCTGCTGGCGGCGGAGGAGTACCTGGGCCGCGATAGGAGATAGCGAAGCGTAAACCAAAAGTTTCGTCCACCTTTTCAAAGGTGGTGGGGTGCAGGGGCAAGGCCCCTGCTGGGTTTGGGCGAAGCCCAACATTCATTCGTAAAAATCTGGAGAACACTATGGAAGATTATTTTTCCCTGCACCTGCCGGAGGACGAGGTCCGGGCCATCAGCAGCATCGGCCTGGCCCACTTGGGGGACGCGGTCTACGAGCTTTTGGCCCGGAGCTACCTCTGCGTCCACGGCAAGGCCACGGGCAAGGGGCTCCACCGGGCGGCAGTGGAGCTGGTGCGGGCCCAGGCCCAGGCGGAGCGTGCGGAGCGCATCCTGCCCATGCTGACAGAGGAGGAGCTGACGGTCTTCAAGCGGGGGCGCAACGCCCACGTCAACACCATCCCCCACAGCGCCAGCCGCACGGACTACCTCCGGGCCACGGCGCTGGAGTGCCTTTTGGGATACCTGTATTTACACGGCCGGCGGGAGCGGATCAACCAGCTCTTCGCCGCCATGATGGAGGAGGACGGCCATGCCACTTGACGCCATCTGCCTGACCGGCATCGTCCGGGAGCTGCGGCAGGAGATTGTGGGCCTTCGGGTGGAGAAGATCCAGCAGCCCGCCCGGGACCAGGTCATCCTGACCCTGCGGGGGAACAAAAAACTGCTCCTCTGCGCCGGGGCCAATCAGGCCCGCATCCACCTGACCGCCCTGAGCCGGGAGAACCCCGCCGCGCCGCCCATGTTCTGTATGCTCCTGCGCAAGCACCTGGGTAGCGCCCGCATCGCGGACATCCGGCAGCCCGGCCTGGAGCGGGCGGTGATCCTGGAATTGGACATCGTGGACGAGCTGGGGGAGCCGGGGCGGCGGTCCCTGGTCATCGAGTGTATGGGCCGCTACTCCAACCTGATTCTCCTGGACGGGGAGGGCCGCATTATTGACTGCCTGCGCCGGGTGGACATGGAGATGAGCGAGAAGCGGCAGGTCCTGCCGGGGCTCTTCTACCGCCTGCCCCCGGCCCAGGAGAAGGCGGACCCGCTGGAGACAGAGGAGGGGGACTTCGACCGCCTCCTGGACGCCGCAAGCCCTGAACAGGAGGCGGAGCGGTTCCTCCTGGACCACTTCTTCGGCATGTCGCCGCTGGTCTGCCGGGAGATCGCCTTTTCGGCGGGGGACGCGGGAGCCCGGCTTTTCACCCCGGAGGCCCGGGAGGGCTTGAAGCGGGCCTTCTTCGCCTGGCAGGCGGCAGTGAAGGAGGAGCGGTTCGTCCCCTGCCTCCTCACCAGAGACGGCGCGCCCTGGGACTTCTCCTACCTGCCCGTCCGTCAGTACGGCGGCGCGGCGGAGGGGGAGGCGTGGGAGAAGTTCTCCCCCATGCTGGACGCCTTCTACGAGCGGAAGGAGCAGGCCGAGCGGGTGCGGCAGCGGGGTGCGGACCTCCAGCGCGCCGCCTCCAACGCCCGGGACCGGGCGAAGCGCAAACTGGCCCTGCAAGAGAAGGAGTACGCCCAGACCCAGGACCGGGACAAGCTCCGCATCTGCGGCGAGCTCATCACCGCCAACCTCTACCGGATGGAGAAGGGGCTCAGCCGCCTGCAGGCGGAAAACTACTATGAGGAGGGCTGTCCGCTGGTGGACATCCCCCTGGACCCCCTCCTGACGCCCCAGCAGAACGCGGCCAAGTACTTCAAGCGCTACAGCAAGGCCAAGACGGCGGAGCGCTATCTCACCGAGCAGATGGCCATCGCCCGGCGGGAGCGGGACTGGCTGGAGAGCGTCCTGGACGAGCTGACCCGGGCGGAGACGGAGCAGGACTTCGCCGACATCCGCCGGGAGCTGCGGGAGGCCGGATACCTGAAAAACCGGGACAGCGGAAAGAAGGAGCCCCGCCGGGGGCCCAGCAGGCCCAGGGTGTTCCGCTCCAGCGGGGGCTTCCGCATCCTGGTGGGCCGGAGCAACCAGCAGAACGACCAGCTGACCAAGGAGGCGTTCAAGTCCGACTACTGGTTCCACACCCAGCGCATCCATGGGTCCCATGTGATCCTCTGCGCCGGGGGGAGGGAGCCGGACAAGCAGTCCCTCACCGAGGCGGCGGGCCTTGCGGCCTGGTTCTCCCAGGGCAGAGAGGGCGGTCAGGTGGCCGTGGACTACACCCAGGTGAAGAATGTGAAAAAACCGGCGGGCGCACGGCCCGGCATGGTGGTCTACGACCCCTACCAGACCGCCTATGTCACGCCCAGCGAGGCGCTGGTGAAGGCGCTGGAGGAGAAAAAGTGAAGGGACTCGATCTGTGCCGGGGGTTCTTTTTTGAGACGATGAAGCCTATCATGGACCAGTACTTTCCCGGCCTCACGTACTCCGCCGGGCTCATCGGCTACGGTTCCGACGTCCTGGGGTACGACGACGCGGTCTCCCGGGACCACATGTGGGGCCCCCGGTTCTACCTCTTCCTCCGGGAGGAGGATATCGAACTGGGGGAGGCGGTCCTCACCGCCCTCTCGGAGCATCTGCCCTGCACCTATCAGGGCTTCAGCGTCAACTTCACGGCCCCGGACCCCGATGACGGCGGGGTCCAGCACCCGGAATTCGTGGACCGGGGGCCGGTGCGGCCGCTGATCTTCATCCGGACGGTGGACGGGTTTTTGGAGGAGCGGCTGGGGACCTCCCGGCTTTCAGACCTCCGTCCGGCGGACTGGCTGGCCTTCTCAGAGCACCGCCTGCTGTCCCTGAACGCCGGGGAGCTCTTCGTGGACGGTCTGGGCATGAGGGAGCGGCTGGCGCCCCTGCGGTACTATCCCCGGGAGGTGCGGCTCTACCTCATCGCCTCCAGCTGGGACATCATCGCCTCGGAGCAGGCGTTCCCCCGGCGCTGCGGGGACTGCGGGGACGGCATCGGGGCCCGCATCCTCTGCGCCAGGATCTGCGAACGGCTCATGCGGCTGTGTTTCCTGTACCGGGAGACCTACGCGCCCTACAGCAAGTGGTTCGGCACCGCTTTCTCCCGGCTGGACGTGGGCGGGGCGCTGAAGGAGGCCCTCCGCACCGCCCTCTCTGCGGAGGCTCCGGAGGAGCGGGAAAAGCACCTGGTCCGGGCCCAGGCCCTCACGGCGGAGCTCCACAACGAGAGCGGCGTCACGCCGCCGGTGGACTTCCGGGTGGAGGGCTATTTCGGAAGGGACATCCGGGTGATCCGGGCGGAGCGGTTCGCGGAGGCCGCGTCGGAGGCCCTGCGGGGCACGGCGCTGGAGGGCGTGCCCCTCATCGGCTCTATGAGCCAGGCGGGCGGGCTGTCCAATTTCTCCGACGATCCGGCCCGGATACCGCGCATAAGAGCGCTCTACCGCGGGGAGGAAGGATAAAAGGTTGTATTTTTGAGAAAAATTTCAATCCCCTCTTGCCTTTTTCGCCGCTACCCGGTATAATAAAACCGTCCATTTTGGGCGATTTTTCATAATAACAACAAAGGAGAGTGACGACATGGCCGAAGAGACCAAGGCCCCCCTGACCGAGGAGGCCGAGAGCAAGCATTTCATCCACCAGTTCATCGACGAAGACATCGCAGAGGGGGGCCGGTTCCAGGGCATGACCGTCCATACCCGTTTTCCCCCGGAGCCCAACGGCTACCTGCACATCGGCCACTGCAAGGCGCTGTGCATCAACTTCAGCACCGCCGAGAAGTACGGAGGGCTCTGCAACCTCCGCTTTGACGATACCAACCCCGCCAAGGAGGACGTGGAGTTCGTGGACGCCATCCAGGAGGACATCCACTGGCTGGGGTTCGACTGGGGGGACCGGCTGTTCTACGGGAGCGACTACTTTGAGAAGACCTACGAGCTGGCCGAGGGCCTCATCAAGAAGGGCCTGGCCTACGTCTGCGAGCTGACGCCGGAGGAGTTCAAGGAGTACCGGGGGGACGTGAACACCCCCGCCCGCTCCCCCTGGCGGGACCGGCCCGTGGAGGAGAGCCTGGACCTCTTCCGCCGGATGCGGGCCGGGGAGTTCCCCAACGGGGCCATGACCCTGCGGGCCAAGATCGACCTGACCAGCGGCAACTTCAACATGCGCGACCCGGCGATCTACCGGATCAACCACACCCACCACCACCGGCAGGGAGACAAGTGGTGCATCTACCCCATGTACGACTTCGCCCACCCCATCCAGGACGCCCTGGAGGGCATCACCCACTCCCTGTGCTCCCTGGAGTTTGAGGCCCACCGGCCCCTCTACGACTGGGTCATCAACAACTGCGGCCTGCCCGCCAAGCCCCGGCAGATCGAGTTCGCCCGCCTGGGCATCAATTACACCGTCATGAGCAAGCGCAAGCTCCGCCTCCTGGTGGAGGAGGGCCGGGTCTCCGGCTGGGACGATCCCCGGATGCCCACCCTGCGCGGGATGCGCCGCCGGGGCTACACCCCGGCCTCCATCCGCAATTTCTGCGAGCGCATCGGCGTGGCTAAGGCCGCTAGCACCGTGGAGTACGCCTTTTTGGAGCACTGCCTGCGGGAGGACCTCAACGAGACCGCCCAGCGGGTCATGGCGGTGATCCGCCCGGTGAAGCTGACCCTCACCAACTACCCCGAGGGACAGAGCGAGACCTTCGAGGTGGAGAACAACCCCAACCGCCCGGAGGACGGCACCCGGACCATCTCCTTCTCCCGGGAGCTGTACGTGGAGGCGGAGGACTTCCTGGAGGCGCCGGTGCCCAAGTACAAGCGCCTGTGCCCCGGCGGCATGGAGTGCCGGCTGAAGGGGGCGTATCTCATCACCTGCACAGGCTGTAAAAAGGACGAAAACGGCAATATCGTGGAGATTTTCGCCACCTATGACCCGGAGAGCCGGGGCGGCAATCCCGCCGACGGCCGGAAGGTCAAGGGCGCTACCATCCACTGGGTGGACGCGGCCACGGCTGTGGATGCGGAGTGCCGCCTCTACGGCAATCTCTTCACCGACCCCGCCCCCGACGCGGCGGACAAGGATTTCTTAGACTGCCTCAACCCCGATTCCCTGGAGGTGGTCACCGGCTGCAAGCTGGAGGCGGGCCTGAAGGACGCCGCCCCCGGCGATCGGTTCCAGTTCATGCGTGTGGGCTACTTCTGCCCGGACAGCAGGGACAGTTCCCCGGAGCACCTGGTCTTCAACCGCAGCGTGGGGCTCAAGGACAGCTTCAAGCTGTAGGAGGGACCGTTTTCCCATCGCTCCCATCAGGCGACCTGAAAAAAACAGGAGGTGCTGGAAGGTATGCCGTTCAAAAATTCGATCCTGTTCCGTCTCTTCGGCGGCGAGTCCGAGGAGAGCAAAAAAGAGAAAGAGCCGGAGGAGAAGCTGCTTGACGGGGGAGAGGACGCGGAGCCGGAGGAGCAGGCGTACAAGCCGGCTCCCCTGGACACGGCTCTGCTCCAGCTCCCGCCGGAGCACTCCATCAACCGGCTCTGGGGCCTGCGGATGGAGCAGGCGGGGTGGCTGAGCGCGCCGGTATTGCGGCTGGGCCTGCCCCCGGGACAGACCCAGCCCCTCAGCGACGGGGAGCTGGAAAAGGAGCTGCCCCGCCTGCGCCTGGCGGTGACCTCCGCGTCCAACCAGCGGGTGGCCAAGGCCGTGCCCAAGCACGAGGACGACCCCCAGCCCAATATGGACGCCCTGGTGACGGTGTTCCTTACCCAGGGGCAGATGACCGCGTGGGTGCTGGTCTTCCCGCCGGTGGGCAGCGGCAGGGAGCTGGACCGGGAGCTCCTCTCCGCCGCCCTGCGGGAGAACCAGGTGACCTACGGCCTGGAAGAGGAGACCATCGCGGCCATGCCGGAGAGCCGGGACCGGTATTTCCACCTGTTCCTGGCAGCCAAGGGCGTCCCCCCTGTCCACGGGCAGGACGGCGGCGTCATCGACCGGTTCAGCCGGGAGATCAAGCGGGAGATCACGGTGGACGAATTTGACCGGGTGGACTACACCTCCCTGAACCTGGTGCAGAACGTGGAGGCGGGGGAGGTCATCTGCGAGATCGTGCCCTCCCTGTCCGGCAAGCCCGGCACCACCGTCCAGGGCAAGGAGGTGCCCGCGAAAAACGGCAAGCCCGCCGTGCCGCCCAAGGGGCGCAATACGGAGCTCAACGAGGACGGGACCGCGCTCATCGCCACGCTCTCCGGCCATGTGGAGTTCAAAAACCGGGCCTTCCAGGTCAAG
Source organism: uncultured Oscillospiraceae bacterium (assembly GCA_910587785.1). GTDB lineage: Bacteria > Bacillota > Clostridia > Oscillospirales > Oscillospiraceae > Pelethomonas. The sequence goes on along the minus strand of CAJUOA010000045.1, from coordinate 15,089 downwards.
CCGGTCCTGGATATCCCCGGGAGCGTCGATTTCTCCACCGGGAACATCAACTTCTTCGGGGATGTACATATCCACGGCGACGTCTGCAGCGGCTTTGCGGTGCGGGCCATCGGGAACGTGATGGTGGACGGCATCGTGGAGGCCGCGACGGTGGAGGCCGGAGGTGATCTGGTAGTGGCCAAGGGCGTGGTCGGCAACGGGCAGGCCACCATCACGGTCCAGAGGAATCTCTTTGTGAAATACATGGAGAACTGTTGCGTCCGCGTCCGGGAGAATCTACAGACGGACTGCCTGGTCAACTGCGATGTGTACTGCAACGGCGTGGTCCAGGCCCGCTCCGGGCGTGGGACCATCATGGGCGGCAGGATCTGGGCCGCCCACGAGGTCAGCGCCAGTATCGTGGGCTCCAAGTCCGAGTGTGTGACGAACATCCTGCTGGGCGGCCTGCCCTACGAGCACGCCGAGCGGGAGAGCATCTATGCGGAGCTCCAGGAGCTCTACGAGGAGACCGAGCGCACGGAGCTCCAGCCGGAGAGCCCGGCCAGGAGCAGCCGGCTGTCCACGCTGGAGCGGAAGCAGTCGGTGTGCAACCTGCGCCTGGAGCGCCTGGAGAAGGATATGGCGATCCTCTCTGAGCAGGCCCAGGGGGAGGAGGAGGGGGCGTACCGCCTCTCCGGCGGCATCGTCTACCCCGGGACCGTGATCTCCATCGGGGAATCCATGCTGCGGGTCCACTATGAGACCCGGCAGTGCATCGCCACCCTCGTTGGCGGCGAGATCTGCCTGATGTAAGTTGAAATCTCCCCCTCCCGGCGAAAGCCGGGAGGGGGAGATTTTTTGAGGGGAGCAGGTTCCCGGAGCCCGGTTTCCACACGGGAAGAAAAATACCCCTTGCAGTCCCGGGCAAAAACGGCTATAATGGCACCAGAGCCCCTTTTTTGGGGGAAAGAAGAAAAATGCCTTGGACTTGAAAGGAGCGCAAGATGAGCTTTTTTGACGAGCTGACCCAGAAGGCAAAGGTCGTGGCCGCCACGGCCTCTGAAAAGGCCCGGGAGGCCGCCGACTCCGCCAAGATCTCCGCCTCCATCATCGCGGAGAAGCGGGAGCTGGACAAGAACTACCGCGCCATCGGGCAGTGGTACGCCTGCGAGCACCTGGAGGGCGAGGTGCCGGAGGCCATCGCCGATGTCATCGCCGCCGTGAAGGCGTCCCAGGAGAAGATTACCCAGCTGCAGGCCCTGCGGGAGGTCAAGGAGGCCGAGGAGGCCGCCGCCGGGCCCGACGGCAAGGTCTGCCCCGTCTGCGGCAAGATCAGCGACACCAAGTTCTGCCCCCACTGCGGCGCGCCCATGGGCGAGTAAGGTACATACTTCCCGGGGCCGGACCCGGCTTTCTGCACCTTCGTTCCGACTCCGGACCGCCGCCGTCCGGGGACGGGGCGGAGGTCTTTTTCCTTCCATGATCCCGTCACGAGAGGAGGTCTTTCTATGCTGGACCGGAGCGAGGTGGGCCCCCGGGGGTATCTCAACGAGGACTACCGCCTCTTCCACCTGCGGGACAGCCGTGCGCTGAAGCTGGACTACCACTACCACGAGTTCGACAAGCTGGTGCTCCAGCTGGGGGGCCGTGCCGCCTACCACATCGAGGGACGGCGCTACCCCCTCCAGCCCATGGACGTGCTGCTGGTCAGCCGGGGGGTGATCCACCTGCCGGCCGTCGACCCCGGCGAGGTCTACGAGCGGATGGTGCTGTGGATCAGCCGGGACTTCCTCTCCCGGTTCAGCGGGGAGGAGGCGGATCTCTCCGCCTGCTTCACCCGGGCGGCTGAGCGCGGGGTGCACCTCTTCCGCCCTCGCGGGGAGGACCGGGGGCGCTACCGGGACCTCTTCGGCCGCGTGGAGGAGGCCGGCTCGGAGGACGCCTTCGGCGCAAGGCTCCTTGCGGATACCTGCGTCCTCCAGCTGATGGTGGCCCTCAACCGGGACTTCCCCGCTGCGGAGGCGGCGGAGGGGGCCTACCGCTTCGACCCGAAGATGGAGGAGGTCACACGCTTCATCCGGGAGCATCTGGCCGAAGAGCTGACCATCGAGCGCCTGGCCGGGACCTTTTTCCTCAGCAGGTTCTACCTCATGCACCGCTTCAAGGACGTCTACGGCTGTACGGTCCACCAGTACATCCGGCAAAAGCGCCTCCAGCAGGCCGCGGAGCAGATCCGTCTGGGGGTCCCGGTGCTCAAGGCCGCCGGGGATGCGGGCTTCCGGGACTACTCCGTGTTCCTACGGGCCTTTCGCGGCGCGTTCGGCAAGAGCCCCCGGCAGTGGAAGTGACCAGTGTCAACGGAAGGAGGAGTCCAATGGTCGTTTTGATAGCGGGCGCGTCTCATACAGGGAAGACAGTGCTTGCTCAAAAATTGCTTGAAACGTATCGATATCCCTATTTGTCCATAGACCACCTGAAAATGGGGCTGATCCGCAGTGGAAATACGGCGCTCACCCCATTGAGTGACGAAAAGGCGCTGACGGACTATTTGTGGCCGATTGTGCGTGAAATGGTAAAAACAGCCATAGAGAACAAGCAAAACCTGATTGTTGAGGGATGTTATATCCCTTTCGACTGGGAACGGGACCTCGGGGAAGAATACCGCAGGCATATCCGGTATTACTGCTTGGTCATGAGTGAACGCTATATCCGAGAGCATTTTGACGACATAAAACGGTACGCAAGCGCCATCGAGGACCGATTGAATGATGAAGACTGCACTCTGGAAAGCGTGCTGGCCGATAACGCGGAGGTTTTGGCGCTTGCGCAGAAAAACGGCGCAAATTACCTGCTGATAGAGGATGTGTATCAAATCGGCATAGAGCTGTAACAGAACCGTCCGGCGCTGAAGGGCCCGCCGCTTTTCCTGTCATGTTGCCCCCCATTTTCCCATATAGTAGTAGAAAACGAGGGGGGTGGGGATCTGAAGCGCGGCAACTCCATGTTCTACGGGGCCATCATGCTCACCGGGGCCAACCTGCTTTTGCGGCTGGTGGGCATGGGCTTTCAGGTGTACCTCTCCAGCCGCACCGGCGCGGCTGGGATCGGCCTTTTGCAGCTGGTACTGGCGGTGACGGGCCTGTTTTTCACCCTGGGCTCGGCGGGCATCCGCACCTGCTCGATGTACCTGACCGCCGAGGAGCTGGGCCGGAAGCGGCTGCAAGGGGTCCGGGCGGTACTCACCGGGTGTTCCCGGTACAGTCTGGTGTGCTCTGCGGCCATGGGGATACTCCTCTGGCACTTTGCGCCCCTCCTGAGCGTCCGGTGGATCGGGGACCTGGCGGCGGCCCCCTCTCTGCGGCTGTACGCCCTGTCCCTGCCGGTGCGGTGCATGGAGGGGGTGCTCACCGGCTTTTTCACCGCCGCCAACCGCATCCGCGCCCTGGTGGCTGTGCAGTTCCTGGAGCAGGGGTGCGCCATCGCCGTGACCAGCCTGCTCCTGGCCCGGTGGGCGGGGACGGACGCGGGACGCTCCTGTTTGGCCGTGACGGCGGGGAGCTGCGGGGCGGCGGTATTGAGCCTCCTTGCCCTGGCGATGCTCTGCCGGGGGAAGGCGTCCTCCGCCGGGAAGGTCCGGCAAAGGCCCCCCTATGGCCGCATCTTCCCCATCGCCCTGCCCCTGGCGGTGGCGGACGGCCTGCGCTCGGGCCTGGGGGCGGTGGAGCACCTCATCATCCCCAAGCGGCTCTCCCTCTTCGCCGGGACGGTCAACGCCCTGGCGGACTACGGCGTCATCCACGGCATGGTGTTCCCGGTGTTGATGTTCCCGGCGGCGATCCTGTTCTCCCTCTCGGAGCTCCTGGTGCCGGAGCTCTCCCGCTGCGCCGCCGTGGGGAGCCGGGAGCGGGTGCGCTATCTGGCGCGGCGGAGCCTGCGTCTGGCGCTGCTCTTCGGCCTTGCCGCCGGAGGCGTGCTCTTCGCCGGGGCGGAGGCCCTGGGGGAGCTGCTCTTCCACGAGCCCATGGCCGGGACCTACCTGCGGCTGTATGCGCCCTTTGTGCCCATGCTCTACCTGGACGCGGTGGTGGACGCCATGTGCAAGGGTCTGGGACAGCAGAAGGCCAGCGCCCGCTACAACGTGCTGACCACTTTCCTGGACGTGGCCTTTTTGTGGCTGCTGCTGCCCCGCTTCGGCCTCGCGGGGTACTATTTCAGCTTTGCCGTCACCCACCTGGTCAACTTCGCCCTGAGCCTGCGCCGCCTCACCATCGCCTCCGGTACCCGGCCGGCGTGGTCCGACGCCCTGCGGGCCTCCCTGTGCGCCGTCTTCGCCTGCGCCGTGACGGCCCTCCTCCCGCCCCGGGCGGGCCTGACGGGCATCCTCCTGCCGGGGAGCTTCTGCCTGGTCCTCCTGTGCCTGACCTGGGGACTTCTCCGGGTCGTCAGCGGCGAGGACCTCATGTGGCTGAAGAAACTCGCCGTCGGACGCAGGTAACTTCCATTTTTCTTTGTGTACAGAGAAAAATGGAAGCGAAAAAAGAAAAACTTTTTGTCCGCGAAGCTCCGTTCGCTCCTGGTTTTTCCTCCGCTTCCAGAATCCACAGCTTGCCGGGACCGCTCCCTTTCCTGTAAAATAGTGTCTGTCGAACACACTGTTTTTTCTGGGAAAGGAGCGTTTTTTTTGAAACTTCTGTCGCGCTTTGCCGCCGCCCTCTTGGCGGCTCTCCTGCTGTGTACATCCCTGCCTCCGGCCCGCGGGACGGGGAGCGGTGAGATCGTGGGCTACTACCCCGCCTGGGCCTCCGGGCAGGGGTACGCTCCCCGGGACCTCCCCGCCTCCCGCCTCACCCAGGTCAACTATGCCTTCGCCGCCATTGACCCGGAGAGCTGCGCCCTGGTCCTGGAGTATCCGGAGCGGGACCGGAAAAACCTGGCGGGCCTCCGGGAGCTTCGGGAGGCGCACCCGGGACTGCGTCTGGTCCTCAGCGCGGGCGGCTGGGAGCACTCCCGGCACTTCTCCGACGCCGCCTCCACCGCCCGGCGGCGGGAGGACTTCGCCCGGAGCTGTCTGGACCTCCTCCGTCAGGAGGACCTGGACGGCGTGGACCTCAACTGGGAGTACCCCGTCTCCGGCGGCAGGCCCGGCATCGTCCACCGTCCGGCGGACCGGGAGAATTTCACCCTGCTCCTCCGGGCCGTCCGGGAGGCCCTGGACGCCGAGACCGCCCGCACAGGCCGCGCCTACGTCCTTACCGCCACCGGCGCGGCGGACCCCGGCTTCCTGGACAAGATCGAGCCCGCGGCCGTGTCCGGGACGGTGGACCGCCTCTTCCTCATGGCCTACGACTACCAGGGCCCCTGGGACCGCCGCACCGGGTTCAACGCCCCCCTCTCCGGCGTCCGCTCCAGCGTCCGTGCCTACCTGGACCGGGGCATCCCGGCGGAGAAGCTGGTGCTGGGGATGCCCCTCTACGGCTACCTTTACAAGGGCGTGTCCGGCGGGACGGATGGCCTGGGGGGCACGTTCTCCTCTGGGGAGGCGGTGCCCTACGACACTGTGGTGTCGAAGTACCTCCCCAGCGCCGCCTACCGCCAGCTTCGGCACCCGGACGCGCCCTATCTCTGGGGAAACAGTTCCTTCCTCTCCTACGACGATGCGGCCTCCATAGCGGAAAAGGCCGCGTTGGCCCGGGAGCTGGGCCTGGGCGGCATCGGCTTCTGGGAGCTGTCCCAGGACCGGGGCGCGGTTCTGGTGGAGAGCGCCTGCGCCGCCTTCACCGGCGAAGACGCCCCCTGGTATGCGGAGGCGGTGGAGTACGTCCGGGAGCGGGACTGGATGACCGTCCCGGCCCCCGAGACGCCCGTCAGCCGGGGGGAGCTGGTCACCGCCCTGCACCGCATGGAGGGCGCTCCCGCCGCCTCCGGACAGCCCTTCCCGGACATCAAGGCAACCGACCTCTGCGCCCAGAGCGCCGCCTGGGCCGCCTCCACCGGCATCGTCAACGGCTATGACGACGGCACCTTCGGCCCCGGCGATCCCCTCACCCGGGAACAGCTCGCCGCCCTGCTCTGGAGGCACGCCCGCTGGCGGGGCATGGACACCCGGTCCGGTGCGGACCTCTCCGCCTTCGCCGACGCCTCCGCCGTCAGCGGCTACGCCCTGGAGGCGGTGTCCTGGACGGTGGCGGAGGGCCTGCTCCAGGGCCGGGGCCCCGACGCCCTGGCCCCCGCCGGGACCGTCACCCAGGCGGAGGCGGCCGCCGTGCTGATGCGCTTCCACCGCAGCCTGGAGCGCTGAAAGAATTTTGTTGAACTTGTGCAAAAACTCCTTGCCGGTTTTATCAAAATAGCGTATAATACCTCTAGTACTTGAATTCTGCGGCTCTGCCGTGGACAGGAGGCTGTTATGTATGATGTCCTGATCATCGGCTGTGGGATCACCGGCGCGGCCGCGGCCTTTGCGCTGTCGAGATACCGGCTGAGCATCGCCGTGCTGGAGCGGGAGAACGACGTCTCCATGGGCGCTACCAAGGCCAACTCCGCCATCCTCCACGCGGGCTACGACCCGGAGCCCGGGACCCTCATGGCCCGGCTGAACCTGCGCGGGGTGGAGCTGGCGCGGCCGCTCTGCCGGGACCTGGACGTGCCCTACCGGGCCTGCGGGTCCCTGGTGGCGGCGTTCTCCCCGGAGGAGCGCGCCGTGCTGGAGGCCCTCTGCGAGCGCGGGAAGAGCAACGGCGTGCCCGGACTGGAGCTCCTCACCGGGGCGGAGGCACGGACTCTGGAGCCCGAGCTTTCCGAGGCGGTGATTGCAGCCCTCCACGCCCCCTCCGCCGCCGTCTGCTCCCCCTGGGAGTACTGTCTGGCCCTGGCGGAGACCGCCGTGCGAAACGGCGCGGACCTCCGCCTGGAGACCGCCGTCACCGGTCTCCAGCGGACGGAGGCCGGGTGGCGGGTCCAGACCAGCCGCGGGACGTTCGAGGCCCGTTTCGTGGTCAACGCCGCCGGGGTCTCGGCGGACGCGGTCCACGACATGGCCGCGCCCCACGCCTTCGACATCCTGCCCGTTCGGGGGCAGTACTTCCTGCTGGACAAGAGCGAGGGTGTCCGGGTCTCCCGTGTGATCTTCCAGACCCCCACAGCCCAGGGCAAGGGCGTCCTGGTGGCCCCCACGGTCCACGGCAACCTGCTGGCGGGCCCCGACGCCGAGCCCCTGTCCCGCTGCGACACCTCCACCACCGCTGACAGGCTGGACTGCGTCCGCCGCACGGCCCAAAAATCTGTGCCGGGCATCCGCTTCCAGGACACCATCCGCACCTTCGCCGGTGTCCGGGCCCAGAGCGGCCGGGGGGACTTCATCCTCCAGGAGGCGGAGGGGGCCCCCGGGTTTTTCGACCTGGCGGGCATCTGTTCTCCGGGGCTCTCCGCCGCCCCGGCCATCGCCGAGTACGCAGTGGAGCTTCTGGAGAGGGCGGGGCTGGTCCTGGAGGAAAAACAGGACTTTCTCTGCCGCCGGCGCCGGGTGCGCTTCCGGGAGCTCTCTCCGGAGGACCGCGCGGCCCTGGTGGAGCGCGACCCTGCCTATGGCCGGATCGTCTGCCGCTGTGAGACGGTGACGGAGGGGGAGATCCTGGAGGCCCTCCGCGCCCCTATCCCGCCCCGTTCCGTGGACGGCGTGAAGCGCCGGGTGAACGCGGGCATGGGCCGGTGTCAGGGGGGCTTCTGCGGCCCCAGGGTGGTCGAACTCCTCGCCCGGGAGCTGGGCGTCAGCCCCGGAGAGGTCGTCCAGGAGGGGGCCGGGTCCCGGCTCCTGGTGTGCGAGACGAAAGGAGGCGGGAGGCATGTATGACCTCATCGTCATCGGCGGCGGACCTGCGGGGCTTGCGGCGGCCTGCGCCGCCTGGGAGCGGGGCCTGCGGAAGATCCTCCTGGCGGAGCGGGACCGGGAGCTGGGCGGCATCCTCAACCAGTGCATCCACAACGGCTTTGGCCTCCACTACTTCAAGGAGGAGCTGACCGGGCCGGAGTACGCCCGGCGGTTCATCGAGCAGCTTGCGGACACCGGCGTGGAGGTCCGTCTGGACACCATGGTCCTGGAGGTGACGCCGGAGCGCCAAGTCCACATGGTGGGCCGCGACACGGGCTACCGCGTGGAGGAGGCCAAGTCAATCATATTGGCCATGGGGTGCCGGGAGCGGACCCGGGGGGCCATTGCCATCCCCGGCACGCGGCCTGCCGGGGTCCTGACCGCCGGAGCGGCCCAGCGGTACGTCAACATGGAGGGCTGGCTCCCCGGACGGCGGGCAGTCGTCCTGGGCAGCGGGGACATCGGCCTCATCATGGCCCGGCGCATGACCCTGGAGGGGGCCAAGGTGCTCGCCTGCGTAGAGCTGATGCCCCAGTCCGGGGGGCTTGCCCGGAACATCGTCCAGTGCCTGCGGGATTATGACATCCCCCTCCTCCTATCCCACACAGTCACGGACATCCGGGGCCGGGAGCGGGTGGAGCAGGTGGTGGTCTCCCGGGTGGACGGCGAGTGCCGCCCCATCCCCGGCACGGAGATGATTTTTGACTGCGACACGCTGTTACTCTCTGTAGGGCTTATCCCGGAAAACGAGCTCACCCGGCAGGCGGGGATCGAGATGGACCCCCGCACCGGCGGCGCGCGGGTCCGGGAGAACATGGAGACCTCCCTGCATGGGGTATTTGCCTGCGGCAACGCGGCCCATGTCCACGACCTGGTGGACCATGTCACCACGGAGAGCCAGCGGGCGGGAGCCGCCGCCGCGCGGTATGTCCTTGCGGGCTGTGTCTCCGAGGAGGCGGGGGAGGCATCCTTCCACCAGGCCCGTTCCGCTGCCCTCGGGGACGCCGGGGACGTGGACGGCAGGACCGTGCTCGTCTGCACCGTCTGTCCCCGAGGGTGCCGCCTGGTGGCCGACACGTCGGGCGGCGGCTTTGCCGTCATGGGAAACGGCTGTTCCCGCGGTATAGACTACGCCCGCGCGGAAGTGACCTGCCCGACCCGGGTGGTCACCTCCACCGTCCGGTGCCGCGGCGGCGCGCACCCGCGGTGCCCCGTCAAAACGGACCGTCCGGTTCCCAAATCCATGATCCCCCAGGTCATGGCCGCGCTGGACGGCATTTGCGCCGCCGCGCCCGTGCATGTCGGGCAGGTCCTCTTGGCGGATGTCTGCGGGACGGGGGCTGCTATCGTTGCCACACGGGAACTCTGATCGTCTGCAAGATAGCTTCATCTGTCCCGATAGCCCCGGGGCTCCTCGCCCCGGACCCCGGTGACTTTTTGTACGGACAAAAAGTCACCAAAAAGCCGCCAGCCCTACGGGCTGGACCCCCTTAGTGATTTGTTTTTGGTTACGCTACGACCTGACAGCCTCTTTTTCCCATTGGTGCCCTGGGCCGATGGCAGTCGAATCTCCGCCGCCACTCCCTAAGCTTTTGGTGCCTATCGTTGGGTTCGCCTCCTAAAGCACGCTTCTACTCTGATACTACCGGGCCACCGGCACGGTGCGGGCGATACTGCCTGCTGAAAAACCGCCGCCCTGTTGGAAAAACAGGGCGGCGGTCCACTTTATTTAAGGCCGGTTCCCCGTGCCCTCCATTGGCGGACAGAGATGGTCCACATCATCTGCAATGCGGTCGATCTCCCGGCGCAGGCGCTCCAATTCCCGCTGGAGACCGGCGCGGTCAGCCGCACCGTCCTCAGCCGCAATCTCCGAGAGGACCAGCATCCTGCGCAGACGCGCCTCGATCTCTGCCGCGCCATCCTCCGCAGCCTGCACCCAGAGCCGGGGACCTACCGCTGCGCCGTCCTTCGGAAGAACATAGCTGTCTTGAGTGACGTAATCACTTGGACGCGGCATAGACGGACCTCCTCTGCTGAAAAATCTATCTAACTTATCGGCAGGAGCGCGGAAATCTTTAGCCCTTTTCCCCGGGATGAAGGAACGCATACAAGAGATCCAGGGACCGGAATCGGAGGACCTGCCCATCCACCTCCCAGCGGACCCCACCGTCGGGCTCACACTGGGCAGTGGTCATCTGCTGGGTGATGGGAGAGAAGAGCACCCCCCACCACATGGGCGTGCTGGACAGGATCATGGCAAGCAGGCCCGCAAGAACAGAGAGGATCAATTTTGTACGAAGTTTCATAAAAGCACCGCCCATACTGGATTTGTTGCTACCAGTATGGACGGCGTTTTTCCGTTTTATACATTTTTTTCCGCCGGACGGCAGAAAAACGTCTGCGGGAACTGCTCCCCAAGGACCTCCGCCGCCGCCCGCGCGGGCTCCTCGTCCCGAAAGATGCCGAACACCGACGGCCCGCTCCCCGTCATCGACGCGGCCATGGCCCCCAGGTCCAGCAGGCGGCTCTTGATCTCGAACACCGGGGCACAGCGCCGGGGCAGGACCTCCTCAAACACGTTATAGAGCCGCAGCGCCGCAGCCTCCAGATCGCCCTGCTCCAGCGCGGCCCGCAGTTCCTCCGTCCTTGGGTGGAAGCGCAGGCGCTGGACCCGCACCTGGGCGAAAAGCTCCGGCGTGGACACAGAGAACTGGGGCTTGCAGACCACGATGTGGCAGGGCGGCAGGGGCGGCAGGTCCGTGAGCACCTCGCCCCGGCCCTCGGCCAGAACCGTGCCGCCCCGGATGCAGTAGGGCACGTCACTGCCCACCTGTCCGCCGATTTTCTCCAGGTCCTCCCGGCTCATCTCCGGCGCGAGGGCCCGGCGGAGCACCCGCAATACCGCCGCGCCGTCACTGCTCCCCCCAGCCATACCGGCGCACACCGGGATGTGCTTTCGGATGTGGACAGAGAGCCCCCTTTGAGGCAATCCGGTCTCCCGAAAGAAGGCGGCGGCGGCCTTTCCGGCGATATTCCCCTCCCCCCTGGGGAGGAAGGGCAGGTCGGCAGTGATGTCCAGCCCCGGCTCCGGCAGGAGCTCCACCGACACCTCGTCCGCCAGCGTCACCGACTGCATCACCATCCGCATGTCGTGGTAGCCGTCGGGACGCTTGCCCAAAATGTCCAGGGTCAGATTCAGTTTTGCATAAGCCGGTTCCGTGCACGTCATGGCTGGTCCCTCACAATCTCTCCCCGCAATTGGGGCAGTACAGGCTGGTGTTCGTCCCCAGATGCTTGCGGCAGTGGGGACAGCGGTTGAGGTAGAACCAGGCCCACACTGCGGCGATGTAGCAGATCAGCCCCACATAGAGGACCGCGCCGCTGCGCAGGGAGGCCCCCAGGGGCACCAAAATCAGCGTCAGCAGGCCCAGCAGGACCGTCAGCGCCCGGCCTTGACCGGGGGTCAGTTTTTTTCTCATGGGCGCCTCCGAATTTATCGTTTATCCGTGCGCCCCGCGAGGTAATCCAGCGAGACCCCGAAATAATCAGCGAGGGCCAAAAATTTTTCAAGGCTGGGCAGATTTTCTCCAGATTCAAATTTTTGATAATGCTGTCTCAAAATACCAAGGCCGTCTGCCACCTGTTGTTGTGTTTCACCGCGCTCTTTGCGCAGTTCGCGGAGGCGGCCCGAAAAAAATTGGCGAAATTCCATAGTAACCTCTTGACGCAATGAATTAATTGCTTTATAATGGTCTCGTTGCAACGAATTAATTTCATATTTTAACACAAGAAAGGACCCAAAGCAATGAACGATTTCTTATCCCTGATCTACGACTACTACATCCACCCCAGAATAGAGGAAAAGCACCTCTCCTCCCTCTCCGCCTGCATCCAGGGGCTGTCCGACGCCCAGGCGAAACTGTGCGTCCAGGCGGCGGAGCAGTATGCCGCCTGCGCCTTCCTCCTGGGCGTACGCGCCGGGGCCGGCCTGGAGCGGTACCTCCAGGCCAGCCCCGAGTAGCGGTTGGCCTTACTTGATCTTGCGGCCCTCCACGTAGTAGCGCTTATCCTCCGCGTGGCCCATGGAGAAGGTCTTGCGGGGCAGGACGCCGTCGGCGATGACGGTCTTGAACAGCTGGTCCTTGCCCATGGCGGGGAGCTTGAAGCCGATGTTGCCGGGCTTGGAGCCCAGATCGTCGGTCACCGCGTCGCCGTGGATGTAGTCCACCTCGCCGCCGTTCTCCTTCAGGTAGGCGTCCAGGAAGTTCTGGAGCGTGCCCACGGCCAGCTGGACCCGGGGGTTGGGGACGTTGAGATAGCCCGTGCCGCCGGCCCAGGTGTAGGCGATGGTGTGACCCACGCCCTGACCCTCCCGGGCAGTGGGGTAGAACTCCTTGAAAGCGGCGATGAGCTTTTCCGGGTCCACGCCGAAGACCACCCGGTGGATGGCCTCGAACTTGAGGGCATCGTCGTGAAGGTTCTCGATCTCCACCAGGGCATAGCGGGCGGGCAGACCGGCCCACTCGCTCTCCGGGGTGACCTTCTTGAGGTTCTCATAGCAGGTCTTGGCGGTGGCCAGGGAGTGGTTGCCGTCGCCCACGGCGAAGAGCAGGGGGGCCACGCCGGTGATGCCGTACTTCTCCCGCATGGCGTCCTCGGTGGTCAGGCCCGCCAGGGCATCGGCCAGGGCGTCGATCTGGGCGTCGGAGAGCTTCCAGCCGGTGAGGTGTCCGCCCTTCATCATGAGATCGAAGTCATAGACCTGCTCCATGGACGCCTTCGCGGCCTGGACGGGCTCGATGCAGGTCTTCTTGGGGTCATCGATGAGGAGCATGACGTGGGGGAGCTCGATGGGGGCGTCCTTGCGGACCCGGACCCGGGGCGGGATGCGTTCCAGGACGGTGCCCTCCGTGGCCCGGACCAGGGAACCGGAGCCGGGGGTATAGTCATACTGCTCCAGGTCCACCGCCGCCACGAGGCCCGGACGGACCGCGCCGTCGGACTGGGTGCGCTCGATGTAGATGATGGAATCCGGGTAGGTCTGGAAGATGTCCCGGGCCAGGTAGTCGCTCATGGAGCGGTTGATATTGGCGATGTGCTCGTCCACGTTGGCGTCGTTGAGCCTGCTCTCGGGCAGGATGAGGCGCAGGGTGGAGGGCGCGTCCCCGGCGATGCGCTCCACCTCCTCCCAGTACTCCGGCTGGGAGGTGAACTGGTCGCAGGCCACCACGGCCCACTTGTGCATGTCGGTGCCCGCCTTGGGCAACAGGATGTCGGCGGGCTTGATGCCCAGGTTGTCGAATTTTTTCATCTTTCTTCTCCTCCGAAAAATTTTGCATACATACTTTTTCTTGAAAGAAAACAGTATCAAAAAAGAACATTATTTTTGAAACAGCAGATCCAGCAGGGTACTGCCGTTTTCCACAAAGGGTCCCGCTTTCCCGGCCGCCTCGGTGTAGGGCAGGCCGTTTCCGCTGTCCTCCCGGCTGTCGTAGAGCAGGAAGGGGGCGGGTCCGCCGTCGTGTCCCCGGGTGGCGGTGAGAGTGAGGTGGTCGCTGAGCAGGAGCACCCGGTGGTCCAGCCCCGCCGCCTCCAGCCGGGCGATGAGGGGCCCGACCAGCTTGCTGTCCAGCCACTCGATGGCCTGGACTTTCCCGGCGAGGTCCCCGTTGTGGGTACACTCGTCCGGTGCCTCCAGGTGGAGGCACACGAAGTCATACTGCCGGAGCTTGTCCCACGCCGCCTCCAGCTTGCCGGGGAAGTTGGTGTCCAGCTCCCCGGTAGCGCCCTCCACCTCCACGGGCTCTAAGCCGCGAAGGGCCGCGATGCCGTGGCAGAGGGGCACGGCGCTCACCACCGCGCCGCCCAGGCCGTACTGCCCCCGGAAGTCCGGCAGGGCCGCGGCTGCGCCCTCCGCCCAGAACCAGATGCCGTTGGCGGGGAGCTTCCCCGCGGCCCGGCGCTTCTCTGCCGCCGGGTGGCGGTCGAGGATCTCGTGGGCAAGGGCCATGAGGGCGCGGTAAGGTTCCGCCCGGGGACTGCCGGAGGGGAACAGGGGCCCGCAGGGCTCCCCCAGGTGGTCGTGGGGCGGGACGAAGCGGACGCCGGAGAAATCGCATTCGTGCTGGACCGCCAATTGGCGGAACGCCGGGAGCGGGTGGAGCTCCATCCGTGCTTCGGCCATGGCCCGGGCGAAGCGGGGATTGTCCAGGAGAGCCGCCACGGTCTCCAGGGCGGCCTCGCCCCCGATGGACCCGGCGCTGTGGGAGAGGAGGCGCTTTCGCTCCAGGGGGGCGTCCGCGTCCTCGAAGGTGACGAGATTACACCGGAAGGCCCCGTCTCCCGGGGCGAGGGGGATGCCCGACGCGGCGCACTCCAATGGCGCGCGGCCGGTAAAGAACCGCCGGGGGTCACAGCCCATGATGGAGAGGATGGCGGTCTCGCTCCCGGCGGGCAGGGGCGGCGGACAGTTGACGGCGGAGCCCACCACGCCCCGCCGGGCCAAACGGTCGATGGCGGGGATGGACGCTTTTTCCAGGGGCGTCAGTCCGCCCAACTGGGGGACGGGGGCATCGGCCATGCCGTCCCCGATGACAAGCAGATATTTCACGCTTCGGCCTCCTTATCCCTTTTATTATACATACTTTTCCAGGAAAAAGAAAGGGTCAAAAGAAAATTTTTACAAGTTTCTCTTTTTTGTCCAGCCGCAGCCGTTTTTTGGCCCGTATAAGGGCGGAAAACGGGGAGAGAATACCCCATGAAGCCGGACGTCGGGCCGGTCTTTGAGAAAAGGAAGGGAGGTAACGGAAATGGTACTTGATCGTATTGCGCTGATCCTTGTGATCATCGGCGCGCTCAACTGGGGGGCTGTGGGGCTCTTTGGCGTAGACCTGGTGGCCTTCATCTGCGGCGGACAGATGGCGGCCCTCTCCCGCATCATCTACGCAATCGTGGGCATCGCGGGCCTGTGGTGCGTGTCGCTCCTGTTCCGGGAGAGAGAAGAGACCGGCGGAGCCGTCGCCTAGCGCTCCCCCCGCTAAAATTCTGAACGCCGCGAGGCGGGACGGATTTTTTAATATATGCCAAGAGGCCCGGGTCCTGCAGAAAAAGGACCCGGGCCTCTTGGTATACAAATTTGTTGCAAAATGGCTGATTTAGGCGGTAGGCTCCTCGATGCTCTTCCGGAAGAGGTCCTCAGATCGGAAGAGCACACGTCTGAACTCCAGTCACAGGATAGCATCTC
>CAJUOA010000044.1 GCA_910587785.1 uncultured Oscillospiraceae bacterium | reverse complement strand
ATCTCCGAGCAGATCTCCCTGGCCTCCAAGGAGGCCAGCGGCACCGGCAACATGAAGCTCATGGCCAACGGCGCGGTGACCCTGGGCACCCTGGACGGGGCCAACGTGGAGATCGCGGAGCTGGTGGGGCCGGGGAACATCTTCACCTTCGGCGCGTCCAGCGACAAGGTCATCCACCTCTACGACGACCGCGGCGGCGAGCGCTACCGCGCCCGGGACTACTACCACAGCCCCAACGTGGAGCGCCTGGTGGACTTCCTGCTCTCGGAGGAACTGCTCCGCATCGGCGACCCCATGAGCCTCGCGGCCCTGTGGCGGGACATGAAGGGCAAGGACTGGTTCATGGCCCTGCTGGATCTGGAGGAGTACATCGCCGTCAAGGACCAGGCCGTGCGGGCCTACGCCGGCCGGAGCGGCTGGTCCCGGAGAATGCTGGTCAATATCGCCCGGAGCGGGTATTTCTCCTCTGACCGGACCATCAAGCAGTATAATCAGGATATTTGGCATCTGTAAACACAAACAGAGGGACGTCCCCGGGGTGGGGGCGTCCCTCTCTCTCCTCGGTGTGCGAGGCGCCGTTCGCCGGGGCGGATGGTATCCGCCCCGGCGGGTGCATCGTTCCTGCTGCGGTGGTTTGATTATTGATCCTTCCCAAATTCCTCCGCATAAGCCTCTGCCAGTTTCTCCGGCCAATCGGAGGCGGCCTCCAGAACGCCGGTGAAGAACCGGAGGGTCTTGGGCTCGTGGACGAAGCGCAGTCCGCCCACCAGCTCCCGGTGGTCATAGAGCCACCGGACCCGGTCGATGACATATTCCGTCTGGGACAGCGTGAACACCCGCCGGGGGAAGGCGAGGCGCAAAAGCTCCATGGACGCGAAGCGTTCGGACCCGTCCGGCTCCCGCTCCTCGGAGAGGGTGCCCCGCTCCATGCCCCGGATGCCGCCGCAAAGGTACAGCGCCGCCGCAAGAGCCCCCGCCGGATACTCCTGCTGGGGGATGTGGGGGACGAACTCCATGGCGTTGAGGTGGGCCCCCAGACCGCCGCCGGGGGTGATGACCGGCACCCCCGCCGCGTCCAGACGGTCCACGCAGTAGCCGATGAACTGGGGGGCCTGGGAGATGACGTCCATCTCCATGGACTCGTCAAAGCCCACGGTCATGGCCTCCATCTCCCGCACGGACATGCCGCCGTAGGTGAGGAAGCCCTCGAACATGGGCACCAGGTCCTCCATGGAGTGGTAGAGCGCCTCGTCCCGGACCAGCAGTCCGCCGCCCCGGGCGAAGCCGAACTTGCGCCCGGAGAAGTAGATGATGTCGAAGAGGTCCGCGATCATGCGGGCGATCTCCCGGACGGGCTTGTCCGCCATCCCCGGCTCCCGGGTCTTGATGAAGTAGAGGTTGTCCTGGAGGAGGGAGGCGTCCATGACGGTCAGAATGCCGTATTTCCGGCAGATGTCCGTGGCGGCCTTCATGTTGGCGAAGCTCACGGGCTGTCCGCCGATGAGGTTGGTGCCCGCCTCCAGGCGGAAGAAGGGGACGTTGGCCGGCGTCTCCTTCCGGATGCAGGCCTCCAGGGCCTCCAGGTCGATGTCGCCCTTGAAGGGGAGATCGCTGCGGGGGGCGAGGCCCTCGGCCTTCACCAGCTCCTCCACCCGGCCCCCCAGGCGGGTGATATGGGCCTTGGCGGTGGTGAAGTGGTAGTTCATGATGACGCAGTTTCCGGGCTTTACGAAGCGCATGGCGAGGATGTTCTCGCAGGCCCGGCCCTGGTGGGCGGGGAGGAGGTGCTTCATGCCGAAGAGCTCCGTGAGCTTGGCGTTCATGCGGAAGAAGGTCTCGCTCCCGGCGTAGGCGTCGTCGGGGCGGAGCATGGCCGACTGCATCTGGTCGCTCATGGCGTTGACGCCGGAGTCGGTGAGCATGTCCAGGAAGACGTCGGCATTGTGGAGCTGGAAGGTGTTGAACCCGGCGGCGCGGATGCGCTCCAGGCGCTCGCAGACGGGGAGGAGCGTGAGCTGCTGGACGATCTTGACCTTGTGCATCTCCAGGGGGATGGGGTCATGCTTGTAAAACTTGATTTGCGGCATGGCGTTGGTACTCCCGTATGTATAGATTGACCGCGCACCGGCGCGGGGGGATTCTTTTATAGTTTAAAGCTTTAAATAGAAAAACTCAATGGGCGGATGTGCCAAGATGCGGCGGGAGATGGGGAGGGGATTCGGGCAAAATGGCGAAAAACGGCGTAGAATGGCCGGCGCAGGCACCCGTACCGCAGTACCAACACCGAAAAGGGACGCCCCGTCTTCCGGGGCGTCCCTCCTCCTGCGGACGGTCTCAGCGCTCCAGGCCGTGCTTGACGGAGAGCATCGCGCTGTCCACGGCGTCGGTGGCGGACTGCATCGCCTTTCCGGCGGCGGTGCGCCGGCCGGTCCTGGTGTGCAGGACCATATCCGCCGCCGCGCCTGCGGCCGCGCCCAGGAGCATTCCCTTCAGAAAACCGGTATGATTCATCGTTACGCCTCCTCTCGTCCAAGGGCAGTATGCCCGGTCCGAAAAAAAATACCCGCTGTGACATGAGATTCCATTTGCTAAATGCTGTCAGTTGTGCTATGATAAGAAATTGCTGTAAACGAGAAGGAGGGGTGCCCCATGACACGGGAGGCGTATCAACTGCTGGAGGCGCATATGCTCTCCTGTATGGGCGACAGCGCCCACGACAAGGAGCATATCTACCGGGTGCTCTACAGCGCCCTGGACATCGCCCAGGGGGAGGCGGGGGTGGATTACGACGTGCTCATCGCCGCCTGCCTGCTCCACGACATCGCACGGGGGGAGCAGTTCGCGGACCCCGCCGTCTGCCACGCCCGGCGCGGGGCGGAGAAGGCCCGCACGTTCCTCCTGGACCACGGCTTCGGGGAGGACTTCGCCCGCCGGGTCTCGGATTGCATCCGTACCCACCGCTACCGCTCCGAGGACCCTCCGGCGAGCCTGGAGGCCCGCATCCTCTTCGACGCCGACAAGCTGGACGTCACCGGGGCCGTGGGCATCGCCCGCACCTTCCTCTACCAGGGGCATGAGGGGATCCCCCTCTACCTCCTGGGCCCCGACGGCAGGGTGTCCGGCGGCACCGGGGACGGGCAGGAGACCTTCTTCCGGGAGTACAAGTTCAAGCTGGAGGGGCTGTACGGGAGGTTCCTCACCCGCCGGGGCGCACAGCTCGCCAGGGAGCGGCAGGAGGCCGCCGTGCGCTTCTATGAGGACCTTCTCCGGGAGGTGTCCCGGCCCTATGAGACGGGGCCGGACCTGCTGGCGGGGCGGCTGGAGTGATGCCGGGGTCCCGTTCGTAGGGGCGGATATTATCCGCCCGTTCCAACGTAACACCGCGCGGTATCGTGCGGGCGGATGGTATCCGCCCCTACGGGTGCGCCGCCAGAACACCGTTCGCAGAGGTGCGCCGACGAGCCCCCATTTGATAGATTCGACCGATCCAAGATCATAAAGGAGACCGACCATGACCACAAAGATTTTCCTGGTCCGCCACGCGGAGGCGGAGGGCAACCTCTTCCGGGTGGCCCACGGACAGTACGACAGCAACCTCACCCCCCGGGGATACCGGCAATTGGCCTACCTGCGGGAGCGCTTCCGGGGCGAGAAGCTGGACGCTGTCTACGGCAGCGACCTCACCCGCGCCCACGCCACCGCCTCGGCGCTGTACATACCCAGGGATCTGGCGTTCCGGGCGGAGCCCCTGCTCCGGGAGATCTGCCTGGGACACTGGGAGCAGAAGACCTGGGCGGAGATCCAGCGGGAGGACCTGCAAATGTATATCGACTTCAACAAGCACCCCCACCTGTGGCGGACGGAGGGGGCGGAGACCTTCGCCCAGGTCCGCTCGCGGACCATGGAGGGCCTTCTCAAGATCGCGGCGGAGAACCCCGGGGGGACCGTCGCCGCCACCAGCCACGGCGCGGCACTGCGCACGCTCCTTGCGGCGGCGGAGGGCCTGCCCCTGGAGGAGACGGGCTCCACCGGCCACGGGGACAACACCGCCGTAAGCCTGGTGGAGGTGGAGGGGGAGCGCATCCGGGTGGTGTTCCGGGACGACGCGGGGCATCTGCCGGAGGAGGCGTCCACCTTCCGCCGTCAGAAGTGGCACTCCAGCGACGCCGCCACCGAGCCGGGCCTCTGGTTCCGCACGGTCAGCGAGGGGGACCGGGGCCGCATCGCCGACGCCATGCTGGATGAAAAGCGCTCCGGACGCCTCGCCGTGGTGGCCGAGCACGCCGCTGTCCGCATCACCGACTACGAGCTCATCCCCGCCCTCCGGGGACAGCACTACGGGGTCCAGCTTCTGGGACAGGCGGTGCAGTTTGCCCGCACGCGGGAGCTGGACAAGGTGATCCTCACCTGCAAAGAGGCGGTGTCCGGGTATTTCACCCAGTACGGGTTTGAGGTGGTCTACCGGGACAAGGACCGCTTGGACCTGTGCCTGGACATCGCCCCCGCCATCCGGGAGGTCCCCGCGCTCTGACGCCTGCCCCGGGCCCCCCGCACATAGCGGCCGGGACCTGTACGCCGCTGTGCACTGTCCCCCGAAATGATCTTGGGCGGACCATCCTGCACAGCGGCGTCAAAAAAAGGGGGCGGGGGCGTCCGCGCCCTCACTCCCTCAGGTCTTCTCTCTTAGGTCATTCATAGACAGGTCTCGAACGCTTGCCGCATGAACCGGGAGACCGCAGGGGCCCTGCGGGTTCTCCGTTTATGCGGCAGGCGTGACAGATTTCTCTCCCTTCGTTGACAAACCCGTCCGTGCCTGCTAAAATCGTCACAGCGCTTCGTGCAGCAAGGGCGGACAGCCGCCGTCCGGCACGGTGACGGCTGTCTGCATAGTACGCAGCCTGACCAGGACGGGCCAACCGCTTACCGGCGGCGCTTCTCCCCCGTATTATACCCGAAAAGCCGGATTTGTCAAGAGGCAGGCCCGGCGCTCGAAAAGGAGGCCCCTATGGACACCCTCGACTTCCTGCCTGTCAGTCTGGAGGACATGCACCGGCGGGACTGGTGGTACTACGACTTTCTGGTGGTCACCGCCGACGCCTATATCGACCACCCCAGCTTCGGCACCGCCCTCATCGCCCGGTGCCTGGAGAGCCTGGGGTTCCGCACGGCGGTCCTCGCCCAGCCGGATTGGCACAGTGCGGACGCCTTCCGGGCCATGGGGCGGCCCCGGTACGGCGTGTTCATCGGCGGCGGGAACATCGACTCCATGGTGGCCCACTACACCGCCGCCAAAAAGCGCCGCACCAGCGACGCCTACAGCCCCGGGAACAAGATGGGCCTGCGCCCCGACCGGCCCACCATCGTCTACGCGGGCCGGGCCCGGGAGGCATTCCCCGGCCTGCCCATCGTCATCGGCGGGCTGGAGGGGAGCCTGCGCCGCTTTGCCCACTACGACTACTGGGACGATAAAGTCCGCCGGTCCATCCTCTTCGACGCCGGGGCGGACCTCCTGGTCTACGGCATGGGGGAGCGGGCTACGGGGCAGATTGCCAAGCGCCTCGCAAAGGGGGAGCCCGTGACAAACCTCACCGGCATCCGCGGCACCGCCTACGCCGCCAAGGACCCCGCCTGCCCCTTCGAGAGCGTGGAGGTGCCCTCCTTCGAGGCCGTGTGCGCCCACAAGCGGGACTACGCCCTCGCAACGAAAGTAGAGTACGAGGAGCACGACGCCATCCGGGGCAGGGCCGTCTGCCAGCGCCACGGGGACCGGGTGCTGGTGGTGAACCCGCCCGCCATGCCTCTGAACCGGGAGGAGCTGGACGCCGTCTACGCCCTCCCCTTTGCCCGGGAGGTCCACCCGATGTACGCTCCGCTGGGGGGCGTGGCCGCCATTGAGGAGGTCCGCTTCTCCGTGGCCCACAACCGGGGGTGCTTCGGGGGGTGCAATTTCTGCTCTTTGGCCTTCCACCAGGGGCGCATGGTCACTTCCCGGAGCCACGAGAGCGTCCTCCGGGAGGTGGAGGGCTTCACCCGGGACCCCAAGTTCAAGGGCTACGTCCACGACGTGGGGGGCCCCACCGCCAACTTCCGGCACCCATCCTGTGAGCGGCAGCTGAAAAACGGCATGTGCAAAAACCGCTCCTGCCTCGCCCCCACGCCCTGCAAGAACCTGGACCCCAGCCATGCCGACTATCTGGCCCTCCTGCGGAAGGTCCGGGCGGTGCCGGGGGTGAAGAAGGTGTTCATCCGAAGCGGCATCCGGTTCGACTACATGCTGTGCGAGAAAAACAGCGAGTTCTTCTCCGACCTTGTCCGCTACCACGTCTCCGGACAGCTCAAGGTGGCCCCGGAGCACTGCGCCCCCGGCACCCTGGACGCCATGGGCAAGCCCCATTTCGAGGTCTATGAGCGCTTCCGGGAGAAGTACCAGCGCCTCAACCAGCGCTACGGCCTGGAGCAGTACCTGGTGCCCTACCTCATGAGCTCCCATCCGGGTTGTACGCTCAGCGACGCGGTGGATCTGGCGGTGTTCCTCAATAAGACCGGCCGTCAGCCGGAGCAGGTCCAGGACTTCTATCCCACGCCGGGGACCCTCTCCACCTGCATGTGGTATACCGGGCTGGACCCCCGGACCATGGAGCCGGTGTATGTGGCCCGGGACCCCCACGAGAAGGCCCTCCAGAGGGCCCTGCTCCAGTGGAAGCGACCTGAGCTCCGGCGGCTGGTGGTGGAGGCCCTCCACAAAGCGGGGCGGGAGGACCTCATCGGCTATGGGAAGGAGTGTCTGATCCGGCCCCTGCACCGGGAGCCGGACAACCAGAAGAAGCCTTCCCAGCGTCCCGCAGGGGGGCGCGGCGGTTCCGCTGCGCCGTCCCGCAGGAACCACCGGAAACGGCGCCCGTAGGGGCGCGCGATGTGCGCCTCTGCGGCCCGTCACCCCCAACACAAGGAGGACACCCCCATGGAAGACATCCTTCTATCCTACCTGGACCGCAACGGCATCCTCCTGTGCAACCGGGAAGCAGACCTGCCCTGCCTGGAGGACATCGGGTGCGCATGGGGGGACGTGACCGCCCTGCTGGACCGGCAGGCCCTCTTCTACTGCAAGCTCTACCGGGGCCGCACCACCTACCTCTCCCGGGAGGCGTACTATCTCCTGCGGGCCGTCCGGGGGGAGCGGAAAGCCCTCACACCGGCGGCGGCGCGGGTCTGCGCGCTCCTTCTCCAGGCCCCGGGGGCGGAGACGGATTTTTTGAAGCCCCTCTCCGGCCTCTGCGGCAAGGACTTCCGGGACGGCCTCAACTTCCTGCTGAGGCACCTCTACGCCACCGCCGTGGGGAACGGGACCGTCCTGACCCGGAGCTGGTCCACCTTCCGCTACGCCGCCGCGGAGGTCTGGGAGGCCCAGGCCCCCAACGTATATGACTGCACGGACCCCGCCGGACGCCTCCTGGCCCTCCTGGGCCGGACTATGCCGGAGCGCTGGGTCCGCAGGCTGATAAAAGGATAGCACCATGAACAACCGTCTCAACATCGAGGGCATCACCGCCCGCTGCAAGGTCCGGCTTTTGACGCCGGAGGACGTCCCCGCCCTGCTGGACCTGGCGGCGGGGCACCCGCTCTATTACCAGCACCTCCGCGAGGAGCCCACGGCGGAGGGCTTCCTGGAGGACCTGACGAACCTGCCCCCCAGGACCACCCCGGAGGACAAATATTACGCCGGGTACTTCCGCGACGGGCGGCTTATCGGCGCGCTGGACCTCATCACAGGCTTCCCCGCGCCGGAGACGGCCTTCGTGGGCTTCTTCATGCTCCACAAGGACGTCCAGGGCGCGGGGCTGGGGTCCGCCCTTATTGGCGACCTGCTGGCGTTCCTCAAGGACGCCGGATTCCGTGCCGTGCGGCTCATGTATGTCAAGGGCAACCCCCAGAGCGCCGCGTTCTGGACCAAAAACGGCTTCACCCCCACCGGCGTGGAGCCGAAGCAGGAGAACTACACCCAGGTCGTATTGGAGCGGACGCTATGAAACTGACCTGCATCCAGATGGATATGGTTCTTGGCGCGCCGGACGCCAACTTCGCCCGCGCCGAGGCTCTGGTCCGCCGGACGGCGGAGGAGCGGCCCGACGTGATCGTTCTCCCGGAGACGTGGAACACCGGGTTCTTCCCCGAGGACCTGGCGGCCGCAGCGGACGTGGACGGAGCGCGGACCAAATCCGTCTTCGGCCCCCTGGCCAGGGAGCTGGGGGTCAACATCGTCTGCGGGAGCACCGCCGTCCGGCGGGGGGAGGCGTTTTACAACGCCGCCCATATTTTCGACCGCTCGGGGGCGCTCATTGCGGAATACGACAAGACCCATCTCTTCTCCCCCTCCGGGGAGGACGCGCATTTCCGGGCCGGGGACAAGCTCTGCCTCTTCGAGCTGGACGGAAGGCCCTGCGGCCTCATCATCTGCTACGATCTGCGCTTTCCGGAGCTGGCCCGGACCCTGGCGCTGAAGGGGGCGGAGATGCTGTTTGTCGTGTCCCAGTGGCCCGAGGCGCGGGTCATGCACCTGGAGGCGCTCTCCCGGGCGCGGGCCATCGAGAACCAGATGTTCGTCTGCCTCTGCAACAGCGCCGCCTCGGACACCCGGTGCGGCGGACACAGCGCCCTCATCGCGCCGGACGGGACGTACCTCGCCCACGCCGGGGCGGGGGAGGCGCTTCTCACCGGCGAGGCGGATTTCTCCGTCATCGACGGCATCCGGTCCTCCATCAACGTCTTTCGGGACCGGAGGGCGGGGTTGTACCGTCTGGATGAACACCCCCGCGGCACCGGAAACGCACCCGCAGGGGCGGATATCATCCGCCCGTCCGAACGTGGACCTGCGCGGTATCGTGCGGGTGGATGATATCCGCCCCTGCGGACCTCATTCAACAAACGAAAGGTGGCATCTCCCATGGCAAATCAATTCCCCGTAACGCGCACCCAGACTCCCAAGCCCAAGCCCGACCAGAGCAACCTGGGCTTTGGCAAGTACTTCACCGACCACATGCTCATCATGGACTACGACGCGGGGCAGGGGTGGCATGACGGACGCATCGTCCCCTACGGCCCCATCAGCCTGGACCCGGCCTCCTGCGTGCTCCACTACGCCCAGATGATGTTCGAGGGCATGAAGGCCTACCGCACCCCGGCCGGAAAGATCAATCTCTTCCGTCCGGACATGAACGCCAAGCGCCTCAACCGCACCAACGAGCGCATGTGCATCCCGCCCATGGACGAGGCGCTCTTCCTGGACGCGGTGAAGGCCATCGTCAAGACCGACGAGGACTGGATCCCCACCGCCCCCGGCACCGCCCTCTATATCCGGCCCTACATCATCTCCGACGAGGTGAGCTTCTCCGTGGAGCCCGCGGAGCACTACCATTTCATCATCATCCTCTGCGCCGTGGGGGCGTATTATGATATCAACCGGGGCGGTTTGACCGGGAGCCATATCTACGTGGAGGACGAGTACATCCGCGCCGCCGTAGGGGGAACCGGCTTTGCCAAGGTCGGCGGCAACTACGCTGGCGGTATGCGGGCCACCAAGAAGGCCCTGGAGAACGGCTGTAAGGAGGTCCTCTGGCTGGACGCCTTTGAGCACAAGTACGTGGAGGAGGTGGGCACCTCCAACGCATTCTTCATGATCGGCGACGAGATCATCACCGCGCCCCTGGGCGGGTCCATCCTGCCGGGCGTCACGAGAGACAGCGTCATCACCCTGCTGAGGAAGTGGGGGTACAAGGTCTCCGAGCGGCGTCTGGCCATCGAGGACATCGCCGCCGCGAGCAGGGACGGCTCCCTCAAGGAGGCCTGGGCCACCGGCACCGCCTGCGTCATCTCCCCCATCGGGTACCTGCGCTACAAGGGCGCGGATATCGTCGTGAGCGGCGGGGACGTGGGCCCTGTCTCCCAGCGGCTCTACGACCAGGTCTACGGGATGCAGACCGGGGCCGTGGCCGACGATATGGGGTGGATCGTGCAGATCTGACTTTCCTCCGCCGGGACCGGCCTGGTCCCGGCGGACGATCTTTTAGAGCTGGGCCTGCTGTAAAAAATTTGCTTCCCCCGCTTCCCTTTTCCCCGCAAATCGTGTATGCTGTACGGGATAACAATGAAGACAGGAGAGATTCTATGGAATATCAAAGACCCATCGCGGACTGGGAGATTGGCAATGAGATCGAGGGCTTCTACGTCCTCAAGAGCGCCCAGCAGCGGACTTCCAACAGCGGCAAGCCCTTTCTGAACGCCACCCTCGCCGACCGCACCGGCGCCGTGGAGGCCAAGATGTGGGACTACAGCGGCCCCGTGGGGCAGGCCGACGAGGGCACGGTGGTGAAGGTCCGGGGGGCGGTGACGGAGTTTCGAGGCGCGGCCCAGTTCATTATCGCCCGCATCCGCACGGTCCAGGAGGGGGACAAGTTTGACCTCGCGGACCTGGTCCCCGCCGCGCCCATCGACCCCGCGGACGCCTGGGCGGAGCTGCAGGCGGCGGTGGACGACCTGCGGGACAGCGACTACCAGGCCGTGTGCCGGAGGATGATGGAGCAGTACGGGGAGCGCTTTCGCACCATCCCGGCGGCGAAGAGTATGCACCACAGCTTCCTCCACGGGCTTCTCATGCACACGGTGAACATGGTCCGGTGCGCCCAGGGGCTGGGGGATTTGTACCGGGACGTGGTGGACGAGGACCTGCTGATCGCCGGGACCCTGCTCCACGATTTTGCCAAGTGCGAGGAGTTCGTCACCTCCTCCCTGGGGCTGGTGACGGACTACTCGGTGAACGGCCAGCTCCTGGGGCACCTGGTGATGGGGGCCCGTGCGGCGGCGGAGGCCGCCAGGGAGCTGGGCGTGCCGGAGGAGAAGAGCGTCCTGCTCCAGCACCTGCTCCTCAGCCACCACGGGGAGCCGGAGTTCGGCGCGGCGGTGCGGCCTATGTGCGCGGAGGCGGAGATGCTAAACCTCATCGACCTCATGGACAGCCGTATGGAGATCTACCGGGAGGCCTTTGAGGAGGTGGAGCCCGGGCAGTTCACCAAGCGGATCTTTGCGCTGGATAAGAAGGTCTATAGGCATTTTTGATATCCGCCCCTGCACGGATTTATCGTCTATCGGGGAAATCCCGTTGACATCCATAGTCATTTACAAACCCCCGCAAATGTGATATACTGTCCCCATGATAACGAAAGGAGGGAGCCGCCGTGAGCCGGGAACGGGTCTATGCGCTCTTAAACGAACATCCCGGGGAATTCCTCTCCGGTGAGGCGGTCAGCGCCCAGTTAGGGGTGAGCCGCGCGGCGGTGTGGAAGGCCATCGAGGCCCTGCGCCGGGAGGGCCATGTCATCGAGGCCCGCACGGGCCTGGGCTACCGCCTGACCGCCCCGGCGGACCTTCTGACAGAGGAGGCGGTGCGCCGCTGTTTCCGCCCTGGGACCGTCTGCGGGGACCTCCGGTGCCTGGAGACGGTGGACTCCACCAACTCCTACCTCAAGCGGGAGGCCCTCCTGGGCGCGCCCGACCGGACCGTGGCCGCAGCCTCCGCCCAGACCGCCGGGCGGGGGCGGGTGGGGCGCACCTTCCAGTCCCCGGCGGGACGGGGGGTGTATCTGAGCGTGCTCCTGCGGCCCCGGGTCCCTGCGGAGGCCCTGCTCTCCGCCACGGGCATGGCGGCGGTGGCGGTCAGCCGGGCCGTGGAGCGCACCGCCGGGGTCCGGCCCCTCATCAAGTGGACCAACGACCTGGTCTTGAACGGCAGGAAGCTCTGCGGCATCCTCACCGAGATCGCCCTGGAGGGGGAGACGGGCCGGGCGGAGTCCCTGGTCATCGGCGCGGGGGTCAACGTCAGCCACACCCCGGAGGACTTCGGCCCCGAGGTCTCCCGGATGGCCACGTCCCTGGTCCAGGAGGGCTTCCCAGTGAGCCGTGCGGCCCTCGCGGCGGCCATGGCGGAGGAGCTCTTCGTCCTCGCGGACGCCCTGGGGGGAGATGTCACCGCTTGGGTGGAGGCGTACCGGCGGCAGTGCGTGAACCTGGGCAAACCCGTGCGCCTGCTCTGGACGGAGGGGCAAACGGAGGCGGTGGCGGAGGATATCGACGAACAGTTCGGCCTCACGGTGCGCCTCCCGGACGGCTCCCGGCAGACCGTGCGCACCGGCGAGGTGTCGGTGCGGGGGCTGTACGGGTATGTGTAGGGGCCGGCGTTCCGCACCGGACCTACGGATTCATCTATGAAAGAACCATCCAACAACGAAAAAAGGAGAGAGACCAACCCCATGAACATCTACGCGGACCTCTTCCTCACCTTTGCGAAGGTGGGTGTGATGACCTTCGGCGGGGGCTATGCCATGCTCCCCATCCTCCAGCGGGAGGTGGTGGACAACAAGGGCTGGGCCACCGAGGAGGAGCTTATGGACTACTTCGCCATCGGGCAGTGTACCCCCGGCGTCATCGCCGTGAACACCGCCACCTTCATCGGACAGAAGAACAAGGGCGTCCCCGGCGGCATTTTGGCCACCCTGGGGGTGGTGTTCCCGTCCCTTGTCATCATCTCTCTGCTTGCGGGGGTGATCACCGCCTTCTCCCACCTCGCCTGGGTCAGCCACGCCTTCGGCGGCATCCGGGTGTGCGTGTGCATCCTGATCCTCAACGCCGTGGTGAAGCTTCTGAAAAAGGCGGTCATCGACGTGCCGACAGCCATTCTCTTCGCCGCTGTGGCCCTGGGGAGCTACTTCACGCCCCTGAGCCCGGTGGTCTTCGTGGTCGCCGCGGGCGCGGCGGGCATCGTGCTCAGGAGTC
This sequence comes from uncultured Oscillospiraceae bacterium, assembly GCA_910587785.1. Lineage (GTDB taxonomy): Bacteria > Bacillota > Clostridia > Oscillospirales > Oscillospiraceae > Pelethomonas. The sequence goes on along the minus strand of CAJUOA010000044.1, from coordinate 11,489 downwards.
TGGGGGTGGGGAAATGATGTTGTACCTGCGGCTCTTCTGGGAGTTTTTCAAGACCGGCCTCTTCGCTGTCGGCGGGGGCATGGCCACCATCCCCTTTCTCTACAACATGGCCGACGCCACCGGCTGGTTCACCCGCAACGACGTGGCCAACATGATCGCCGTGGGCGAATCCACCCCCGGCCCCATCGGGGTTAACATGGCCACCTACGTGGGCTTCGTCACCGGCTCCAACATGGGAGGGCCCCTCTTCGCGGTGCTGGGTGCGGCGGTGGCCACCATCGGCCTGGTGACGCCCTCCATCCTCATCATCCTCGTCATCGCCTCCTTCCTCAACAGCTTCCGGGACAACAAGCTGGTGGACAGCGCTTTCTACGGCCTGCGCCCCGCCTCCACGGGGCTCATTGCGGCGGCGGGGCTGTCGGTGGTGGTCTCCAACCTGTTCTTCTTCGAGGGCTTTCTCTCCCCGGAGATCGTCAACTGGAAGGGCTGGGCTTTGGCCGTTGTGCTGTGGGTCCTCACCAACAAGGTCAAGCAGACAAAGAAGCTCCACCCCATCCTCTTTATCCTCGCCTCGGCGGCGGCGGGCATCGTCTTTGGGATGTGAGGGGCTGACGTACAGTTCCATTTCAACAAATGAAAACAACGCAGCTCAGGAGGCGCACCGAATGCTTAACATTGAACAGTACAGCGGGATACAGATGATCGCAAATCCCCACACCACCAGCGGCTTCACCCCGAGCTTTCTCTCAAAGCGGGAGACCGAGCCTGTCCGCCACCTCCACATGTCCCTGGACGACTACGCGGCCACGCCCCTGGTGGAGCTCTCCGCCTTGGCGCGGCGCAGCGGCGTGCGCTCCATCCTGGTCAAGGACGAGTCCCAGCGCTTCGGCCTGAACGCCTTCAAGGCCCTGGGCGGGCTCTTTGCCCTGGTGCGGGTGATCTGCAAGCACCTGGGGCTGGACTACCGGGTCATCACCATGGATTGGCTGCAGGAGCCGGAGATCCAGCGGGTGGTCTCCAACATGGTCTTCGTCTCCGCCACCGACGGCAACCACGGCCGGGGGATCTCCTGGGCGGCGGGGATGCTGGGCTGCGAGGCCCACATCTATATGCCCAAGGGCTCCGTCCCCGCCCGGGCCCAGGCCATCCGGGACGCCGGCAGGGCCGAGGTCACCATCACGGATATGAGCTACGACGATGCCGTGCGCCACGCCGCCAAAATGGCGGAGGAGAACGGCTGGTTCCTGATCCAGGACACCTCCTGGCCCGGCTATGAGGAGGTGCCGAAGTGGATCATCCAGGGCTATACCACCATGGTCTACGAGGCCGTCCGGCAGATGCAGAAGATGGGGTATTCCCGGCCCACCCACGTATTTTTGCAGGCGGGGGTGGGGGCAATGGCCGGCGGCGTCCTGGGGTCACTGAAATGTATCTATCAGGACGCGCTCCCCTGCGTCTCCATCGTGGAGCCGGACCAGGTGGCGTGTATTTTTGAATCCGCCCTCCAGAACGACGGCCTGCCCCACCCGGCCTCGGGCAGCGGGGAGACCATCATGGCGGGCCTCAACTGCGGCGAGCCCTGTCAGATCACCTGGCCGATCCTCCGGGACCACGCGGATTTCTACTTTGCCTGTCCCGACAGCGTAGCGGCCCGGGGAATGCGGGTGCTGGCCGCCCCGATGCCCGGGGACCAGCCCATCACCTCCGGGGAATCCGGCGCGGTCACCGCCGGGCTGCTGTCCCTTTTGACCAGCAAGGAGAGCCTCGCGCCTTTCCGGGAGAAGCTGGGGCTGGACGGGGATTCCGTCATCCTCCTTTTCAACACCGAGGGGAATACGGACCCGGACGGGTTCTATGACGTCGTTTACGACGGGGCCTACGGGATGCGCGGGACCGTTCCCGGTCCGCGCCATCCGTAGGGGCGGATAGCATCCGCCCGACCCGCTGTACCTCGCCGCATTAACGTGCGGGCGGAGGATATCCGCCCCTACGAGGAGGTGCCCATGTCCTCAAATTCCTACCGCACCGCTAATACCCCGGTCCGCCGGGGGATGCAGTACGCCTTCGCGGCGGGATCGGCTGCCTGCATCGCCTTCGCCCTGCTCTACCGCCGCTGCGGCTGGTCCTGGGCCCGGGCGGCGGCGGTCACGGGGGGCGCTGTGGCCTGCCACATGGCCCTCCACTTCCTCGCCCCGGTGATTTTGGCCCTCGCCTGCCGCAGGCAGTACCGGGCGGACAGCTGGTGGTTCCGCCCCAAGGCATGGGAGGCCCCCCTGTACCGGTTCCTGAGGGTGAAGGCGTGGAAGAAGTCCGCCCTGACCTACGACCCCCGGGAGTTCTCCCTGAAGGAGCACTCCATCGAAGAAGTCATCAGCAACATGTGCCACTCCGAGGCGGTCCATGAGCTGTGCGCGGCCCTGGCCTTCACGACCCTGCTCCTGGCCGTGCCTTTCGGAGCGTTCCCCGTATTCCTGCTCACCGCCATCCTGGCGGCGGGCATCGACCTGGCCTTCGCGGCCATCCAGCGATATAACCGGCCCCGGCTCATGCGCATCCGGGACCGCAGAGGAGGAGACCGGCTGTGATCTATCATATTTTGGCTGTGGGGGACGTGGTGGGGGAGTCCGGCCTGGACCACCTCGCCCGGAACCTGCGGCCCCTGAAGCAATTCCGCGGCATCCACTTTGCCGTGGTCAACGGCGAGAACGCCGCCGGAACCGGCCTGACCCCCGCCCATGTGGACGCCCTCTACGCGGCGGGGGCGGACGTTGTCACCCTGGGCAACCACGCCTTCGCCAAGGCCCAGATCGTCCCCCGCCTGGAGGACGACCCCTATCTCCTGCGCCCGGCCAACTACACCAGCAGGGCTCCGGGCCGGGGCTGGGGGGTCTTCGACTGCGGGCATATCCGCGTCGGGGTCATGAACCTTATCGGGCGGTGCGGCCTGGACTTCCACGCGGACAACCCCTTCACCACCGCCGACCGCCTCCTGCGGGGGGGGGAGCGGCCCCTTTTCACCCTGGTGGACTTCCACGCGGAGGCCACCAGCGAGAAATTGGCCATGGCCTACTACTTGGACGGGCGGGTCTCGGCCCTCTGGGGCACCCACACCCACGTCCCCACCGCCGATGAGGAGGTCTTCCCCAAGGGCACGGGGTATATCACCGACCTGGGCATGACGGGGCCCGTGCGGAGCGTCCTGGGCGTGCGGCCGGAGCAGAGCGTGGAGACGTTTCTGGGGGGCCTTCCGGGCCGCTACCAGACTGCGGAGGGGGCGTGCAAATTGCAGGGCGCGGTGTTCTCCCTGGACAGCGCCACCGGGCTCTGCGTGGCGGTGGAGCGGGTGGATGTCCGGTGAGAGCGGACAGAGCCGTCTGCTGACAGGACTGTGGGCCCGCTCAACGCGGAGAGCATCAATAGAGCGGGCGGATGTCATCTGCCCCTGCGAAAACATTGTGCGATATACCAGACAAAGGGGGGTATTCGATGCCGAAGATCATCCACGGCGCGGATTTCCACTTAGACAGCGCCTTTTCCAGCCTCCCGGCGAAGGAGGCCAAGGCGCGGCGGCAGGAGGGCCGGGTGCTGATGGACCAGCTTGCGGACCTCGCCGAGCGGGAGGGCACGGAGCTGGTCCTCCTCTCCGGGGACCTCTTTGACGGCGGGCGGGTCTATCCGGAGACCCTGGGACGCCTGCGCCTGGCATTGGCGCGGATGGGGTGTCCGGTGTTCATCGCCCCCGGCAACCACGACCCCGCCGTCAAAAACAGTCCCTACGTCACCGAGGATTGGCCGGACAACGTCCACATCTTCCTCCGGCCGGAGCTGGAGGCGGTGGAGGTGCCGGAGCTGGGGTGCGTGGTCTACGGCGCGGCCTTCACCGGTCCCGACCGCACCGACGCCGTGCTGGAGGGCTTCCAGGCCCCGGCGGACGGGCGGACCCACCTCCTCTGCCTCCACGGTGACGCTTTGATGCCCGACAGCCAGTACGGCCCCGTCGCCGCGGCCCAGCTTGCCGCCAGCGGCCTGCGCTACGCGGCCCTGGGCCACTACCACCAGTTCGGCGGCGTCCAGCGGGCGGGGGGGACCTTCTGGGCCTACCCCGGATGCGTCCAGGGCCGGGGATTCGACGAGCTGGGGGAGAAGGGGGTCCTGGCGGGCTGGGTGGACCCCAGCGGCGTGGAATTGCGCTTCGTGCCCCTGGAGGGGAGCCGCTACCACATCCTGCAGGTGGACGTGACGGGCCGGGAGCCCCTCGCCGCCCTGGAGGCCGCCCTGCCGGAGACGGCGGAGCGGGACTTCTGCCGCCTCACCCTCACCGGCGAGGCGGAGGCCCCGGGGGTGGACCTTACGGCGCTGGAGAAGGCCCTCAAGGGCCGGTGCCGGAGCCTGGAGCTCCGGGACCAGACCCGCACGGCGGAGGACGTGTGGTCCCGCGCCGGGGAGGACAGCCTGCGGGGCATGTTCCTCCAGGCCCTCAAGGAGCGCTACGACGCCGCCGGGGAGGAGGAGAAGGAGGATATCCTCTGGGCGGTGAAGTTCGGCCTCGCCGCCCTGGAGGGCCGGGAGATGTAGGGCGCTCCCCGAACCCCGGGCGATACACAACCAACCGACAGAAAATGGAGAAAAAACGATGCAAAAAAAGAAAATCCTGCTCATCGGCACCGGCGGGACCATCGCCTCGGAGATCGGGGAGGGGGGCCTCGCCCCGGAGCTGACCAGCGAACAGCTCCTGCGCCATATCCCGGACATCTCCGAGATCTGCGAGGTGGAGTGCGTCCAGCTCTTCAGCCTGGACAGCACCAACATCCAGCCCAAGCACTGGGCCCGCGTCGCCGGGGCCATCCGGGCCCGGTACCGGGAGTTTGACGGCTTCGTCGTCTCCCACGGCACCGACACCATGGCTTACACCGCCGCGGGGCTCAGCTACCTCATCCAGGGCAGTCCCAAGCCCATCGTCCTCACCGGGGCCCAGAAGCCCATCGGCTTTGAGACCACCGACAGCAAGCAGAACCTCCGGGACGCCCTCACCGTGGCCTCCTCCGGGGAGATGGCGGGGGTGGTGCTGGTCTTCAACGGGAAGATCATCATGGGCACCCGGGCCCGCAAGACCCGCTCGAAGAGCTTCGAGGCTTTCTCCAGCATCAACTACCCCCTCCTGGGCATGGTCCAGGACGGGCGCATCATCCGGTACATCCGGCCCGAATCCCGGGCCGTGCCCCAGTTCTACGACACCGTCAACCCCAAGGTGGCCCTCATGAAGCTCATCCCCGGCGCGGACTGCGACGTGGCCGCCTACCTCCTGGAGCGCAACGACGCCCTCATCATCGAGAGCTTCGGCGTGGGGGGCCTGCCCACCTACAAGGCCGGGGACTACTACGAGACCGTGAAGGCCGGTCTGGAGGCTGGGAAGACTGTGGTCATGACCACCCAGGTGGAAAACGAGGGGAGCGACCTCTCGGTCTACCATGTGGGCACCAACATCAAGCGGAACCTGCCCATTCTGGAGGCCTACGACATGACCAGCGAGGCGGTGTGCGCCAAGCTCATGTGGATCCTGGCCCAGACCACCGACCGCGCCTGGGTGGAGGAGCTCTTCTATACCCCCGTGGCGTGCGATATCCTGATGGGGAGATGACAAGGCCGTCTCCCCGCTGATTTAGGAGGTGAACCCCCGTGCACATCATCTGCCAAGGTGGCGCTCCATGCAAAGTCTGACCGGACGGGACGGCATGGAGCGGAAATCCCACATGATTTGACTGCCCGGACAGGCTTTGCATCTGTGTAAAGGACCCAAATTTACAAACAGAAGGAGCAAAGTCTGTAATGAAACGATTTCTTTCAAAATTCGCGGGGCTTCGGATGTTCTTCATCGTCTGGAGCACCCAGAACCTGTCCATCCTGGGCAGTTCCATGACCAGCTTCGCCCTGGTCATCTGGTCCTACCAGCAGAAGGGCTCGGCCCTGACGACGGCCCTTCTCTCCGTCTGTTCCTACGCCCCCTACGTCCTCCTGAGCATCTTCGCCGGGACCCTGGGGGACCGCTGGGACAAGCGGCGGACCATGGCGGTGTGCGACAGCCTCGCGGGGCTGACCACCGTCGCGGTGCTCTTCCTCCTGCGGACGGGGCGGCTGGAGATCTGGCACCTCTACGTCCTCAACGCCCTCAACGGCCTGATGAGCACCATCCAGAACCCGGTCAGCGAGGTGTCCGTCACCCTCCTGACCCCCAAGGAGCAGGTCCAGCGGGTGTCGGGCCTTTTGAGCCTCTCCGGCTCCCTGGTGAGCCTGCTGTCCCCGGTGTTCGCCACCGCCGTGCTGACCCTTCTGGGGATGGAGGCGGTGATTGCCTTTGACCTCCTCACCTGCGCCGCGGCGGTGGGGACGATGGTCTTTGCCGTGCGCCTGCCAGAGGCCCCCGCCCCGGCGGAGCGGCCCTCCCCCCTCCGCTCCGCCGCGGAGGGGCTGGGGTGGCTTGCGGCCAACCGGGGGGTATTGGACCTGATCCTGTTTTTGGCCGCGATCAACCTCATCGCGAGCATGTATAACGCGGCCCTCCCGGCCATGCTCCTCTCCCGCCCCGGCGGCGGGGAGGCGGTGCTGGGCCTGGTGGAGACGGTAACGGGCCTGGCGAGCCTGGCCGGGAGCCTCCTGGCCTCCGCCCTGCCGGAGCCGAGGAGCCGGGTCCGGGTCATCTGCAACTGCCTGCTGGTGTCCATGAGCACGGAGAACCTGCTCTTGGCCCTGGGCCGGGGGCCCGGGGTATGGTGTTTGGGGGCAGTGCTGGGGTGGACCCTCATCCCGGTGATGAACACCAACATGAACGCCCTGCTCCGCCTGCGCATCCCGGTGGAGATGCAGGGCCGGGTCTACGCCGCCCGGAACACCCTGCAATTTTTCACCATCCCCGTGGGGTATCTCCTGGGGGGCGTGCTGGTGGACCGCTTCTTCGAGCCGCTGATGGCCGCCCAGGAGCCGGGCTCCCCCCTCGCCGCCCTGCTGGGGACGGGGAAGGGCTCCGGCGCGGCGGCGCTGTTTTTGGTCATTGCGGGGGCCGGAGCGGCCGTGTGCCTCCTCTTCCGCAGGGACCGGCATCTGTGGGAGCTGGAGGAGCGGGGATAGGCCCTCCTATCCGATATACCGTGCCGCCGCGTACCCCACGTAGTCCCCGTAGCGGACCACGTACCAATCCCGGTACTGCCCGTAGACCCGGACCTGGGCTCCGTTGGGGATGGAGGCGATGATTGCCGCCTCCGGCTCCGGCCGGGCCCGGAGGTTGAGACTGCCGCTGGAGACGCGGACCGTGCCCTCCCAGGGGTCCGAGGGCCAGATGAAGGGGATGTCGAAGTAGTCCGTGAGGCTGAGCACCAGGTTCCGGGCGATCTCGTTGAGGCTGTTCTCAATCCAGCGGGCGTCCTCGTAGTTGTCGTGGTAGCCGATCTCCAGGAGGTTGGCCGGGAACTTGGAGTCCCGGACCTCCCCCAGGCTGGTGGTGGCCCGGGTGGTGACCTTGTCGGGCAGGGGGTAGATGGTGCGCAGGTTGTTGACGAAGATCTGCGCCGCCCTCTGCCCCTGGGAGCTGGAGGGGTAGTAGAACGCGATGATGCCCCGGGTGCCGCCGTAGTTGCCCTCCCCGGAGGCGTTGGAGTGGAGGGCGAGGTAGAAGTCGTACCACCCGGCGTTGGCCTGGCGGATGGAGCTCCCGGCGGTCATGTCGGGGGTGTTGCGCTTGTAGCGGATGCCGCAGCTGTTGAGATAGGGCACCATGGCGTCGGCGAGGCGGTTCATCCAGTACTCCTCACTGCCGGTTCCGGTGACGTACATGTTGCTCTCCTGGGTGGAGGGGCTGAGATAGATGATGGGCATGGCGGGTACCTCCTTTTTTCTCCAGCCTATGCGGCGGAGGCGCAGGAGGTGCCCCGGAAGCCGCCGTGAGAGAAAAAGGAGAACTACCATGGAAGAAGAGACCAAAACGAGAGAGAGGCGCAGGAAGCTGTGGAAGCTCCTCCTCCCGCTGTGCCTGATCGCGGCGGCGGCGGGGGCGCTGGCCCTGCGGAGCCTCCGGGGCGGGGAGGAGGCGGAGCCGGAGGTGGTGACCATCTCCACCCTGGAGCGGATCGTGGATGTGAGCGAGCTGTCCACCTTCACCGCCGTCTACAACGGTGTGGCCCAGGTGCCAAGCGCGGACAAGCCGGAGGAGATCAGCTACTATGTCTCCTACGAGGCCAAGGTGAACGCGGGGCTGGACTTCCAGGCCATCGCCTTCGGCCTGGACGCTGAAAGCAAGGTCATCCGGGCCTCCCTGCCGCCGGTGCACATCACGAAGGTGAATGTGGACATCACCTCCCTGGACTACATCTTCCTGGACAAGAAGAAAAACGCCTCCACCGTGTCCCAGGAGGCCTACCGGGCCTGCGAGGCGGACGCGAAGGAGGAGAGCGAGGGGGAGCAGGCCATCTTCTCCCTCGCCCGGCAGAACGCGGAGAACATCCTGCGGGCCCTCATCACCCCCTTTGTGGAGCAGCTGGACGAGGGCTATACGCTGGAGATCACATGGGAGGGGGAGACGGAATGAAACGGCTGACGGCTATGCTCCTGTGCGCTCTGACGCTCCTCGCCTGCGCCGCCTGCGGCGGGAAGGAGGAGGCGGTCCCGGAGATCGCGCCCCAGGTGTCCCGGATGCGCTCCATCTGTGAGCTTGCGGTGATGGAGTGCTACTACCACAACGTGGCCAAGTACATGGAGGAGGACGCGGCGGGCATTTGGCTCTGGAAGAAGGACAAGCACTTCTGGATCGAATACAGCGGCGTGGTGGAGCTGGGGGTGGACGCGTCCCTGGTGTCCATGGAGCTCCAGGGGGATACGGTGACCATCACCCTGCCGGAGGCCCGGGTACTCAGCTGTACGGTGGACAGCTCGTCCCTCACAGAGGATTCCTTCATCGTGGACAAATCTTCCGCCAAGATCACCGCCGGGGACGAGACCGCCGCCTTCGCCCAGGCCCAGGCCCGGATGGAGGAACACGCCGCAGGCGACCGGGTCCTCCTCGCAAGCGCCCGGGAGCGGGCCCAGGCCCTGCTGGAGGCGTACGTCAGGAACATCGGCGCCGCCGTGGGGCGGGAGTATGCCGTCCGGTGGGAGCTTCTGGAGGGGGAGGCGCCTCCCCCCGCGGAAGCGGAGGCGCCGGAGGGCGCATAAGGAGGAGGGGCCGCAAAACGCGGTCCCTCCTCTTGCAGGGGCGGATATCATCCGCCCCTGCGCAGTGCCATCTGCTCCAGATGCCCTTCAGGTATCGAAAAAACCGGGCCCCCGCCCTCTGCGGAGGCCCGGCTCCTCTTACTTGATGGTCTTCTTCTCCACCTCATCGGAGAGGAGGGCGGCAAACTGCTCCAAACTCATCGCCCCCAGGTCCTCGCCGGAGCGGCGGCGGACGGAGACGGTGCCCGCCTCCATATCCCGGTCGCCCACCACCAGCATATAGGGGATCTTCTCCAGGGTGGCCTCCCGGATCTTCTTGCCGATCTTCTCACTGCGCCCGTCCACTTCGGCCCGGAAGCCCTGGGCATCCAGCTTCCTGGCGGCTTCCCCGGCGTACTCCGCCGCCCGGTCGGTGACGGGCAGGACCTTCACCTGCACCGGGCTCAGCCACGCGGGGAAGGCCCCGGCAAAGTGCTCGGTGATGACGCCCAGGAAGCGCTCGATGGACCCCAGCAGGGCCCGGTGGATCATGATGGGGCGGTGCTTTTCGCCGTCCTCGCCCACGTACTCCAGGTCAAAGCGCTCGGGCATCTGCATATCCAGCTGGATGGTGCCGCACTGCCAGGTCCGGCCCAGGCTGTCGGAGAGGTGGAAGTCCAGCTTGGGGCCGTAGAACGCGCCGTCGCCGGGGTTGAGCTGGAAGTCCTTGCCCAGCTCCGTGATGGCCGCTTGCAGGGTCTCCTCGGCGAAGTGCCAGACCGCCTCGTCGCCCATGTGGTCCTCGGGCATGGTGCTCAGCTCGATCTGGTAGGTCAGGCCGAAGGTGGAGTACATCTCGTCAAAGAGGCGCACCACGTTTTTGATCTCCTCCTTCATCTGGTCCGGGGTCATGAAGATGTGGGCGTCGTCCTGGGTGAAGCACCGGACCCGGAAGAGGCCGTGGAGGGCTCCGCTCATCTCGTGGCGGTGGACCAACCCCAGCTCCGCCATGCGCAGGGGCAGGTCCCGGTAGGAGTGGGGCTCGTTTTTATACACCAGCATCCCGCCGGGGCAGTTCATGGGCTTGACGGCGTAATCCTCCTCGTCGATGACGGTGGTATACATGTTGTCCTTGTAGTGGTCCCAGTGGCCGGACTGGTGCCAGAGGTGCTGGTTGAGGATGATGGGGGTGGCGATCTCCACGTAGCCGTAGCGCTTGTGGCAGGCCCTCCAATATTCGAGGAGGGTGTTTTTCAGCACCATGCCCCTGGGCAGGAAAAAGGGGAAGCCCGGGCCCTCCTCGCTCATCATGAAGAGGCCCAGCTCCCGGCCCAGCTTGCGGTGGTCCCGCTTCTTGGCCTCCTCCAGCTTGGCCAGGTACTCGTCCAGCTCATCCTTCTTGGGGAAGGCCACGCCGTAGATGCGCTGGAGGGTCTGCCGGCTGGAGTCCCCCCGCCAGTAGGCGGCGTTGCAGGCGGTCAGCTTGATGGCGTTGCCCTTGATGCGCCCGGTGGAATCCACATGGGGGCCCGCGCAGAGGTCCACGAACTCGCCCTGCTTGTAGAAGCTGATGACGGCGTCCTCGGGGAGGTCATTGATGAGCTCCACCTTGTAGGGCTCGCCCTTCTCCTCCATGTAGGCCACGGCCTCGGCCCGGGGGAGCTCGAAGCGCTCCAGCTTCAGCTTCTCCTTGCAGATCCTGCGCATCTCCGCTTCCAGCTCCTCCAGCTGGGATTCGGTAAAGGGCTCGGGGGTGTCGAAGTCGTAGTAGAAGCCGTTGTCGATGCTGGGGCCGATGGCAAGCTTCACCTGGGGGTGCAGGCGCTTCATGGCCTGGGCCAGGACGTGGGAGCAGGTGTGCCAGTAGGTCCGGCGGTACGCCTCGTTTTCAAAGGTATACAGGTTCTCGTCGCTCATGGGGATGCTCTCCTTTCGATTTGGGGCAAAGAAAAAACGCCTCGCCCCTGAGTAAGTGTTCAGGGGTGAAGCGGTACGCTCCACGGTTCCACCCTGCTTACGGCGCGATTGCGCCGTCGCTCGTGACCGCTGTAACGTGCGGCAAACGGCCCGGTCGTCCCGGGCGGCTCGGGAGTGGTACAGCCGCCCCGTACGCAGGGACCTCACAGCGAACGGTCCCCTCTCTGAGCGCCGGATGGCGGGTTCTTCTCCTTCATGGCCAGTTTATCGTACTATAGCACCGTTTTGGGGCGGTGTCAACGGTTTTTTTCTGGGGGAGGGGGATTTTGTGGCGGTTATGCAATAGACATCTTGCGAAAATAAGGTGCAGTGGTAAAATAGGGGCATGAAATACG
>CAJUOA010000043.1 GCA_910587785.1 uncultured Oscillospiraceae bacterium | reverse complement strand
GTCCCTATCCCGATACGGGACACTTCAAGCCGAACCACTAAAAAGGAAGATCGTCTTCTGAAAGATTCTCTATTTCTGGCCTAACTGGTATATCTTCCCGTCCCTCTTGCTCTGTAGTGCTAAGGGCTTTCGCGTAGACCGTTTGTAAGCCCTCTACGCCCTCTCTAATCCTTTTGGCGTATTTCTTCCTTACTCTGTCTACCTCGCTTTTAGAGGCCCCTACAGCGTCCCCAATTGCCCTACATGAATCATGCGGGCTTTTGATACATTCGGCTATGATAGCTTCTTGCAGTTCTGTGGGCTTCTCATTTGCAAAGCCTCGCTTGCGCCTTGACACACTATTGTCAATCTCAGTTGAAATGGGTTCCCATATAGCTTTAAGGGCAATTCGCTGAAACGGTTCCAGGTTATCAAAATCTGGTTCTGTGTCATACAAGGAATAATCAGCGATTGCCTTAAAGAGCTTATAGGCAATGCTATTATCTTCTGCCGCTGTTTCAAGTTGTTCAATAGCCCTTACCCAACTCCCATAGAATGTAAAGCATACTGTAGAATCAAACGGTTTTTTGTTATCGTTCATTGTGGTTTCTCCTTTTTTTCGTTATTCTGTCTGTCTGATACAAAAGCCATCACCGCCTTATACAGTTCCGGCGTCGCTGTGAAAAGGTACACATTGAATTGCGGGTTGTCGCAGTCCGGCTTAATCTTGTACGGCATGAATCCCCGCTCTACAAGATAGCTACACATTCTGGCCCGTTTGCAAACATAAGTCCTACGCCGTTCCATTGGCTTACCTCCTTTCCGTTAAAATGCTGTCTGCCTGTCCTATTCGCTCTTACCACCACCATTTATACTTTTTACGACAAAAAAGCCGCATAAACCTAAGCCTGCACTATATGTCAGGCTTAAATTTACACGGCTCGTTGAAGCTCACCATTAAAGGCGCTCACAATGGCATCTGTCAATATTTACTTTTGCTAACATTATATCACAATCGTAACATGATTGCAACTCTTTTTTTGCCCGCCCGTTTGATGTATTCGAGCGGGCGTACTATTCCCGTGCTATACCGCTCTGGCGCTGCCCTAAAAGCAATCTATTCTATTATCATAGGAAAAATCGCCTTTGCTAACTTGGTATCATAAATTCATCAAAACGCTTTTCTGCTTTGCTATGGCAATTACTTCATCGTCCCGCAAGCTGTTAAGATATGTCTGTGTGATCTGAATGTTTTCGTGCCCCAATAGCCGTGAAATGGTATATAAGTCTGTGCCCATCTTGACTTGCTGTTGTGCAAAGAAGTGTCTGCAGGTGTGCGGGCTTACCCTTACGCCCTCTATCCCGCTCCCATGGCGCTTAATGATATGCTCCACCGCCGAATTAGTCAGCTGTCGCCCATGAAATGATAAGAAGTAGCTGTGATCTGTTGATTTTAGGGCAAAATACTCATCCCGTACACGCTCATATTTCAGCATAGCTTTATGTAATATCGCCGTAATAGGTACTACTCTTTGCTTGTGTCCCTTCCCATTGACAATTACGATGAAGTCATCGTGTATATCTTCCGGCTTCATGCAGCACAGTTCCCAGCACCTGATTCCCGTCTCAAATAGCATCGTCAATACTGCTTTGTCTCTTACTGCCATAAAGTCACTGCCGCCGCAGTCATTCAGCATAGCCCTAACGTGCTCAGGCTTAAATGCCATAATAACCGGCTTCTCTTCTTTGCACCATTTGAAATTACGCTTGGTGCTGAATCCTCCCATATCCTCATCATAGCAGTATTGCACAAATGATTTTATCGACTTCAATAAGCCATTGATATATGTACCCTTGCGCCCTCTGTCAACCATGTACTTTGTGAATTGCCTTACAATGGCCGGGGTCAAATCCTCCAGCGTGTTTATTCCTGCGATTCCCTCACAAAAGCGCAAAAAGAGACCAAGGTTAGTACGATACCCCCTGATGGTTTTAGGGGTGTACTTCCTAACCTCGATCTCTATTAAATAGTCCCGTATAGCCGCCGAAATACGCATAGCATTAACCCCCATTGTATAGCACAATAGCAAAGTCAATGTATATCGTTTAACTCAATTTAATCCTGCTCCCAGTTGTGCCAGACGTTCTGGACATCATCGTTGTCCTCCATGAGGTCGATCATCTTGGTCATGTTCTTGATGTCTTCCTCAGAGGTGAGCTTGATGTAGTTCTGGGGGACCATCTCAATAGCGGCCTCTGCAAAGACATAGCCCTTGGCCTCCAGGGCGGCGGTGACGGCGTTGAAGTCGTCAGGCTCGGTGGTAATCTCGAAGATGCCGCTGTCGGCCTCGAAGTCCGCCGCGCCGCAGTCCAGGGCGTCCTCCATCACCTTCTCCTCGTCCAGGTCGCCCTCCTCGTTGTCGATGACGATGACGCCCTTGCGGTCGAAGCTCCAGCTGACGCACCCGGAGGCGCCCATGTTCCCGCCGTATTTGTCGAAGAGGTGGCGGACCTCCGGCGCGGTGCGGTTGCGGTTGTCGGTCAGGGCCTCCACGATCACCGCCACGCCGCTGGGGCCGTAGCCCTCGTAGACCACCTTTTCAAAGTTATCAGTGTTCCCGGCCCCCAGGGCCTTGTCGATGGTGCGCTTGATGTTGTCGTTGGGCATATTGGCCGCTTTGGCCTTGGCGATGACCGTCGCCAGGCGGGAGTTGTTGTTGGGGTCCCCGTTTCCCCCCTCTTTCACCGCCACGATCATCTCCCGGGCGATCTTCGTAAATGCCTGAGAGCGCTTGGCGTCCGCCGCGCCCTTGGTCTTTTGGATATTGTGCCACTTGGAATGTCCAGACATAGCTTGTTTCTCCTTGTTAAGATCAGGTATAATACGCCTCCAGGGTCTCCAGCGCCAAACAGGCCAGACGGCGCTGTGGGAGCTGGTAGCCGCAGGCGCAGTCGATATTGAAGTACCCGGGGCCCTGGAAGACGGAGACGTGCTCCCGGCCCAGAAGGTATTTCCGAATGGTCTCCTCATCGGAGCCCCAGAACTCGCAGACCGGGGTATGCCCCGCCACGACGATGGTCCCGCCGTCAAAGGGCGTCACGGCCTGGGGGCCGGGGCGGGCCCAGATGCGCTGGTGGGGATCCTCCGACGGAAAGGCGTGGACCAGATAGAAGCGCCTCCCCCCGGCCTCCACCTCCGCATGGTCCGGCAGAGCGTCCAGAAACGCCAAGATATCCGCCTGCTCCCCGGCGCTCAGGCTGTCAAAGGTATCCAGCGTGATCTGCCCGCCGCTCCGCCGCCAGTGGTCCATCTCCCTGTCTCCCCTGGTACGGCTGACCCTGCGGAAGATTTCTTCGTGGTTGCCCAAGAGCAGGCGGACATTGGGCCGGGCCATCACATCGCGGAGGATGTCGATCCCCCCGATGCCGCCCCGGTCCACCACGTCCCCCAGGATAAAGAGGGTGTCCTCCGGCGAGAAGCGGATGCGCTCCAGCATGGCCTGATAGCGGCCGGACTCCCCGTGGAGGTCTGACATAGCGTAGGTCACGGTGCCCCCTCCCTGCCGGGCGTCCAGTAGGAGAACACCTCCCTGTGGCGGGCGGACTTCTCCACGGCGAGGCCCGGGAATTTCTCCCGCAGGAGCGAGACCAGCACCGGGCAGACCACGTCCTCCGTGGGGAAGTGTCCGGCGTCTATGAGGCTGATGCCCAGGGCCTTGGCGTCCAGGAACTGGTTGTACTTCACGTCGGCGGTGACAAAGGCGTCGCAGCCAAGCCCCGCGGCCTCCTCCAGGAAGTCCGCGCAGGCCCCGCCGCCCACCGCCACCCGGCGGATGGGCCGTCCGGCGTCCACGTAGCGGATGCCGTTGGGCCGCAGGCGCTCCCCCACCAGCGCCAAAAACGCCGGGAGGTCCAGGGGTGCGGAGAGGCTCCCGATGCGCTCGATGCCCTCCTCTACCACCGGCCCCGCGTCCTCCAGGCCCAGGGCCCGGGCGAGGGCGGCGTTGACGCCCTCCTCTGCGGCGTCCAGGTTGGTGTGCATACAGATGACGGCGGTGCCGTCCCGGACCAGCCGCCGCAGGAGACGGCCCTGGATGTCCTCCTCCAGGAGGCTCTGGACCGGACGCCAGGTGCAGTTCATCACCGGGTGGTGGGCCAGGATGAGCTCCGCCCCCTGTTCCGACGCCTCCGCCGCCACGTCCTCCGTCACGTCCAAGGCGACCAGGACCCGGCGGACCTCCCTGCCGCCGTCCCCGATGAGCAGGCCGACGTTGTCCCAGCTCTGAGCCAGACGGCGGGGGGCGAAGCCGTAGACAGCGCCCTCGATCTCACGAACTGTGGGCATATTCGAACTCCCCTTTCTTCTCCTCCAGTGCTCCGGCGATGCGAAGGAAGGTCTCCCTCCGCTCCGACAGTGTACTGTCCCTGGCCCGGGACAGCCCCGCCGCGGCCCGCCGCAGCCGGAGGATCTGTTCCTCCAGGAAGCGCCCCCAGAGGGGGTCGTCCCCCAGGAGCACGCCGCCCCAGGCCTCGCTCTCGCTGAGGGCCATCTCCCCCCCGGAGACATCCAGGATGGGGTAGAGCACCCCCCGGTCCTGGACCAGCCGCTCCCGGCGGATGGCGAAGCCGTTCTCCGCAAGCCAGGGGCGCAGGACCTCCGCCCGGCTCATGGGCTGGAGGAGCAGGGCTGTCTCCCGGCACCAGGGGGCGGCGGCGAGGATGTCCACCAGGGTATCGCCCCCCATTCCGGCGATGACCACCGCGTCCGCCTCCCCGGGGGCCAGGACCTCCAGACCGTTCCCCAGGCGCAGGTCCATCCGCTCCGTGAGGCCCCAGCGCTCCGCCGTGGCCCGGGCCCGGTCCAGAGGGGCCGGGGCGATGTCCGACGCGACTGCCCGCTGGACCCTGCCCTCCAGCAGGAGCGCCGCGGGGATGTATCCGTGGTCCGTTCCTATGTCTGCAAGACAGCGGCATCCGGGCTCCACCCAGTCCGCCAGCGCCCACAGGCGTGGGCTCAGCTCCAGCGCCATCGCGCTACCTCCTCCCAGAGTCCCCCGCCCAATGAGGGACCCATAGAGTATTCCATGGGTCCCCCAAGGCGCGGCATTGTTCAAAAAGAGTCCTTACTTGTTGGCCTCAGCGTTGACAGCCTCCAAGAGCTTGTCCACGTCCACACCGTGGACGGCGCAGGCCTCCTCCACGGTCTCTCCCCTGCTGCTGGGACAGCCCAGGCAGTGCATCCCGATGGACAGGAAGATGGGGGCCGTCTGGGGCGCAAGGTCCAGCACGTCGCCGATGATGGTGTCTTTTGTAATGGTTACCATGGGTGTTACCTCCAAAGTTTTTTCTGTTTCAGCGGAAATAGTATAACCCAATGCGCCCCTAATTTCAATACCTTTTTCTTTTTTTCAGGGGAGATTTTGGTCGGGACAGCCTGCCGGCGCGCAAAAGGAGGCCGGAGGGAGCGCCTCCGGCCTCTCTGGAGGTCAATTTGCCTCCATGATCTTGATCTGATCCGCGGAATATTCCGTCTCGCTGAGGACGATATCCGTAATCTTGGCCACGTCCTCGGTCTGAAGGCCGTCGTTGGCGGCGGAGACCACCACGCTGATGCCGTTCTCCCCCATGAAGGCCACGCAGTCGGCGTAGCCCTTGGCCACCACCAGGTTTTCGATTTGGCTCTCCAGCATGGCATAGCCCGCGAGGGTCTGGATGGCCCGGTTGGCGTCGTCCAGGGCGGTCTGCTCCACGTTCTCCTGTCCCGCCGCCTCCCGCAGGAGGCTCAGGGCGTTGTCCCGGGACTGCTGCCGACTGAGCCGGGCGGTGTCGAAGTAGCTGCTGACTGCGGCTGCGGGGGCATCCGTCTGAGCGGGGGTGCCCTCCTCCAGGAGCGTGGGCACGCCGCCCACCAGCGTGGCGTCGCCCAGCACCCGGGTGGTGCCGCCCTCGTCCTTCTTCTCCCCCTCCTTCTCCTGGGACTGGCTGGTCTGGACCGCGTCCCCCGCCACGTCCCCGGCGTAGCGCCAGTTGAGATACACTGCCGCGCAGACGAACAGCAGCACCGTCGCCACCACGGCATTGCGCTTCCATTGATTCCTCATCGTGTCGTCTCCTCCTTATGATCCTGCCCCGAGGGGCGAAGCTTTCGCTGAAAAAGTCCTACGATTGCGTGCCGCCGCTCTGCCGCTTGACCACCGTGACCCGGTCCGCGCCCAGGCCCGTGAGGGAGCTGACGGCGGAGACCACCTGCAGCCGCACCGCGTCGTTTCCCCCGCCGTCGCAGACCACCAGGGCCCCCCGGTACTGGGGACAGCGCTCCTGGGTGACCACCACGCCGCTGGGGGAGGTGACGGTCTCGGCACTGCGCTGGTAGTCGCTGGGGGCCTGGGCGCTCCCGCTGTAGCGGAGGGTGGTGTCCTCGGCCAGGACCAGCTCCCTGCCGCTCTGGAGGGTGAGCATCACATCCACCTGCCCCACGCCGCTGATCTTTCCCAGGATGCGCTCCATGGCCTCCTCCGTCTCCCGCAGGGAGGCGGGCTTTGTCTCTTCCGCCGCCTGGGCCTTCTCCGCCGCCGTCCCGGCGGCTGTGGGCCACAGCAAGAGCGCCGCGCCCAGCGCCGCCACCAGCAGAACGTATTTGTAGCGGCCCAGGACGGCCAATGGCTTCATCAGCCGCCGGGCTCCTTCGTCTCTGTCCATGTCGGTACCTCCAGCCAATTTTGTTTTCCGGCGGGTATGCCCACCTCCTTCTCGATGCAGGCGGCCAGGGCCGGGCTGTAGCTTCCGGTGATGGTGACGGCGTCGGGCAGGGGGATGCCGCTCTCCCCTGCCGCCGTGGTCACATGCGCCTCACAGCTGAGCCCCAGCTCGTTAGCTTTGTCCCATATATATGCCGCCGTCTTTTCCTCTATGACTGCCGCCAGGGCCTCCTGCTGGTTTTTTCGGTAGTCTGATGCCTGGTCCTCTGTCCGCTCCAGGAGGCCGCGCTCCGCCGGGGCCTCCCAGCGCAGGGAGGCGATGGGGCGCAAAATCGCCAGCGTCAGGAGCAGTCCGGCGGTGAGGCGCACCATGGCCTGCCCCTTGGCCCCCACGGCAAGCTGACGGGCCAGGGTCCCGGCAAAGGCGGTGAGGACCACCCCCAGCAGCCACTGCCGCACCCCGGCCATCACGGCGACACCGCCGTCAGCGATGACACAATGGCGATGAGGAGCACCGCCGCAGAGGCCGCTGTCATGGCCAGCACCAGGCCAAAGGCGTCGGCAAGCATTGAGAGGAGGTCCGTCAGCTTCTTGGGCCCCGCCGCGGCCGCCACCAGGGACGCCCCCTGGTAGAGCAGATACTGACACCCCAGCCGGAGCACCGGGAGCAGACACGCCCCCAGCACCGCCAGAGTTCCAAAGGTGCCCACCATCCCCTTGAGGATGCCCGCACCGGCAAGGAGGCTCTCCGCCGCCTCGGAGAGGATGCCCCCCACCACCGGCACGGCGGCGGAGACCGCAGAGCGCGCCAATTTTAACGCATGGGCGTCCACCGCGCCAGCCACCGCGCCGCTGACGGCAAGATAGGTGATAAAGAGGGTCAGGAGCCCTCCCAGCGTCCAGCCGGTGAGCTTTTTCAGCAGCGTCCCGATGCGCTCCATGGCGTCCCCCTCCACCACCGCTCCGGCGGCGGATACGCCGATGTACAGGTACACCATGGGCAGGAGCAGTCCGTTGATGAGCCGCAGCAGCACCCCCGCAAAGAACACTGCCGCCACCTGCCGGACTGAGGCGGCAGTGACGCCTCCTCCCGCCGCCTCCGCCGCCGCGAGGACGGGTACAAGGACCGTCCCCAGAGAGGAGATGTCCCCGATGGTCTTCTGCCCCAGGCCGATGAGGGCGCTCAGGTCCCCGGCAGATACCGCCGTAATCCAGAGCGCCCCGGCGGCTCCGGCACAGCGGCCGACCGCGTCACGGCCCTCCGGGGCCGCGCTCTCCAGTACGCCCAGGAGCACCACCCCCGCCATGATCGCCGCCGTGCTCCGGACGCCGGAGAGAAGATGGTCCTTCAGCGCCGTCAGGCTCTCCTGCCAGAGCTTCCCCAGGCCCCGCAGGAGGCCGAAGCTCTCCTCCGTATCGCCGGAGAGGAGCTCCGCCGCCTCCGGCGAGGCCCGCTCCAGCTCCGGCGGCAGCTCCGCCGCCCAGGCCCTCCCGCACAGCAGGCAGGCCGCCAGCAGAGCCGCGCAGATCTGAAACTTGATGTTTGACACCTCCTCTGTTCATAAATGCGGTTTCTTTCTTGCATTATACGAACTTATTCATTACAATTCATTCTTTGTGAATGGCGATGGATTTTCATTCCACACCATTCGCACCCCTGTATAATGCTGTATAATTCCTGCATATCCCGCCCTTTTATCCGAAAAAACCCAGCAGAAGCTCCGCCACAGCCCGCAGGAGCGGCATCGCCAGCACCAGTGCCGCCACTGCCCCCGCCGCCTCCACGGTGGTGGCCAGGGCCTGGGAGCCGCCGTCCCGGCACAGGTCCGCGCAGAGCTTTGTCACCAGCGCCGCCGCCACTGTCTTGAGCAGGACGGCGATATGGGCCTCCTCCAGCCCCGTCCGGGCGAAGAGGGCGCGCAGTTCCTCCAGCGCCGGGGCCGCCAGGGCGAGACACCGGGCCGCAGCGGCCAGCATGATGCCCAGCGTCAGCAGCAGCGCCTGCTCCGGGTTCTTTCCCCGCAGAAGCACCACCGGCAGAAGACACACGGTACAGAGCGCCGCCAGTTTCAGGAGCTCCATGGCCCTAAAACCCGAAGAGGGTCTTGATGAGCTGGAAGAGGTCGCTGATCTCCCGCACCAGCATCATCATCACCACCACCAGGCCCGCGAGGGTGGTCATCAGGGCCTGCTCCTCCCTGCCCGAGCGCACCAGCAGCTGGTTGAGCACCGCCACCACAATCCCGATAGCCGCAATCCGAAAAATGAGGTCAATATCCATATCATATCAGTACCAGGATCAGAAGGCTCGCCCCGGAGAGGCACAGAGCGGCGGTGACGCGCCCCTCTGCGGCCTGTCTCTCCCGCTCAGCCCGCAGGAACCTGGTAAGCTCCTCTCTTGTTTCCTCGATGGCCTCCGCCAGGCGCTCCCCGCCTGTGGGGAGCAGAGTGCCCAGCGGGGCCAGGATGCGCCGCAAAGGGTCCGGGAGGCCCGCCGCCGCCTGCCGCCAGCAGCCGGTGAGGGAGCGCTCTCCCGCCTCGGACAGGAGCGCCGCCAAGGGGCCCCACAGATACCGGGCTCCCTCCCCCTCCGCGAGATTATGCTCCAAAATTTCCGGCAGAGGCGCACGGCAGAGGCACACCCCGCACCGGAGGACCTCCAGGTCCTCCGCCAGGGCTTGGCCCACCCTGAGGGGCAGCAGCCTCTCCCGCCGCCGCAGAAGGAAGCCCTCCAGCGCTCCCCACAGCACCAGCACCGCGCCCAGCCACTTCATGGCAGACGCTCCACCCGGCTCCGGCGCTCCCGACCCCGGCCCTCGATGAGGACCGCCCGCCGGAACACGCCGCATTCCAGGAGCGCGCGCCCCACAGGCCGCTCCCCCAGATCCCGGACGGAGGCGGCGTGGACGGTGGCCAGCAGTGCGGCTCCGCACCCTGCGGCGGCGCAGACCGCCTCCACGTCCGCCGGGAGGGCCACCTCGTCCAGGGCGATGACCTCCGGCGTCATGGCCCGCAGGAGCATGGGCACCGCCAGGGCCTTGGGACAGCCGTCCAGGATGTCCGTGTGGCACCCCACCTCCAGCTGGGGCCTCCCCCGGTGGACCGCCGCCAGCTCTCCGCGCTCGTCCACCAGGGCCACCCGGCAGGGGGCGCTCAGCTCCGTCCCCTGGCTCAGAAGCCGCACCAGATCCCGCAGGAGGGTGGTCTTGCCGCCGCCCGGCGGGCTGAGGACCAGGGTGCTCAGGGGCCTCCCCTCCTCCAGGATGTCCGGCAGGACCGGACGGGCCGTCCCCTCCCGGACCCGGGGGATGCGGATGGCCAGGGAGCTGACGTCCCGCAGGCCCTGGTTGTCCTCCCCGGCGGGGAGGGCCGTGCCGCACACCCCGATGCGAAAGCCCCCCTGGGCGGTGACGTAGCCCCGGCGCAGGGTCTCGCTTGCGGCGTAGCGGGAGAACTCCGTGGCCCGGTCCAGCACCTGTTCCAGGTCTCCCCGGACGATCCGGGTCTGGGGCAGGGGCACCTCCCCCTCCGGCAGTGTCAGGTACATGGGCCGTCCGATGCGAAGGCGCAGCTCCTCCGCCCCGGCCCTTCTCCCCTGCTCCTCCGCCATGGCCGCCGCGCGGAGCCGCCCCGGCAGCAGGGCGCAGGCCTCCTCATAGCGCTCCAGCGCGTATTCCTCCGTCATGTGCATCCCTCCTGTTCCTGCTCCCACTCTATGAGGGCTCGTCCCAAAACATTCCTGCCTTTTGAGGGCAAAAAAGACGTGAGCCGAAGCTCACGCCTTTGTATATGGGGTTCTGCTCACTCCGCCAGGAGCGCTGCCACGTCCAGGGGCCTGCCGTCGCTCCACAGCCGCTCCAGAGAGTAGAACTCCCGGGCCTCGCTGTTGAACACGTGGACCACCACGCACCCGTAGTCCAGCAGGACCCAGATGCCGCCCCGGTGGCCCTCCCGGTGGAGGGGCTTCTCGCCGGCCTCCGTCTCCAGCCTCTCCTCCACCGCGTCGCACAGGGCGTTGATCTGGGTGTTGCTGGAGCCGGTGCAGATGACGAAGTAGTCGGCCAGGGTGGTCTGCTCGGTGACCTCCATGATCTTGATGTCCTCGCCCTTCTTGCTGTCCAGCGCCTTCGCCGCCAGAACGGCCAGTTCTTTTGCTGTCATTGCCTCGTCCTCACTTTATGTTGAATTTTTTGGTCTCTCACTGGGTCAGCAGCCAACCGGGGATCTGGTTGTCCGGCTGGGGCTGAGGGTCCGGCTCCGGGTCCGGCTCCGGCTGGGGTTCCGGCGGCGGAGCCGCGGGCTCGTCGGGGGGCAGAACGGGCTCCTCCGGCACTGTCTGACCGGAGCCGTCCTCCCCCGGCGTCTGGGTACCCGGATCGTCCTGACCGGGCTGGTCCGGCTGGGCGCCGGGGTCCGGCGTCTGGTCGGGACCGGTGGGCTGGGACCCGGAGTCAGGCGTCTGGGTGCCGGGATCGGGGGTCCCGGCGCCGGACGGGTCGGACGGTGTGTCCGTGGACGATCCGCCGTTGGGGTCCTCGGCAAAGGTGCCGCCGCTTCCGGGAACCCAGGGGGGCGGGAGCTGGGGGTCCTCCAGGGGTGTGCCGTCCTTGTCGGTGTAGACGGTATTGCCCTCCTCGTCCAGGATGTAGTACCGGCCCTCCTCATCCTGCTTGGGGCCCTCGGGCTCAGTGGGCTTTTTGCCGTAGACGATCTTGCCATTGTCATCGTAGTAGGCCTCCCCACGCCGGACCGCCATGATGGCGTTGTGGGTGGTGTCCCGCAGGGAGCCGGTGGAGGAGGCGATGTCCCCGTTGGAGCGGATGCTCATGGCGTCCAGCATGGAGGTGGTCACCCGCTGCTCATAGGGATTGAAGTGCTCGTTGACCAGCTCCACCACCTCCTTGGGATTGATGGTGACATAGGACTGGTTGTTGCCCACGGCCCGGCTGTAGGTGGAGGCGTTGTAGTTGCCGGGGAGGGTGTAGGTCTCCACGTTCTCCATCTTCAGGGCGGGAGTCCCCTTGTTGAGCCCCAGCACATTGGCGGCGAACCACACCACGGAGCCCACCTCCAGGTCTGTCTGGACGTTCTCCATGGCGAGATCGATGTACGCCTTGATCTTCCCCCAGTTCTCCATGGCGAGGCACTCTTTAATGAGGGCCTTCATAAACGCCTGCTGGACCTCCACCCGCTTGATGTCCCCCTCGGGGTAGCGGCGGAAGCGGACCAGCTCCATGGCGCTCTGTCCGTCCAGGACCTGCACGCCCTTTTTCAGATGGATATGGAGGTCCTGGGCAGGGTCGTCGTAGTTCATGTCCTGGGGCACGTCGAACTCCACGCCCTCCACCAGGTCCACCAGCTTGATGAACATGCTCAGGTCCACCTTGGCGTAGAAGTCCGGGGTGAAGCCCACCACCTTGCTGATATGCTTTTTCAGGGCGTCGATGCTCCGGCCGTTGTAGGAGTAGACGGAGTTGATGCGCTTGATGTCCCATTTGACGTTGACCATGGTGTCCCGGGGGATGGACATGATGCCCACGTCCTGGTTCACCGTGTCATAGCTCGCCACCATGATGGTGTCCGTGTTGCCGTCATCTAAGTCCGTGCCCACCAGGAGAAAGGTGTAGACCCCCTCCTTCCGGTCGCCGGAGAGGGCGGGCATCTCGCCCATATAGCCGTCGTCCGGGTAGAGATCGTCGTCCGTGGGGCCCTGGGGCGTCGTGGACGGGGTGTCCTGGGAGGGCTTGGGGGCTGTCTGGGTGCTGTCCGGAACGGCGGGGAGGTCCGGCGGCTTGACCCACATGCTCCAGGCGGTGAGAGCCCCCGCCGCCAGCACGACGATGCAGGCTGTGGCGATGAGGAACACCTTGCCGCCAGTGGAGCGGAAAAACTGGGCGCACCGCTCTCCCACGGAGGGCTTTTCCTCCTCCGCGAAGGGGTCCCCTACATTGGAGATGGGCTCCGGATAACCTCCTGCGTCCTTTCCGCCGCGGGGGCTCTGTCTCTTGCCTCGATAGGCCATGTTCTATCTATCCTTTCCAAGTCATGAATGGGATCTTTCGATTAAGCCGCAGGCGCTTCGGCGGGCTGGACCGTGGTCTCTCCGCCGGAGGGGGCCGTCTCCACCGGAGGCAGTGTGGGCTCCGGCGGCAGGACGGGCTCGGGTTCCGGTTCAGGCTGGGGGTCCGGTGCGGGAGTGGTTCCCGGGTCCGGGGTAGGCGCCTCTGTTCCGCCGTTCTCCGGAGGCTGGGGCACGGGCTCTGTCACGCCGGGGTCCGGCGGGGTAGCAGTGCCGCCCTCTCCCTCGCCTTCGGAGGACGCGCCGCCCTCACCGGGCTGTTGGGTATCGCCGGGTCCACTGGGGGGCGTCGTGGGCTCTGTGGGAGGAGGCGCGGGCTCCTTCTCGGGCTTCAGACCGGGCTCCGTGGTGGTCCCGCTGGAGCTGTTGGAACTGTTGGAACTGCTGGAGCTCCCGCTTGAGCTCCCCGAGGAGCTGGAGGACCCGGAGGAGCTTGCCTTGCCCCACTTGGAGTCCAGCAGCTGACCGTTGGTGACGGTGACGGTGCTCTTCCCGGTCTTCACCAGGACCTGCAGGTCCGACTCGGTGATGTCCCGGTTATACGGGTTGAACTGCTCGTTGACCAGGGGCAGGAGCTCATCAATGTTGATGAACACATAGTCCCCCTTCCGGAAGTAGCTCCCGCCGTCGTTGGGCATGGTGCAGGACTGGATGTTATCCACGTTGGCCCCCATGGCCTTAGAGGCGAACCACATCATCTCTGTGAGGGTCATGTCCGTCTCCACGTTGTCCATGAAAATTTTGACGAACTCGTTGATCTTGGTGATGTTCCCCAGCTGGAGGACCTTCTTGGCCATGGCCTTCAAAAATGCCTGCTGGGTCTCGGTGCGGCCCAGGTCGCCGTTGGCGTAGCCGGGCATCACGCCGTCCTCCCGGACGTTGTCGTGGCGGTAGCGGATGACGCCCATGGCCTTCTTGCCGTCCAGGAGCTGGGGCCCCTTCTGGATGTGGATGTGGAGGTCCTGGGCGGGGTCGTCGTAGTTCATGTTCCGGGGCACGTCGAACTCCACGCCGTCCACCGCGTCCACGATCTCCCCTACGGCCTTCCACTCGATGACCACATACCGGTCCGGCATCACGCCGGTGAGGCAGGCCACCTGCTTTTTCAGGTTCTCCAATCCGCCGCCGCTGGACTCCTTGGCGCTGTATACGCTGTTGATCTTCTTGACGGTCCATGGCACGTTCACCGCGGTATCCCGGGGGATGCTCATCATGTTCACCTGCTGGTTGGGCACGTCGTAGGAGACCAGGATGATGGTGTCCGTACTGCCGGAAGAGGTGTCCTTCCCCAGGAGGAGGAAGGTGTAGTAGTCCTTCTTCCGGCCGGAGAGGGGTTCATCCGGCTTTTCCTTGTCCCCCTGGGAGGGGGCGGTGGTGCCGGGAGCGGCGGGGCCGTCCGCCACGCCGGGGCGGTCGTTGTCCGTCACGTCCGGCGGCTTGACGAAGATCATCCACGCCGCGCCCACCGCCGCCGCAAGGACGGCGATACAGCCGAGGACGATGAGGGCCGTGCGCTTGCCGCCGCCCTTCTTCCCCTTTTTTTTCTTCTGTTTCTTGTGGTCCTCCTCAAAGGGGTCTCCCCCTCTGTGCCAGCCGCCGGAGGCGGCCTGCCGCTTGCCTTTGCTCATGTCAGCTTTCCTTTCAGATGATCCCTCGCGTACACACTGTTTACGTGGACTTTCGCCCCCTGGGCCTCCCGCTCCCGGATGGACATCTCCAGGCCCATGAGCACCGCCCGGTCCAGGTCCTCATAGGCCAGGGTCCTTATCTCTCTGAGATCGCAGAAATCCCGGGTGGGCTCGATGTAGTCGGCCAGATAGAGGATCTTCTCCAGCACGGTCATGCCCGCTCTGCCGGTGGTGTGCCAGCGGACGGCACCCACCTCCTCCGCAGTCAGACCGAAGACGTGCTCCGCCAGCGCCGCGCCGGTGAGGGCGTGGAGCAGTTTTTCCTCTCTTTGCTCCTCCTCGTCCAGCCGGATACCGTATTGACGGCAGATGGCGAGATGTTGTTCCCTGCCGCATTTTTTTGTGCAGTCGTGCAGCAGGGCCGCCCGGCGGGCGGACATCTCGTCCGCACCCCAGCGGCGGGCAAGCCGCGCGGCCTCCTCCTCCGTGCCCAGCACATGGGGAGCCCTCCGGCGGCGGAGCATACTGATCGCCGCACACCGCAGGTCCTCCAGGGAGAGCTGCCGCAGGTCCGCGCAGGTGCCGTAGAGCCCCTCCCGGAGGATGTAGCCGTAGACCGCCGGGTCCAGGTACTCCCGGCCCTCCCCTCTAGCGAGGCCCTCCCTCAGTTGAGTGGACGAGATATCCACGACATGGGGCAGGACCAGCGTCACGATGTCCGCCCCCAGGGCCCTGGAGAGGTAGTCCCTCTGCCGGGCGAAGAGCTCCTCCGTGTCCGCCTCGCTGCGTCCGAAGGCGCAGAGGGTGCAGAGCTTTGCGATCTTCTCCGGGTCCCTCCACAGATGGAAGGTCAGGAACATGTCCGTGCCCATGAGGAAGTACAGATGGTCCTTGGGGAAGCGCTTTTTCATCGCCTGGAGGGTGTCCAGGGTGTAGCTCTTCCCCATCCGGCGCAGCTCCAGGTCCGACGCCTCCGCCTCCCCTGAAAGCTCCAGCGCCTCCGCCGCGAGGCCGGTCATCTCCAACCGGTGATGGGCCCCGGCCCCGGTCTCCGCCAGCGCCTTGTGGGGCGGCTGTCCGGTGGGGACGAGGTAGAGCTTGTCTAAATGGAGATACTCCGCGGCAAACTTTGCCGCCGACATATGTCCCAGATGGATGGGGTTGAAGGTTCCTCCATAGATCCCGATCTTCAATGCCTCGCCTCATTTCTCCGCCCGGGCGGGCGGTGCGTTTCAACGCATCGCCACATCTATACCACGGGTCGGCCTTTATGTCAATGGTTTTGTTTTCTTTTTTTCCTGAATCAGCTCGATTTTTCGCTTGCTCTTGTCATAATGCCTGCGATAAAGGACAAATTTGGTACCGATGACCTGGACCTCTTCGCTGCGGGTGCGCCGGGCGAGCT
The DNA here is from genome assembly GCA_910587785.1 of uncultured Oscillospiraceae bacterium. GTDB lineage: Bacteria > Bacillota > Clostridia > Oscillospirales > Oscillospiraceae > Pelethomonas. The sequence continues at coordinate 8,974 of CAJUOA010000043.1, read as the reverse complement.
CCGTGCAGGCCTCCCGGGCGGTGAGCATGGAGTTCTCCAGCACCCGGCACTTGATGAGCTCCCGGGCCTCCAGGGCGTCGTTGGCCTGCTTGGCCACGTTGTCGGTGATGCCGTCCTTGCCGATGTGGACGATGGTGTCGATGCCGTTGGCGATGCCCCGGAGCTGGGCACGCTGTTTACTGGTCAGTTCCATAGCCGCCTCCTTGCAGATAGTCCCGGAGCTTCCCGTCGAACACCGCGAGGGCCTTGCCCCTGTGGCTCACCGCCGCTTTTTCCTCCGGGGTCAGCTGGGCGTAGGTCTTGCGGAGCTCCGGCAGGAAGAATACCGGGTCATAGCCGAAGCCGCCGGTGCCTTGGGGGGCGAAGGCAATGGTTCCCGGGCAGATGCCCTCGGCCTCAATGGTGTCTCCGTTGGGAAAAATGCAGGCGATGGCGCTGGTGAAGTGGGCGGCGCGGGTCTTGGCCCCCTGCATGTTGGCCAGGAGGAGCCGGTACCGGCCCGCGTCGTCCAGCTCCGGGCCGCCGTAGCGGGCGGAGTAGACGCCGGGCGCACCGTTCAGGGCGTCGCAGCAGACGCCGGAGTCATCGGCGATGGCGGGCAGGCCGCTGGCCTCCATCACCGCCTTGGCCTTCAGCAGGGCGTTTTCCGCAAAGGTGTCCCCCGTCTCCTCCACGTCCACATGGAGCCCCAGGTCCGACTGGAGGACCGCCTCCACCCCGTGGGCGGACAAGATGGCCTGCATCTCCTCCAGCTTGTGCTTATTTTGTGACGCAAGTACGAATTTCATGTCAAAAACGGCCTCCCAATATTTCTTTCTGTTTTTTCATCAGCTCCCGGATGCCCCCGGCGCAGAGGTCCACCAGAGCCCGCTGTTCGGCCACGGTGAAGCCCCGGCCCTCGCCGGTGCCCTGGAGCTCGATGAGCTCCCCGCGCTCGTTCATCACGCAGTTAAGGTCCACCATGGCGCGGCTGTCCTCCTCATAGCAGAGGTCCAGCAGGGGCACGTCCTCCACGATGCCTGCGGACACGGCGGCCACCTGCCCCTTGATGGGGCTTTTTTCCAGTGCGCCCGTCTCCACCAGCTTCCGGCAGGCGATGGCAAGCGCCGCGAAGCCGCCGGTGACGGAGGCGGTGCGGGTGCCGCCGTCGCCTTGCAGGACGTCGCAGTCCACGGTGATGGTCCTCTCCCCCAGGGCCGCGAGGTCCACCGCCGCCCGGAGGCTCCTTCCGATGAGCCGCTGGATCTCCGCGCTGCGGGGGCTGAGCTTCAGCTTGCTCACGTCCCGGCGGGAGCGCTCCCGGTTGGCCCGGGGGAGCATCGAGTACTCCGCCGTCACCCAGCCCGTGCCCTCGGGCACGTGGCGGGGCGCGCCGGGCTCCACGCTGGCACAGCAGAGGACCTTCGTCCTGCCGCACGCTATGAGGACGCTGCCCTCGGCAAAGTCTACAAAGTCCGTGGTCATTGTGACCGGACGCAGTTCGTTCTCTTTTCTGCCGTCAATTCTCGTCATTTTTCTGTCTCTCCTCGCTGATCACTCCTAAAATCATCAGGAACAATCCCCCGTAAAAGGCGATCGATCCCAGGAGGGTGATCCTGCAAACGGTCAAAATGGAGCCGATTCCAGCCGTTTTCAACCCAATATGGCTCAATTTTTTCATCTCAGATCAGCGCCTCCACGTACGCCTTGGCGTCAAAGGGCTGGAGGTCCTTGATATCCTCCCCCAGGCCGACGAACTTCACCGGCACTTGCAGCTCCTGGGCGATGGCGATGACGATGCCGCCCTTGGCGGTGCCGTCCAGCTTCGTCAGGACGATGCCCGTACAGCCGGAAATCTCCTGGAACTGCTTGGCCTGGATGAGGCCGTTCTGCCCGGTGGTGGCGTCCAGGACCAGCAGAATCTCCAGGGCCGCCTCCGGCATCTCCCGGTCGATGATCTTGCGGAGCTTGGCCAATTCCGCCATAAGGTTGGCCTTGTTGTGAAGCCGCCCGGCGGTGTCGCAGAGGACCACGTCCACGCTCCGGGCCCTCGCGGCCTGAAGGGCGTCGAAGAGCACGGCCCCGGGGTCGGCCCCCTCCTTCTGCCGGACGATCTCGCACCGGGCCCGGTTGGCCCAGATCTCCAGCTGGTCCGCCGCCGCCGCCCGGAAGGTGTCGCTGGCGCACAGGAGCACCCGTTTCCCCTCCAGACGCATGGCGTTGGCCATCTTGCCGATGGAGGTGGTCTTGCCCACGCCGTTGACCCCCACCACCAGCACCACAGAGGGCTTGGTGGAGAGGTTCAGCCTCGTGTCCCCCACGTTCAGCCGCTCCGCCAAAATCTCCCGCAGGCAGGCCTTCACCGGCTCCTGACCGGAGATTTTGTCCTCGATCATCCGGGTGCGCAGCTCCTGCACCGCCTCCGTGGCGGTGGTGAGCCCCACGTCGGCGAGGATGAGCATCTCCTCCAGGTCGTCGAAGAAGGCCTCGTCCGCCTCGCTGATGGCGGCGCCGAAGACGTCGCCCATGTAGATCTTCTTTAATTTTTCCCAAAAGCCCATGTTCCGTTCTCCTTCAAATTGGAATTGCCAAGCAGTTTATATGATCTTGACCAGTTCTTTACACAGGATCACCAGATCGCAGCGGACGCCCCTCCGGCTCCGCCACCCCCTGTTGGACCACTCCTCTCCCGTCAGGTCGTCCCCGCCGTAGATCAGCGCGCCGTAGGCGAAGCCCCGGACCTTTGCCACGGCGATGCACCCGGCCTGCTCCATCTCCACGATCTTCGCACCCTCCTCTTTCCTCCGGGCGATCCGGTCGGGCGTCTCCCGGAAGATGGCGTCCGTGGTCCAAACCAGCCCCCGGAGATAGGGGACGCGGTTCTCGTCCAGATACCGCCGGACCTTCTCCGTGACCGCCGGGTCCGTGTAGACCACCCTGGACGGCGGGAGGTAGTGGTAGGAGAAGCCTTCGTCCCGGATGGCACCGTCCACCAGCAGGAGCTGGCCGACCTCAATATTCCGGTCCAGCACGCCGCCCCCGCCGCAGAACATCACCTTCGTGACACCCATGGCGTGGAACTCGTCCAGGTTTCCCGCGCAGGCGGGACAGCCCACCTGCCCCAGCGTCAAGAGCACGTCCGGCTCCTCCGTGAAGCGGTAGATGGGGACCGGGTTCTCCCCCGGGATCGTTCTCTCCAGGACAATCTGCCCGTCCTCCGCCAGCCGGTCCATGACCTCCGGGAAAAAGGTGATGACCAGCTTATCAGTCTGAAATTTCTCTGTTACAAAATTGGCTGGATTTAATTTTGCCTCCGGGGCGTCGTCAAATTCCAGTATGGGCGCGGCATTTTTTGTAAGCATGATATCCTTTCTCCTATTTGATGTCCTATTTGATGTCCAGCTCCGCCGCCACGTCGTTGAGGTTGATGGCAAGCATCTTGCTGACCCCCTTCTCCTGCATGGTGACGCCGTAGAGGACGTCCGCCTCCTCCATGGTGCCCCGGCGGTGGGTGATGACGATGAACTGGGTCTTGTCGGCCATGGAGCGCATGTACCGGGCGAAGCGGACCACGTTGGCCTCGTCCAGAGCGGCCTCGATCTCGTCCATGACGCAGAACGGCGTGGGCCGCACCTTCAAAATGGCGAAGTAGAGGGCGATGGCCACGAATGCCTTCTCCCCTCCGGAGAGGAGGGACAGCGTGCGCAGGGTCTTCCCCGGGGGCTGGACCTTGATCTCGATGCCGCACCCTAAGATATCCGACCGGTCCTCCAGCTCCAGCGCGGCCTGTCCGCCGCCGAAGAGGTCCTGGAAGGTCTCCTGGAAGGCGGCGGCGATGCGCTGGAACTGGGCGTCGAAGATGGCGGTCATCTCTTTTGTGATCTCCTGGATGATGCCCTCCAGCTCCCGCTTGGCCTGCTGGACGTCGCTGCGCTGGTCCGTAAGGTAGGTGTAGCGGCTGTTGACCCGCTGGAACTCGTCGATCGCCCCCACGTTCACGCTGCCCAGGCCGCTGATCTCCCGCTTGAGCTCCCCGATACGCCGGGTGCTCTTGGCCGTGGACTCCAGGGGGATGCGCAGCTCCATGGCGGCGGAGTGGCTGAGCTCGTAGGTCTCCCAGAGCTTGTCGAGGAGCTGTTTCTCCTCCATGTTCCCGGCGCTGAGGCGCTGTTCCAGCCGTGCGGCCTCCCGCTCGGCTTCCAGCACCGCCTCGTTGCACTCCTTGAGCCTGGTCCCCATGGCGGTGCGCTCCTGCTCCAGGCGGAGCTTGCCCTCCTGGAGCTGACGCAGGCGGTCCTGACAGGACGCGGCCTGTAACCGCAGGGACGCGGCCTCCTCGGTCCGGCGGGCAATCTCCCGCTCCGTGTCCGCGATGGTGGTCCGGTGCTCCTCCAGACGGCGCAGGCGGCTCTCCCGGTCCCCGGCCATGTCCCGGGCGACCTGCTCCAGGTCCCCCAGGGCCTTTTCTGTGGCCTCCCGCTGGGCGGCGACGCCCGCCTGGTCCGCCTTCAGCCGGGATACCTCCTCGCTGAGTTTTCCGGTCCGCTCCAGAAGGTCCGACTGACCGGCCAGTTTCTCCCGGGCGGCCTGTTCCAGACGGGCGGCCTCCGCCTCCCGCTCTCCGGCGAGGGCGCGGGCCTCCTCCATCTGCTCCCGGCTTGCCTGGGCCCGCTGGGACAGGGCGTCCCGCTCCCCGGCGAGATTCTCCAGGGTCAGCCGGGCGCTCTCCAGTACCGCCTCACAGCGGCTGAGCTGTCCCTGCCCCCGGAGCACCGCGTCCTCGGCGGCGCGGCGCTGGTCCTGGGCCACCTGCAATTCGTACCGGGCGGCGTTCAGCGCCCGGGAGGCCTCCTCCTGCCCCCGCTTTGCGGAGGCGAGCTCCTCTTTGAGCTCCTCCCTCCGCCTGCCCAGAGCCTCCAGCTCGTTGGCCCGGGAGAGGATGCCCGCACTGCGGGACATACTGCCGCCGGTCATGGAGCCGCCCCGGTTGATGATCTGCCCGTCCAGGGTGACAATACGGAAGCGGTTCTGGTGCCTGCGGGCCATGGCGATGCCGCAGTTCAGGTCCTCCACCACAACGGTGCGGCCCAGGAGGCTGCGGAAGATCTGGTCATAGCGCCGGTCGTAGGTGATGAGGGCCGAGGCGATGCCTACAAACCCGGGCTCGTCCTCCACCCCCTGCTCCCGCAGTTCCTCTCCCCGGATGGCCGTCAGGGGCAGGAAGGTGGCCCGGCCCCCGTTCCTCTGCTTGAGGAGGGAGATGGCGGCTTTGGCATCCTCCTCCCGGTCCACCACGATGTTCTGCATCCCGGCCCCCAGGGCGGTCTCCAGGGCCACGGCACAGCGGCTGGGGGCCTTCATGAGGTTGGCCGCAGGGCCGTGGATGCCCCGCAGGGTCCCCTTCCCGGCGCACTGCATCACAAGGCGCACCGCCTGGTTGAACCCCTCGTACTCCCGCTCCATCTCCGTCAGGAGCCGGATACGGGAGGAGAGGTTGTTCTCCTCCATCGTCAGCGCTTGCAGGAGGCGGGCGGCGTCCTCCGCCTTTTTCTCCCGGCCCGCCATGCGCAGCGTGTGGCCCTGGATGACGTTGCCAACGCTCCGTGCCTCCTCCTCCGCCTCCGTGAGGGCACTGCGGGCGGCAGAGACCTCCTCCCCGGCGCTCTCCTGCTGGGCCCCGGCGGCGGCAAACTCCCGGGCGAGGGCCCGCTGACGCTCCTCCATCTGCTCCAGCCCCGCCGCGAGGGCGGCTAAGCGCTCCCGGGCGTCTGCGGCGGCGGCGGCGGCAAGGGCCTCCTGGGCTTGAAGGGCCTGCGCTGCTGCGGCGGCGCTCCCGGCGCTCTCCGAGGCTGCGCGGGCCTCCTCCAAAAGGGCCTCCAGTTCCTCCTCCAGCCGGGCGCTCCGGGCGGTCAGCTCCTCCACCAGGGCCCGCTGACGGTCCATCTGTTCAGAGATGGATTGGCTCCGGCTGTCCTGGTCCGCCATCTCCTGTTCCAGGAGGGCGATGGACTCCCGGCTGTGCCGCACTGTGGACTCCAGCACTGCGGCGGCGCTCTCCCGGTCTGATGCCTGGGCCTCCAGAGCGGAGGCCTGGGCGCGGACGGTCTCCTGCTCCAGGTCGCTCTCCTGCATCCGCTGGGAGAAGCGCTCGTTCTCCTGGTAGAGGGCCTCCAGCTGCGCGGCGGCGTCCTCCTGCCGTTCCTTGGCGGCGATGCAGGCGGCCTGGAAGCGAAGGGCCGCGGCGCGCAGCTCCTCCAGCTTCTCCAGCCACACGGAGATCTCCAGCGTCCGAAGCTCATCCCGAAGGAGCAGGTACTTCTTAGCCTCCTCCGCCTGCTCCCGCAGGGGGACCACCTGGAGCTCCAATTCGCTGATCTTGTCGCCGATGCGCGTTAGGTTCTCCTCCGTGCGCTCCAGGCGGCGCTGGGCCTCCTCCTTGCGGTGGCGGAAGCGGGAGATGCCCGCGGCCTCCTCGAAAATCTCCCGGCGGTCGGCACTGCGCAGGGACAATATCTCGTCGATGCGGCCCTGTCCGATGATGGAGTAGCCCTCCCGGCCAAGGCCGGTGTCCATGAAGAGCTCATTGATGTCCCGCAGGCGGACGGACTGCTTATTGATATAGTATTCGCTCTCCCCGCTCCGGTAGTAGCGGCGGGTGACCATGACCTCGCTGCTGTCCAGGCTGGGGAACATTCCCCCGCTGTTGTCCAGTACCAGCGTCACCTGGGCGAAGCCCACACTGCCCCGCTGCTGGGTGCCGCCGAAGATGACGTCCTCCATCCGGCTCCCCCGGAGGCTGCGCACGGACTGCTCCCCCATGACCCAGCAGATGGCGTCGGAGATATTGCTCTTCCCCGAGCCGTTGGGGCCGACGATGGCGGTGATGTCCTCGCCAAAGCGCAGTATGGTCTTGTCGGGGAAGGACTTGAAGCCCTGGATCTCCAATGCTTTTAGGTACACAGAACCACCCCTTTCTTCTCAAATCTTCTCAAAGCGTTGCGGCGCAACGGTTTCGCGGTTTTCGTATTTTTCATATCTTCTCAAATCCTGGCGTATTTTCTCGTTGAATTGGTGTAAAAATTGGTGTAAAACCGGTGGGTGTTTCTTTTTGCACCACAAAAACCCGGAAACCGTTGGGGCTGTAAGGCTGCGGGATTTTGAACGGGCGGTCTGCGAACTTTTGAGAACCTATGCCGAGTAGTGGCGGATGCCTGACACTATATCGGCACGACTCTCATGGTTCGGATCCTAAAGTTAAGCTAACAACTCAGCGCAGTACCTCGGCGGCAAAAACATCCACTTGTCCAAATGGTGTAAAAGTGGTGTAACTCATGAATCTCCCTTTTGGAAGAGAGGCGGCAAACCGTTGGAAATACTGGAATTTTGTGACCTCAACCGCTCTCCATTGCATCTCCAGCGCTCGCAGATACACAGAACCACCTCTTTCTTCTCAAAAGCTCTCAAATCATTGCGCCGCAATGGGTTCAAGATTTTCGACTGTTTCATAACTTCTCAAGAAACGGCGTATTCTCTCGCTCAAATGGTGTAAATTTTGGTGTAAAACCACTCGGCACTTCGTTTTACACCGCAAGACCCCGGAACCCCTTGTGGCTGTAAGGATACAAGGTTTCAAGCAGTGCGGCGGGCACTCTTTTGAGAACTTGTGCCATGTAATGCCGTTCTCTGATATGCGGCTAAAGTATTAGGAGATCTTAAAAGCCCCATTGAGAGCCATCACCGCTTCAACCTTTTTATCTCGGAACGCCTTTGCGTAAGTCTCCATTGTAGTGCGTATGTTCCGATGTCCCATAACATCTTGCAGAACCTTAATGTTGATATTCTGTTCGCACATGCGTGTACAGAACGTATGCCGCAGAATATGAGCACTAATCTTTGGAAGGTAGCACGGCTCACGTTTCTCTTCCAGCGCTTTTGCATACTCTTCCTTGTTGTAGGAGGTTGTGATACCCTGGATCGTGTCATAAACAAAGGATTGTGTGTAGACTTGTCCGTTGTTATTGAGGAAAACAAAATCGCTGTATCCATCCACTACAAATTTTTCCTTTTTCGATTTCCGTTTCCCACGCTCCCGCTGCAAAGCTGCCTTTACTTCATCGAACATCGGTATTTCCCGGAAACCCGCTTCTGTTTTTGGAGCAGATATCCTATAACGATAGTTGCCATCTTCCCCTTGCTTATAAAGCAGGGCGTGCGTTACATGGATAATACCTTCCTCAAAATCGCAGTCACACCATCTTAGGCCAAGGGCTTCTCCAATCCGCATTCCCGTGCCAAGCAACACTGTGAACAGGTTTGCCATCCTATTATATTTTCAGAAGCGTAAATGTAATCAATAAAAAGTTCTTGCTGCTCTACCGTCAATGGCTCCCTGCACGCAGGGTTCAATTCTGCGGTCTTACGGAAATTGCGGAACGCATTTGACGCAGGGTTCACACGGATGATATTGTCCATTACAGCATTCTCAAACAGCTGATAGATAATGGAATGTGCTTTCTGAGCGGTGGTCGGATTAACCCCAGATTCGCTTACCATGATCTGATACAGTTTTTGGATTTCTGTGGGCTTTACTCTGCCGATTGGGCGATGTCCAATTACAGGCTTAATATGCTTCCTGTATATATCATTGTAGCAACAGCGGGAACTCTCCCTCAAATCCTTGCGGATATCCATAAATTGATCAAAGAGATCATCCACCGTTGTATGCTCAGCGTCCCTGGTCTTAATACTGTCATCAAGGTCCTTCAGTATACGTTTTTCCATATCTCGCAATGCCTGCGAGTCACGCTGTCCCTCCTTTAGCTTATCGGTACTCACCAGCTTCCAGCTATACACGGTATGCCGTTCACCTGTGCCATCAGTGTAACGGAACATATACTTCCCGTCTGAACGCTGGCTTTCCCCATTCCGTAGAACTCTACCTTTAATGCGAATCAAGAGTTGAACAAGAGCTTGGCAAGAGCGGCAGCAATGCGGC
>CAJUOA010000042.1 GCA_910587785.1 uncultured Oscillospiraceae bacterium | reverse complement strand
CGACCACCGAGATCTACACTCTTTCCCTACACGACGCTCTTCCGATCTGTCACGTTCTCGCACCCGCCCTTGACCAGGTGGTTGTAGAAGATCTCCGCGTGCTCCTTCTCCTGTCCGGCGGTGTACTTGAAGAGGGCCTCCAGCACATACAGCTTCTTCTCCTTGCAGGCCTGGGCGGCGAAGTCGTAGCGGTTTCGCGCCTGGCTCTCCCCGGCAAAGGCCCGGAGGAGGTTTTCTTTTGTGGTGCTCTGACAAAGTTCCATAGGGATGCTCCTTCCTGAAGTTGGGATGGAGCTAGTATTTTCCGAAAATTTCCCTTTATTCTGTTCCTGCTGTGTATATTGGCCCTATTCGTGGAGATAATAGGGGCGTACCGCTTTTGGAAAGGAGGCTTCTGCACCATGAAGAACGAGCAGAACAACAACCAGAACCAGAATCAGAACAGTCAGAACAGCCGGAACCAGAACAACAATCAGAATCAGAACAGCCAGAATCAGAACCAGAACAAGCGCTGATCCGCAAAGGAGGGCGGCCGCCGGGACGATATCCGGCAGGCCGCCCTGGTTTTTTCGGCGCTGCGGGGGTACCTACCGCTCCAGCGTCAGCTTGCAGACCTTCACCGGCCTCCCCCTGGACCCTGGGGCCCGGCGGTATAGCCTGCGGCCATCGTGCGCCCTCCGGGGGCCTGGGGGCCATCGGCCGCCAGCAAGCGGCGCCGGGTATATACCGGCGCACTGCTTGCTGCTATCAGCGCCTATAAATGAGGGTTGAATGTCATTCGCAATGGTGGTATACTTGGCGTGTGCCAAATCGGGAAATATGAATTTATGGCGGTGATATTTATAAAAAAGATAATTTCTCTTGTTTTCACAATGCTGCTATTGCTCACAGCTTGCGGTGGAGAAAATACAGGGAATATAGACAAAGTTGAAATTCCAGACTGGAAACCATCAGAGATATACACAGATAATGAAATTGAAGCCGCTTTCCAAACGGTGAAAGAGTATTTTTCTAAAGAGTTCGATGGTTGTATACTTACAAAACTGTACTATCCAGGCGATACTTTCGCAGGTGAGTTTCGCGAATGGGCTGCGCAGTACGAAGCAGATGAGGCAATTGTTATTTATTCGTCTTTCGATGTAGATTCTTCAGGAGGGGATGGTTCGCTCGAACCAAACTCCACTTACGAAGATTGGAAATGGGTTCTTGTCCGCAGCGCTGATGAGAAATGGGAACATGCTTCTCACGGTTACGGTTAAAATCATTAACTTCCAGTTTATGGGGGGGATTTCATCTTTTGGGTGAAATCCCCCTTGACAAATGTTCTCTTGGTTAAATTGCAGCAGGATTTTCCCCTCCGGTCAATCTTTTCTGGTATCTTTTGCGAAAGATTTTCTCTATCCCTGGAGAAAAAACAGGTGTATACTGGGACAAACGAAACGAGAAAGGCGTCAAGAGACCATGAAAACAGAGCTTATCACCATGGCCGCCCCGGCCCGGGCGGCGGAACGGGCGGCGGCGATCCTCCGGGCCGGCGGACTGGTGGGCCTCCCCACGGAGACGGTCTACGGCCTGGGGGCCGACGGCCTCAACGAAGCCGCCGTCCGCCGCATCTTCGAGGCCAAGGGCCGTCCCCAGGACAACCCCCTCATCCTCCACGTCCCCGAGGCCGCGTGGCTGGACCGGTACTGCCTGGACATCCCCGCGGAGGCCCGGGACCTCGCCGCCCGCTTTTGGCCCGGGCCCCTGACCATGATCCTGAAGCGGCGGGAGATCGTTCCCGACGCCGTCACCTGCGGCCTGGAGACGGTGGGCGTGCGCTGTCCCGACCACCCGGCGGCATTGGCGGTGATCCGGGCGGCGGGGGTGCCGGTGGCAGCCCCCAGCGGGAACCGCTCCGGACGGCCCAGCCCCACCTGCGCCGCCCACATGCTGGAGGACATGGACGGCCTCATCGAGGCGGTGGTGGACGGCGGGCCCTGCGGCGTGGGGGTGGAATCCACCATCCTGGACCTCACCGGAGAGCGCCCCCGGCTCCTGCGCCCCGGCGGACTGCCCCTGGAGGCTCTGGAGGCCGTCCTGGGGCAAATCACGGTGGACCGGGCAGTCACCTCCCCCCTTGCCGCCGGGGAGCGCCCCAGGGCCCCGGGGATGAAGTACCGCCACTATGCCCCCAAGGCCCCTGTCACCGTGGTCACCGGCGCGGGCGCGGACACCGCCCGATACATCCGGGACCACGCCGGGCCCGGTACCGGGATCATCTGCTTTGACGAGTACGCGGACAGCTTCCCCGGATGCGCGGTGCGCCCCATCGGGGCCTCCGCCGACACCGCCGAGCAGGCCCGCCGGGTCTTCGACGCCCTGCGGTCCTTTGACGGCACCGCCGTCACCGCCATCTACGCCCAGTGCCCCCCGGACGCGGGACTGGGCCTTGCGGTGGCCAACCGTCTGAAGAAGGCGGCGGGCTTCCAGATCGTTGCACTGGAGGAGGGCGCATGATGATCATCGGCATCACCGGCCCCACCGGCGCGGGAAAGACCACCGCCCTGGAGGTCCTGGGCTCCATGGGCTTCGAGATCGTGGACTGCGACGCCCTCTACTATGAGCTCCTGCGCACCTCCCTCCCCCTCCGGCGGGCCCTGGAGGACGCCTTCGGCCCAGTGTTTCTCCCTGACGGACAACTGGACCGCCGCGCCCTGGCCGCCCGGGTCTTCACGGCCCCGGAGGAGCTCCGGCGGCTCAACGGCATCGTCTTTCCCGCTGTCCGGGGGGCGGTGGAAGAAAAAATTTTCCATTCCTCACAAAAAAGGCTTGCCATAGACGCGGTGAATCTGGTAGAATCAGGGATAGGGGCTCTGTGCGGCGCGACTGTCGCCGTCACAGCGGCCCCGGAGGTCCGTCTGCGGCGCATCATGGCCCGGGACGGACTGAGCGAAGATCAGGCGGGAGCCCGGATCGCCGCCCAGAAGCCGGACAGCTATTACAGAGCCCTCTGTTCTCATGTGGTGGAAAACCGGACGGAGGACCGCCCGGCGTTTGAACGGCAGGTCCGCGGATTCTTCGCAGGTCTAATTTATGGAGAGGAGCACAAAAACATCATGGAAGCAAAAGAGTGGAAGGAGAAAGTCCTTACCCAGAAGAAGAACGGCTATGACCGTATGCCCGCCAGCGAGCGGGAAGCCATGAACGCCTACTGCGAGGGCTACAAGGCCTACCTGGACGCCGGTAAGACCGAGCGCGAGTGCGTCAGCGAGGGGATCCGTCTCGCCCAGGAGAAGGGCTTCAAGCCCTACGTCCGGGGCATGGCCCTGAAAACCGGCGACAAGGTCTACATGGACAACCGCGGCAAGATGCTCATGCTGGCCGTCATCGGGCAGAAGAGCCTGGCCGAGGGCGCGCAGATCACCGCCGCCCACATCGACAGCCCCCGCATGGACCTCAAGCCCGCCCCCCTCTACGAGGACAGCGAGCTGGCCTACCTCAAGACCCACTACTACGGCGGCATCCGCAAGTACCAGTGGGTGTCCATCCCCCTGGAGCTCCACGGCGTGGTCTCTCTCAAGAGCGGCAAGAACATCACCGTGGCCATCGGCCAGGGCAATGAGCCGAAGCTGGTGGTCAATGACCTCCTGCCCCATCTGGCCCGCAAGCAGAGTGAGAAGAAGCTGGGCGAGGGCATCTCCGGCGAGCAGCTCAACCTCCTGGTGGGCAGCGAGCCCATCGAGGGCGAGGAGAAGGAGCGCGTGAAGCTGGCGGTCATGAAGCTCCTCTATGAGAAGTACGGCTTTGTGGAGGACGATCTCATCTCCGCCGAGCTGGAGGCCGTGCCCGCCTTCAACGCCACCGACATCGGCCTGGACGCCAGCATGATCGGCGCCTACGGCCACGACGACCGCGTCTGCGGCTACGCCGCCCTGAAGGCCCTGCTGGACCTGGAGAGCGCCCCCGCCAAGACCGGGATCTGCCTGCTGGCGGACAAGGAGGAAGTGGGCTCCACCGGTGTCTCCGGCATGGCGACCGCAGCCTTCGACACCTTTATGGAGGACCTGTGCGAGAGCCAGAACGTCCCCGTCCGGGTGTGCTATGAGAACAGCTTCTGCCTCTCCGCCGACGTGACGGCCGCCTATGACCCCAACTTCGGCGACGTCTTTGAGCGCAGGAACTCCTCCTTCCTCAACTACGGCGTTGGCCTGTGCAAGTACACCGGCAGCGGCGGCAAGGGCGGCGCTTCCGACGCCGCCGCCGAGGTGGTGGCCTATGTCCGGCGCATCCTGGATGAGAACAACATCATCTGGCAGATGGCCGAGCTGGGCAAGGTCGACGAGGGCGGCGGCGGCACCGTGGCCGGCCTCCTGGCCAAGCGCAACATCGACACCATTGACGCCGGCGTGCCCGTTCTCGCCATGCACGCCCCCTTCGAGGTGGTCGCCAAGCTGGACTGCTACATGACCTATAAGGCCATGAAGACCGTCTACGAGAACTAAAAAAACCTCTGGGGCCTTGGGAGCGCTGTCTCCTGGGGCCCTGCTTTTGCTCAGAAAACCAGGAGCGCCGGACCATCTCCGGCGCTCCTGGTGCTGTTGTGCCTATTTTTTCGGGTACACCCCGTAGAAGTGCATGACGTTGATGTCCTCCGGCCGGTACTCGCCGTGGGTGCCGCGGCCCCGCCAGTCGACGTGGTTGCCGTGGTCGGTAGCCCAGCAGACCAGGGTGTCGTGGTCCGCCCAGTGGGCCCGGGCCGCGCCGGTGAGGCGTCCGAAGTCCCGGATGTGGTGCTTGAGGGCCTCCATGGCCTGGGGGGACTCGGGGGTGGTGCGGTGGATCATGTCGTCGTACTCCTGGTTGTAGACCACCACCACATCGTGCCGGTCCTGGGCGATGAGCTCCAGGCCCTTCTCGGTGGCGGCGTCGTCATAGGGGACGATGAAGTAGTCGATGGGCCGGTTCTGGAAGATGATGGCCATGCTGGAGTTCTCCACCGCCACCAAGGCCACCCGCTTGCCGCTGCGGGCCAGGGAGTCGAAGAGGGAGTCCACAGTGATGACGGGCTTCGTGTAGCCCTGGATGCCGTGGACCTCCGGCAGGACGCCGGTGTACATGGTGCCGAAGCACACGGGGGTCCAGGAGGGGTTGACCGTGGACACGGGCACCGCCAGCTGGGTGGCGTTGGTGACGGGGATGAAGAGGTCGGTGTATTTCTGGTACAGCCAGAGTCCCACGCAGTCGGGGTTGTAGAGGAGGACCCGGTCCGCCTTGCGCACGCCCAGGTTGCGCTCGACGAAGGCGTCCACCAGGGGGATGGAGCGGTCCGCCTGGCTGGGGACCCCGGCCCCCATGGCCAGGGCGATGGTGGCGGCCATCTGGGTCATGGATATGGAATTGAACATCGTTTTTCCCTTTCTCCGGTGGTGATATGTTTTCCTGACTGACATCCAGTATATCACAGCGCAGGGGGCCCGTAAAGTGTGGATTTTGATGAAATTCGGCGGCGCGTATGTTTCCCCCCGGAACTGCGCAGACTGGGGAGAGACGAGAGGAGGCGGCGAGATGGACCAGCAGGTACTACAGGCCATCGCCATCCCGTTTTTAGGGACGGTTCTGGGGGCGGGGTGCGTGTTCGTGATGGGAGAGGCCCTGCCGGAGGCGGTGCGGCGGGCGCTGACCGGCTTTGCGGCGGGGGTGATGACGGCGGCCTCCGTGTGGAGCCTCCTGATCCCGGCCATGGACCACGCGGCGGCGCTGGGACGGTGGGCCTTTTTCCCTGCGGCGGCGGGGTTCTGGCTGGGCATCGGGGGGATGCTGGCCCTGGACAGGCTGGTGCCCCACCTCCACCAGGACGGCGGCGGACCGGAGGGCCCGCGCTCCCCTCTGGGGCGCACCGCCCTGCTGGTGCTGGCGGTGACGGTCCACAACATCCCGGAGGGCATGGCCGTGGGGGTGGTGCTGGCGGGCTGGCTCTCCGGCGAGGGCGCCGTCACCGCCGCCGGAGCCCTGGCCCTCTCCCTGGGCATCGCCATGCAGAACTTCCCCGAGGGCGCGGTGATCTCCATGCCCCTCCGGGCGGAGGGCCTGGGGCGGGGGGACGCGTTCCTGTACGGCGTCCTCTCCGGCGTGGTGGAACCCATCGCGGCGGCGCTGACCCTGCTGGCAGCGGGGCTGGTCCTGCCCGCCCTCCCCTACCTGCTGAGCTTCGCGGCGGGGGCCATGCTCTACGTGGTAGCGGAGGAGCTGATCCCGGAGACCTCCGCCGGGCCCCACTCCAACCTGGGCACCCTCTTTTTTGCGGCGGGGTTCAGTCTGATGATGGTCCTGGACGTGGCGCTGGGGTAAAGGGCTTGCGGTCCGGGGGATTTTCTGCTATAATGGGGGCAAAAGGAGGTGCCTATGGAAGATTTGACCTATACCGAGCTGACTGCGGAGACCCTCACAGCCCGCTCCCTGGACGGCTTCGTCCGCCGGCAGGTGGTGGAGGAGTGCTGGCGGCGGGTGGACGGCGCGCTGGTGCTCCGGCCCGTGGCCTACGTGGAGGACTGGACCCTGGCCGACCGCCGCACCCGGGCGGAGGAGATGCTGGAGGGGGTCCGGCAGGGGGCCCGGTTCTTCGCCGCCCTGGACGGAGAGGCCGTGGTTGGCTTCGCCTACCTCAAGCCGGAGCCCTTCGGGAGCAGGGGGCAGTACCGGGAGCTGGGCCGTTTCTACGTCTCCGAGCCCTGCCGGGGCCGGGGCGTGGGGCGTCGGCTTTTCGCCATGGCCTGCGAGGGGGCGCGGGAGATGGGGGCGGAGAAGCTCTACCTCTCCGCCCACTCCGCCAGGGAGCCCATGGCCGTCTACCGCCGCCTGGGCTGTGTGGAGGCGGAGGAGCTCAACCAGCGCCTGGTGGAAAAGGAGCCCTGCGACGTGCAGATGGAGTTTCGGCTGTAAGGCGCGCAGCGCAAAATAAAAGTTTCGCCCGCCTTTTCAAAGGCGGTGGGGTCCAGGGGCAAAGCCCCTGGCGGGTGCGGGCAGAGCCCGCCATATTTTCGTAACAAAACCGTTGCGTTCCCGTCCAATATCTGCTATCATATCTCCACCAGGCCTGAAAGCGGGCTGCTATTTTGGAGAAAAGAGGAAGAACATATGAAAAAACCTGTTATCGGCATCGTCCCCCTGGTGGACGCCGGACGGGAGAGCCTGTGGATGCTCCCGGGGTACATGGAGCTGGTCAAGGCGGCAGGCGGCGTGCCCGTGATGATGCCCCTCACAGAGAAGGCGGACAATATCGAAGTCCTGCTGGACCTCTGCGACGGCTTTCTCATCACCGGCGGACACGACGTGGACCCCGCCTGTTACGGCGAGGAGGCCATGAGCGAGTGCGGCGAGCTCTGCCCCCTCCGGGACCGGATGGAGCGCCCCCTGTTTCTGGGGGCCATTGAGCGGGACAAGCCGGTCCTGGGCATCTGCCGGGGCCTCCAGGCCATGAACGTCATCCTGGGCGGCGATCTGTACCAGGACATCCCCAAGCAGCGCCCCTCCGGCGTGGACCACCACATGGACGCCCCCTACGGCCGCACCGCCCACCCCATCCGCATGGCGGAGGGCTCCCCCTTGGCGGAGTGCCTGGGAACGGTGGAGACCGGCGTCAACAGCTGCCACCACCAGGCCGTGCGCACTCTCGCCCCCCGGCTGAAGTCCATGGCCGAGGCCCCCGACGGCGTCATTGAGGCCGTGTACATGCCGGACCGCCGCTTCGTCTGGGCGGTCCAGTGGCACCCGGAGTTCTACGACAACAACCCCGACAGCCTCAAGATCTTTGAGGCGTTCATCAAGAGCTGTTAACATCCACTTTTTTAAAAAAGGAGCACCAGTGAGCTGTTCACCGGTGCTTCTTCTCTATCCAATTGCCGCCTCCAGCCGTTCCAGAAGCTCCTCCTTCCCGGTCCCCTTCTCCGCGGAGAAGGGGACCAGGTGGTCCCCTGAGCGGAGGGAGAGGGTCTCCCGGATGGTCTGGAGGTTCGGCTCCACCTCGCTCTTTTTCAGCTTGTCCAGCTTATTGGCAACCACAAGCAGGGGACAGCCGGTCTGGAAGAACCACTCCGCCATGGTCCCATCGTCAGCGGTGGGCTTGTGGCGGGCGTCCACGATCATGACGCCGTGGGTGATGAGGCCGGAGGCGAAGTATGCCTCCATCAGCGCCCCCCACCGGTCCCGCTCCGCCTTGGACACTTTGGCATAGCCGTAGCCGGGCAGGTCCACCAGATAGGCCCTGCCGTCCAGAAGGAAGTAGTTGATCTGACTGGTCTTGCCGGGGGAGGCTCCCACCCGGGCGAAGTTCTTCCGGGAGACCACGCGGTTGATGACCGAGCTCTTGCCCACGTTGCTCCTTCCCGCGAAGGCCAGCTGGGGCAGTCCGTCCCGGAGGAAGTCCCTGGGGGACGCGGCGGAGCGGATGAACTCCACCCGGTTGAAGTTGAGGGGCATGTCTGGGTCCTCCTGTTCGCTGTTACTGCCGCAGGGGCGCGTCCTTCACCGGCTGTTCCGCCGGGAGGAAGGCGGTAATGATCTCCTGACCGGCCTCGGCCTCGCTTTTGGGCTCCGCAGGGTAGAGGGCGCGGTCCAGGACGGTCTCAATGGCCTCGGCGGTGACGAAGTCCAGGGCCTCTCGGACCACAGGATCGATCTCCGCCAGGTCCCGCTCGTTCTCCCGGGGGATGATGACGGTGCGGATGCCGTGGCGCTTGGCGGCCATGGTCTTCTCCTTCAGCCCGCCGATGGCCAGCACCCGGCCCCGCAATGTCACCTCCCCTGTCATGGCCACGTCCCCCCGGACAGCGCGCCCCGTGAGGGCGGAGACCACGGCGGTGGTGATGGCGATGCCTGCGGAGGGCCCGTCCTTGGGCACGGCCCCCTCGGGGAAGTGGATGTGGATATCCTGGTCCTTGTAGAAGCCGGGGTCGATGCCCAGACGGGCACTGCGGCTTCGGATACAGCTGACGGCGGCCTGGGCGGACTCCTTCATCACCTCTCCCAGGTTGCCGGTGAGCTCCAGCTTGCCGGTGCCCTCCATCACGTTGACCTCCACCTCCAGGAGCTCGCCGCCGGACTCGGTCCAGGCCAGGCCGTTGACGACCCCCACCTGGTCCTTTGTCCGCTCCGGCGGCAGGAAGCGGCGCACGCCCAGGAAGTCCTCTAAGTTCTCCTCCGTGACATTCGCCCGTTTGGCCCCGCCGCTGACCAGGCGCATGGCGGTCTTGCGGCAGAGCTTGCCCATGGTGCGCTCCAGCTCCCGCACGCCGGACTCCCGGGTGTAGCCGGTGATGGCGGCGCGGATGGCCCCGCCGCTGACCCGGAGCACCCGGCCCGTGAGGCCGTGCTCCTTCATCTGCTTGGGCAGGAGGTACCTGCGGGCGATCTCCAGCTTCTCCTCGTCGGTGTAGCTGGTCAGCTCAATGACCTCCATCCGGTCCAGCAGGGGCCGGGGGATGGTGGAGGTGGTGTTGGCGGTGGTGATGAAAAGGACACGGCTCAGGTCCAGGGGGAGCTCCAGGTAGTGGTCCCGGAAGGAGCGGTTCTGCTCCCCGTCCAGCACCTCCAGCAGCGCGGAGGCGGGGTCCCCCCGGAAGTCGCTGGACAGCTTGTCGATCTCGTCGAGAAGGAGCAGGGGATTCATGCTGCCGCACTGACTGATGGCGCTGACGATGCGTCCCGGCATGGCCCCTATGTAGGTCTTCCGGTGTCCGCGGATGTCGGCCTCGTCCCGGACGCCGCCCAGACTCAGCCGGGCCAGCTTCCGGTTCAGTGCGGAGGCCACGGAGATGGCGATGGAGGTCTTGCCCACGCCGGGAGGCCCCACCAGACAGATGATGCGGCCCTTGGCGGCGGGATTCAGCTCCCGGACGGCGATGAACTCCAAAATGCGCTCTTTGACCTTCTCCAGGCCGAAGTGGTCCCGGTCCAGAATCTTCCGTGCGGCGGCCACGCTGGTCCGCTCCCGGTCCTCCTCGCCCCAGGGCATCTCCAGGCAGGTGTCCAGGTAGCCCCGGATGAGGGCCGCCTCGGCGCTGGTGGAGGGCTGCTTCGCCAGGCGGTCCACCTCCTTGGTCAGCTTCTCGGCCACCTCCTCGGGGAGGTCCCGGAGCTCGATCTGGGCGCGGTACTCCAGGAGCTCGTCGTCCTCGCCCTCCCCCAGCTCCTGCTGGAGGAGGCGGATCTGCTCCCGGATGATGTGGTCCCGGTGGACCTGCCCCATCTCCCGGCGGATCTTGCCCTCCAGCTCCTGCTCGCAGCTGAGGACCTCGCTCTCCCGGGCCAGGAGCTCGTTGACCTTCCGCAGGCGGTGGACGGGGCGCTCCTCCTCCAGGACGGCCTGCTTATCCTGGTAGCGCAGGGCGATGTTCTGGGCGATGAAGTCCGCGAGCCTTCCCGGGTCCCGGATGTCCATCACCGCCGCGGCCACCTCCTCCCCCAGCCGGGGGGCCAGGGCGGCGTACTCGGCGAAGCTGCCGTAGGTCTGCCGCAGGAGGGCCTCCAGCTGGTAGTCGGAGATGCGGGCCTTCCGCTCGGAGATGGGCTCCACGTTGGCCTGGAGGTAGGGGTCCGCCTGCCACAGGCGGCGGAGCCTCGCCCGGGTGAGGCCCTCCATCATCACCCGCACCGCCCCCTCGCCGATGCGCAGGATCTGCCGCACGGCGGACACGGTGCCCACGGCGTACAGGTCCCGCTCCCCGGGCTGGACGGTGCTGATCTCCCGCTGGGCCACCAGGAAGATCTGCTGGTCAGCCTCCATGGCCCGTTCCAGGGCGCGGATGGAGATGCCCCGCTCCACGTCGAAGCTGAGCACGCAGCCGGGGAACACCGTCAGCCCCCGGAGGGCCAGCACAGGCATATTCATTGTGGTGTTTTCAATCGCTTCCATATCAGGACCTCCTGATCGTTCTTCCCATGGGGGGCTGCGGGGCCCCCTCTCCCGTTTCAACACACCATCTGCCCAAAAATCTGCGTGAGGTCCCGTTGTGCTTATCCCTTTCCCGGCCTAAGCCCAACGAAATCTCACGCAAATTTCAAAAGAGAGGACGCGTCCGCTCCCCCGCCCGGCCTCAGCAGGCGGTGGTGGGCGGGGCGGCGAGCCTCCGGCCGCTGCGGACCAGGGTGGGGCCGCACTCCCCCCGGACGCAGGCGGGGGTGACGACCACCTTCTCCACCGAGGGGTCGGAGGGGATGTCGTACATGATGTCGGTGAGGATGCCCTCCATGACGGCCCGGAGCCCCCGGGCGCCGATGTTGCGGGCGATGGCCTTGTCAGCCACGGCCTCCAGGGCCTCGCTCTCGAAGGTGATCTCCACATTGTCGTACTCGAAGAGCTTCGTATACTGCTTGACCAGGGCGTTTTTCGGCTCGGTGAGGATGCGCACCAGGTCCTCCCGCTTCAGGGAGGCCAGGGGCGTGATGATGGGCATACGGCCCACCAGCTCCGGAATGATGCCGAACTTGAGGAGGTCGTGGGGCTGCACGTCCTGGAAGATCTCGCCCACGTCCCGCTCCTTCTTGCTCTGGATGGGGGCGTCGAAGCCGATGCTCCGCTTGTCGGTGCGCCGCTCGATGATCTTGTCCAGGCCGTCGAAAGCGCCGCCGCAGATGAAGAGGATGTTGCGGGTGTTGACCTGGATGAACTCCTGGTGGGGGTGCTTGCGCCCGCCCTGGGGCGGCACGTTGGCCACGGTGCCCTCCAGGATCTTCAGCAGGGCCTGCTGGACCCCCTCGCCGGAGACGTCCCGGGTGATGGAGGTGTTCTCGCTCTTGCGGGCGATCTTGTCGATCTCATCGACGTAGATGATGCCGTGCTCGGCCAGCTCCACGTCGTAGTCCGCGGCCTGGAGCAGGCGGAGGAGGATGTTCTCCACGTCATCGCCTACATAGCCCGCCTCGGTGAGGGTGGTGGCGTCGGCGATGGCGAAGGGCACATGAAGGGTGCGGGCCAGTGTCTGGGCGATGTGGGTCTTGCCGGAGCCGGTGGGGCCCACCATGAGGATGTTGCTCTTTTGGAGCTCCACATCTTCCCCGCCGCCGAAGAAGACCCGCTTGTAATGGTTGTAGACCGCGACGGAGAGGGCGATCTTCGCCTGCTCCTGCCCGATGACGTACTCGTCCAGGATCTCCTTAATCTGCCGGGGCTTGGGGAGCTTGTCGGGCAGGCCCAGGGGGGCGTAGCTGTCCCGGCCCAGCTCCTCCTCCAGCACGCTCATGCACAGCTGGACGCACTGGTCGCAGATGCGGGCCCCGGGGCCCTGGATCATCCGCCGCACCTCCTGCTCCCGCTTGCCGCAGAAGGAGCAGCGCAGAGACTTCTTTGTCTCGTCACTCATTTTAGCCAAATTCCCTTTCTCTTCAGATCTGCTCTCCTGCCGCCGGTCATCTGGTGTAGATGACCTTGTCGATGAGGCCGTACTCCCTGGCCTCCTCGGCGGTCATGAAGTTGTCCCGCTCACAGTCGGCGGTAACGGTCTCCACGTCCTTACCGGTGTTGCCGGCCATGATGTGGTTGACCCGCTTTTTGATGGTCTCCAGCCGCTTGAGGTGGAGGGCCATGTCGGTGATCTGCCCCTGGGTGCCCGCGGAGGGCTGGTGGATCATGATCTCCGCGTTGGGCAGGGCCAGGCGCTTACCCTTGGCCCCGGAGCTGAGGAGGAACGCACCCATGCTGGCGGCCATGCCGATGCAGATGGTGGACACGTCGCACTTGATGTACTGCATCGTGTCGTAGATGGCCATGCCGTCGGGGATGGAGCCGCCGGGGCTGTTGATATAGAACTGGATCTCCTTATCCGGGTCCTGGGCCTCCAGATAGAGGAGCTGGGCCACCACGAGACTGGCGGTGGTGGCGTTGACCTCCTCGCCCAGGAAGACGATGCGGTCGTTGAGCAGGCGGGAGAAAATATCGTAGCTCCGCTCCCCCCGGTTAGTCTGTTCTACTACATACGGGACTAAACTCATGAGATATTACCTCCTGTGGTATTGGATGGGAAAAGACTTCGGACGGTTCCGGCAGCGCCGGCACGCCCTTATAGCAGGACTATCTTACCCAAATGCGGGAAAACTTAGTACAAGAGCCGGATCACTCCCCGGCGGGAGCTTCCTCAGCGGGGGCCTCCTCGGCCTTCTTCCTGGAGGTGCGGCGCTTCTTGGGCTTCTCCTCAGCGGGAGCGGCCTCCTCCACAGGAGCCTCCACGGGCTCGGTGGCCACGGCGCTGTCCACCACCACGGCGACGGCCTTATTGCGCAGGAGCTGTTCCCGGATCATGTTCCGCTCCAGGTACTTCTTGAGGGTCTCCACGTCCATTTTGAACTCTTCAGCCCGCTTCTGGTACTCGGCGTCGATATCCTCCTCGGTGACCTCGATGTTCTCTTCCTTAATAATAGCGGCCACAGCCAGATCCATGCGCACCTGCTGGCGGGCGGGCTCCATGGCGTCGGCCTTGAGCTTCTCGGGGTCGGTGTTGGTCATCTGCATGTACTGCTCGAAGGAGAGGCCCTGGCTCTGGATCTGACGGGCCAGGTTCTCCACCAGGTACTGGGCCTGGGCGTCGATCATGGCGTCGGGGATGTCGCAGGTGATGGCATCGGCCACCTTGCCCATGACAATGTCCTCGAAGGCCCGCTTACCGGCCTCCTCCCGCTCCTCGGTGAGTTTTACACGCACGTCGGCGCGGAGCTCCTCCAGGGTGTCGAACTCGCTGACGTCCTTGGCGAACTCGTCGTCCATCTCCGGCAGCTCCTTGACCTTCACGGCGTTCACCTTCACATGGAAGACCACGGCCTTCCCGGCGAGGTCGGCGTGGTAGTTCTCGGGGAAGGTGATATCAATGTCCTTCTCCTCGCCCACGCTCATGCCCACGATCTGGTCCTCGAAGCCGGGGACGAACTGGCCGGAGCCGATGGCGAGGTCGAACTCGGTGCCCGCGCCGCCGTCGAAGGGCTTGCCCTCCAGGTAGCCGGTGAAGTCGATGTTGGCGGTGTCGCCCAGCTCCACGGGGCGGTCCATGTCCACCATGCGGCTGTTGCGCTCGGCCATCTCCTTAAGGCGGTTTTCCACGTCCTCATCGGTCACGTTCACCGGGGCCTTGGGGGCCTCCACGCCCTTGTACTGCCCCAGGGTGACCTCCGGGTACACGGCCACGGTGGCCTTGAAGGAGAAGCCCTCCTTCCCCACCTTCAGCAGTTCCACCTGGGGGTAGCCCACCACGTCCAGCTCCTGCTCCTTGACGGCGCCGGCGTAGGCGTCGGGCAGGGCGGTATTCACGGCCTCCTCGTAGAAGACGGCCTCGCCGTACATGCGCTCGATCATCTTGCGGGGGGCCTTGCCCGGGCGGAAGCCCTGGATGCGGATCTGACCGCGCTGTTTGCGGTAGGCCTTCTCGATAGCGGCCTCAAAATCGGCGGCGCTCACCTCTACGGTCAGCTCCACCTGGCTTTTTTCAAGTTTTTCGCAGCTTTTCACACTCATTTTATTTTCCTCCGTTCAATGACCGCCCTTTTCAGCCGGCCAGTATCGTATTATAGCACAGGGGATTTCAGATTTCCAGTCCTTTTTTCCTCAATCCTCTATTTTTTTGGGAACAAATTGTAAATAATCCGCGGATACCAGGCTGTAGTCCACGCCGCCCAGGCGTCCTTCGATGGCCCGCCTGTGGGTGGGGCCGTGGAGGTGGCCGTAAAAACAGCGCTGCACGCCGTACGCCTCCAGCTTGGCGATGACCTCCGGGCAGCGGTAGCCGGTGTAGAGGGGCGGGTAGTGGAGGAAGGCGATGGCAGGCCGCCCCTCCGCCGCCTTCAGGGACGCCTCCAGGCGCAGCACCTCCCGGTTGAAGACCTTCTCGTTGTGCCCGGACTGCTCCTCCTCGTAGAACCACCCCCGGGTGCCGCAGAGGGCCCAATCACCGTAGAGGTGGCAGTTGTTGTGGAGGATGTCGATGGTGGTGATGCCGTTGTCCGCAAAAAAGCGGCGCATCTTCGCGGCGGTGGTCCACCAGTAGTCGTGGTTGCCCTTGACCAGGAGCTTCCGGCCCGGGAGGCGGTCGATGAAGCGGAAGTCGGCCAGGCTCTCCTGGAGGTCGATGCCCCAGGAGGTGTCCCCGCAGAGGACCACCGTGTCCTCCGGCTCCAGCCGGGAGAAAGCCGCCTCCAGCCGGGAGACGTGGTCCGCCCAGCCGGGGCCGAAGACGTCCATGGGCTTGTTGGCGCTCAGGGACAGGTGCAGGTCTCCGATGGCGTAGAGTGCCATGGCGTCCCTCCCCTATCCCAGGAAGTCCCGGACCACCCGCTCCATGTCCGTGCGGTCCGCGGCCTGCCGGAAGCGCTCCGGCCTGCCCCGCAGGGCCGTGAGGGGCCGGGGCGCGCTGACGCCGCCCGCCTTCTCCAGCTGCTCGATGCGCTGGAAGCTGTCCCCCGCGGGCTCCACGCCGATGGCGTCCAGGACACTGTCGCAGAACTTGAAGGGGCTGGCGGTGGAGACAAAGATGGAGGGGGCCGTATCCCCGGTCTCCGCCCGGTAGCCGGTGAGGACCTTGGCCGCCACGGCGGTGTGGGTGTCCACCAGATAGCCGTAGTCCCGGTGGAGGGAGCGGATGGCGGTGCCGGTCTCCCGCTCGCCGCAGGAGCCCGCGTAGAAGAGGCTCTGGATGCGCTCACGCAGGGCCGCGTTCACCTCATAGCGGCCCGCGGCCGCAAGGTCCGCCATGTACTTTTTCACCAGCTGGTCGTCCCACTCGCTCAGGTCGAAAAGCAGCCGCTCCAGGTTGCTGGAGACCAGGATGTCCATGGACGGGGAGATGGTGTTGTGGAAGGGCCGGTTGCGGTCATAGACCCCGGTGCGGATAAAGTCGGTGAGCACGTCGTTGCGGTTGGAGGCGCAGATGAGCTTCCCCACCGGCAGGCCCATCCGCTTGGCGTAGTAGCAGGAGAGGATGTTGCCGAAGTTGCCCGTGGGCACGCAGAAGTTCACCTTCTGCCCCAGCTTGATCTCCCCGGCCCCCAGCAGGTCGCAGTAGGCGGAGATATAGTAGACGATCTGGGGCAGGATGCGGCCCCAGTTGATGGAGTTGGCGGAGGAGAGGAACCAGCCCTTCTCCCGCAGGACCTCCCGCAATGCCTCGTCGGAGAAGAGGGCCTTCACGCCCCCCTGGGCGTCGTCGAAGTTGCCCCGCACGGCGCAGACGCCCACGTTGTCCCCGGACTGGGTGACCATTTGCAGCCTCTGCATCTCGCTGACCCCGTGCTCGGGGTAGAAGACCAGGATCTTGGTCCGGGGCACGTCCGCGAAGCCCTCCAGAGCGGCCTTGCCGGTGTCGCCGGAGGTGGCCACCAGGATGCAGGCGTCCCGCTCCTCCCCCAGCTTGTTGAGGCTCTCGGAGATGAGCTGGGGGAGCATTTGCAGCGCTAAGTCTTTGAACGCGCAGGTGGGCCCGTGCCACAGCTCCAGGCACCAGGTGTTGGAGTCCACCCGGTGGAGGGGGGCCACGTCCGGGTGGTCGAAGCGGTCGGGGCCGTAGGCCCGCTGGGCGAAGCGCTCCAGCTCCTCGGTGCCGAAGGCCTCCAGGTACTTGCCCATGATGAACGAGGCCCGCTGCTGGTAGCTCATGGCGCCCAGGACCTTCAGGTCCAATGTCCCCAGGTCCGGGAAGGCCTCCGGGGCGAAGAGGCCGCCGTCCCGGCTCAGGCCGATGGCCATGGCCCCCGCGGCCCGCAGGCGAAGTGTCTTGTCCCTTGTGCTCAAATATTGCATAGTGAGATGTCCTCCTACTGAGAGTCGTATCCAAAGGCGCTTGGGATGTAGTGGATGATGGGCGCGCCCCACCCGGCCTCCCGCCCGGTGTAGACCTCCGCCACGTCGAAGCGGCAGGGGCAGTCCTCCCCGGTCTGGGCGAGGTAGCAGAGGGCGGCGGCGCGGAGCTTTCGCTGTTTGGAGGCCGTGACGGCCTCCCTTGCCGGGGCGAGGGCCCCGCTGGAGCGGCACTTGACCTCCACGAAGCACAGCACCCCCTCCGGGGAGCGGGCGATGAGGTCGATCTCCCCCCAGCGGCACCGGTACTGCCGCTCCAGCACCTGGTAGTTCCGTTCCTCCAGGTACCGGGCGATTGCGGCCTCGCCGCTGTCGCCCCGTTTTTTCCGGTCAGTCACGGCGGCGGGCCTCCCACTTCTTCAGGAAGCTCCGGCGGTGGGCCGGACAGGGGCCGCAGGCGTCCAGCATCTCGCGGTGGAGGGCGGTGCCGTAGCCCTTGTGCTGTTCAAAATGGTACTGGGGATACTCCTCCGCAAGGGCCAGCATATACCGGTCCCGGCTGACCTTTGCCAAAATGGAGGCTGCGGCGATGCTGGCGCTCCGGGAATCCCCCTTGACGGCGGTCTCGTGGGGGGTGAGGATGGCGGCGCGGCTCCCGTGGTCCCGGTTGCCGTCGATGAGGGCGTAGTCCGCCGGGGGGTCCAGGCCGTCGATGGCCTCCTGCATGGCCCGGATGCGGGCGTTGAGGATGTCCAGCTCGTCGATCTCCTCCGGCGGGACCGAGGCGACGGACCAGGCGACGGCTTGGTCGCAGATGGCGTCGAAGAGGGCCTCCCGCCGCTTGGGGGCCACCTTCTTGGAGTCGTCCAGCCCCGGCAGGACCAGCCCCTCCGGCAATATCACGGCGGCGGCGTACACGGGCCCGGCCAGGGGCCCCGCCCCCGCCTCGTCACAGCCGCAGATGGAGCGGTATCCCCGGGCCCGGGCGGCGGCCTCCAGCTCCCAGAGGTTTCTCTCACCCATCGCACTCCTCCTCCGGAAGCTCCAGGGTGAAGCGGCCCAGCTTCCCGGAGCGGAACTCGTCCAGGAGGATGCGGGCCATACGCCCGGTGTCCACCTCGCCCCCCCGGACGAGAAAGCCCCTGCGGCGTCCCGCCTGCTCCAGGAGGGCGTAGCCGGTGTCCCCCGGGCCGCAGCTGACCTTGTAGCGGTCCTGCAAGGCGGCGGGGTACTGCCGGGCCAGGAGCTCCAGCAGGTGGCAGGAGAGCTCCTCCTGGTCCAGGACCTCGTCTTTCACCGCGCCGGTGCAGGCCAGGTGGAGGCCCGCCTGGGGGTCGTCGAACTTGGGCCAGAGCATCCCCGGGGTGTCCAGGAGCTCCAGCGTCCGGTCCACGGGAATCCACTGCTTGCTCCGGGTGACGCCGGGGCGGTCCTCCGCCTTGGCGGTCTTCCGCCCGGAGACCCGGTTGATGAAGGTGGACTTGCCCACGTTGGGAATGCCCAGGACCATCACCCGGATGGTCCGCCCGGCCTGCCCCTTGGCGGCGTAGGCGGCCAGCTTCTCCGAGAGGAGCTCCCGCACGGCGGCGGGGAAGCGGCCCGTCCCCTGTCCGGCCTTGGCGTTGACCTCCAGCACGCCGAAGCCCCGGGCGCGAAAGTACGCCCCCCAGCGCCGGGTGCCCTCGGGGTCCGCCAGGTCCACCCGGCTGAGGACCACCAGCTTCGGCTTCTCCCGCGTCAGCTCCTGGATGTCCGGGTTCTGACTGGAGCGGGGGATGCGGGCGTCCAGAATCTCGCACACCGCGTCCATACTGCCCAGCTGGGCCTGGATCATGCGCCGGGTCTTGGTCATGTGGCCGGGGTACCACTGGATGTTCATGCCGTTTTCCACGCAAGTCCCCCCTCTCTGTCAGTCGATGAAGCCCACACGGCTCCAGTCCCGCTTGCCGGTGTCCGGGGTCTCCCCCGGGGAGAGCAGGAACACTGCCCTGCCCTGGATATACCCCCGCTTCACCGGACCTAAGCGGTAACTGCGGCTGTCGGTGCTGTGGTTGCGGTTGTCCCCCATGATGAAGACCTCGTCCTCAGCCAATGTGAGGGGGAACTCGGTGCCCTCGGTGGTGTAGGTGGGCTCTTTGATATAGGGCTCCTCCAGGGCCTCGCCGTCCACGTAGACCACCCCGGAGGCGAAGTCGATGTCCACCGTCTGCCCCCCTACGGCGATGATGCGCTTGACGATGGTCTCGCTCAGCTCGGCGTTGTAGTCGTTGACCACCACCACGTCCCCCGCCTCGAAGCCGGAGAGCAGAGACCCCAGCACCACAAGGCGGTCTCCGGTGTAGAGGGTGTCCTGCATGGAGGGGCCGCTGACCCCGATGAGCCGGACGCCGAAGGCGAACAGCAGTACCACGCTCACCACCGCCGCCGCCAGGGAGCGGGCCCAGTCGTAGACGATATTCTCCAGTTTTTCCGGCTCCTTAGCCTCCTCCGGGCCTTCCGGGTCCTCTGGAACGGGGAGGTTCTTGTTTTCTTCGTCCATTGTGATCTCTCCTTAAAGAGTTTGCTCTGAATCAAAAATTCGCAGTTCTAATCATGCAGTATAACATAGTGGGATGCGGATTTCAACAGCCAAGTTGCTTGGCCGCTTTTCCCTTTTTGGGCTCCGGCTTATATTCAGCGATTTCACTAAGTCTTGTAATACATGCAGGCGTGGAGTATGATAATGATGATGAAGTTTTTCCGATGATACCGCACTGCAACCGCTGGTTGCGGAAGTTCCAAGGGCAGTTGGCAGCGTGCTGCGAGAATTTGCGGTATCGTTTTGGCGAGATGGCAAAACTCCTTGATGAAGATCGGCCCAAAAGCGATTCGGGATGAGATGGCCGGGCAGCCTGTTTCCTCACTCTTTTTCACCTGTTTCTTCTCTGTTCCTCTTTCCTTACTGTCCTTGCGGTCTACGGACTGTCTGGCGTAGATAGCGTCGATACGGTTTTCCATGATAGCTCCTTTCCTGTCGGGAAATGGAGCTGTCAACCTTTACAAATATATTATACCAAAGACAGCCCCAAGGCACAAGGATGTGGGAAAACGCAGAAAGACAGCACCCGGAAAAGTGCTGTCTTTCAACCTTGCCCCACCTCTGGTCACGGTGACCAGAAGCCCAGCGAGGATATCCTCAAGAATTTGGTAATAAGCAGCAATCGCTTCTTTATAAGTTTTGCCTGTATTATTTTTATAAAATTTGATTTGTCACTTCGTTAATCAATTCTGCATTTTTGCTTCAAACCTTTTAATCACTGTTACCTGTAAGCCCTTTGCATGAATCAAGCTTTCCTGTCTGCGCTTCGGACAGTAAAGCGGAAAATTTTTCAACTCTGTATCTGCCCGTATCTGTAATCTTGTTTTATTTCCACATACAGGACACAATATCCAATTTTCACTTTTGCTCATTTTCATTTCTTGCTTCCTTACCGAAAAAATGATTGTGTTGTTTTTTCATAATGAGCCTCTTTCTTTTATCAGATACATTGGCAGCACCCTTGACAAACCCGCGGCTCCGCCTATAATGGAAACCACAGCGGCCACCCGCTATTTTAGGAAAAGAGGACGGGATATGTCAGATCAGAGCCAATACTTAAAGTCCAGCAAGCTCATCGCCACCCACTACGGAGAGGAGTACGAGCACTACTACAACGCCATCGTGCCCCCCATCTTCATGAACTCCCTGAACGTGTTCGAGACCGTGGACGGCTACTACGATTTCGACCGCCGGGACAAGCACACCTACTGCTATGGCCGGGTCCAGAACCCCACGGTCCGCATCCTGGAGGACAAGATGGCCGCATTGGAGCACGGCGCAGGGGCGATGGCCTTCGCCTCCGGCATGGCGGCGGCCTCCACGGCGGTGCTCACCGTCTGCAGGGCCGGGGGCCATGTCATCTGCGTGCGCAACGCCTACGGCCCCCTGCGGATCCTCCTGGACGGCTACGCCAAGGACCACCTGGGCATCACCACCACCTACGTGGACGGCGACCGGGTGGAGGAGTTCGAGGAGGCCCTTACGGAGAACACCCAGCTCATCGTCCTGGAGAGCCCCTCCTCCGTGGTCCTCACCCTCCAGGACATCCGGGGCGTGTCGGAGGCCGCGAAGAAGGCCGGGGCCAAGGTCTATATCGACAACACCTTCTGCACCCCCATCTACCAGCAGCCCCTGGACCTGGGGGCGGATATCGTGATGCACACCGCCTCCAAGTACATCGGAGGCCACAGCGACGTCATCGGCGGCTTCCTCATCGCCAAGGACGAGGCCCTCTTTGCGCAGCTCCTCGCCAACCGGGAGCTCTTCGGCGGCATCGCCGGGCCCATGGAGGCGTGGCTGATGATCCGGGGCCTGCGCACCATGGAGGTCCGCCTCGCCCAGCACCAGGAGACAGCCATGGCGGCGGCCCAATACCTGGAGGGCCACCCCAAGGTGCGCAAGGTCAACTACCCCGGCCTCCCCTCCCACCCCCAGTACGAGCTCATGAAGCGCCAGCAGCAGGGAAACACCGGGCTTTTGAGCTTCGAGATTTACGGGACCACCGGGGACGCCGTCAAGGTGGTGGAGCGGCTGAAGCTCTTCAAGATCGGCGTCTCCTGGGGCGGGTTCGAGAGCCTGGTCTTCGTCCCCCACGCGAGGCTCAGTCCGGAAGAGTGCGCACAGCTCCGGGGGGACCAGGGCATCATCCGCATCCACTGCGGCCTGGAGGGCGCCGAGGCCCTTATCGCCGACCTGGAGCAGGCGCTGTCCTCCCTGTAAAAGAGGGACCACCCCCATGGGTCCGATGGCCCGTGCGGGTGGTCTGCGCTTCCTCCCCTGCGCACCGCCCCCTCCCCCGGCGCATACACTGGTCCGGAGGAGGGATGTGTATGAAACCGGCCATAGCCGTCCTTGGCGGCGATCTGCGGCAGGTATACCTGTCGCGCCTGCTGGAGGCCGACGGCAGGCATGTCATGACCTGGGGCCTGGAGAAGGGCGGCGCACCCTGCGCCGTGCCCCTGCACCAGGCTCTGGAGGCCCGGGTGCTGGTATTGCCCCTGCCGGTGTGGCGGGACGGGGCGCTGAACCTGCCGCTTACGGACACCCGTCTGGAGACGGAGGACCTTTGGCCCCGGCTCCGCACAGACCAGCTTCTGCTGGGCGGAATGACCGGGGAGCTCCCGCCCCGGCTCCGGGAGGACTTCGGCCTGACCCTGCTGGACTACTACGACCGGGAGGAGCTGCAGGCCGCCAATGCCGTGCCCACGGCGGAGGGGGCCATAGCGCTCGCCCTGGAGCTGACGGACCGGACCCTCTGCGGGAGCCGGTGCCTGGTAATGGGCTTCGGCAGGATCGGGAAGGTCCTCTCGGACCGGCTGCGCGCCCTGGGGGCGGAGGTGGCCGTCTCCGCCCGGAAATACGCCGACCTCGCCTGGGTCCGGGCCATGGGGTGCGCCCCCTGCCGCACGGACGCCCTGTCCGGCGCTCTGGGGGACTATGACCTCATCTTCAACACCGTGCCCGCCCTCGTCCTGGACCAGCGGCTCCTGGCGGAGACCCGGGAGGACTGTGTGATCTTAGACCTGGCCTCCGCGCCGGGGGGCGTGGACTTTGACGCCGCCGCCCGGCTGGGCCGGAGGGCCCAGGCAGCCCCGGGCCTCCCGGGGAAGACCGCCCCCCGCTCCGCCGCCGCCGCCGTCCGGGAGAGCATCTATCACATATTGGAGGAACGAGGTGAGTACATGTGAGGACAGAGCGCGTGGGATTCGCCATCTGCGGCTCCTTCTGCACCCATGAGCGGGTGCTCAGGGAGCTGGAGAGGCTGTGCGGGGAGTACGAGAGCGTGGTGCCCATCGTCTCCGAGACCGTATGCGCCACGGACACCCGCTTCGGCGACGCCCGGGAGCTGCTGGACACCGTGGAGTGCCTGACGGGGCGCAAGGCCGTCTCCACCATCCGGGAGGCCGAGCCCATCGGACCGAAGAAGCTGCTGGACGTGCTGGTGGTGGCCCCCTGCACGGGCAACACCCTGGGCAAGCTCTCCTGCGGCATCACGGACACCGCCGTGACCATGGCGGTGAAGGCCCATCTGCGAAACGAGCGGCCGGTGGTGCTTGCGGTGGCCAGCAACGACGGCCTCAGCGGCGCGGCCAGGAACCTGGGGGAGCTGCTGGTGCGAAAGAACATCTATTTTGTCCCCTTCGGACAAGACGATCCGGCGGGGAAGCCCTGCTCCCTGGTGGCGGACTTCTCCCGCATCGGAGACACGGTCCGCTCCGCCCTGGAGGGGCGGCAGCTCCAGCCGCTGCTGCTGCGGCAGTGAGGAGAGAGGCATGGGGGCGCGATCCCCCATGCCTTTTTTGCCGGGGTTCTTCCGGGACCGCCTCCGCCCCGGGGCCCGCGGGCGGGCCCCGGGGCATATTTTACGCAGGTTCACAAGATTTTTATTGTGTTTCCCCCCCTTTTGTGGTATTCTACTCATTGGCCCGGGGAGACCCGGGCCCACAGACAAGAACTGAAAGACATGGGGGATACGAACATGCTAACTGCGATCGTAGGCGTCAACTGGGGGGACGAGGGCAAGGGCCGGATGGTGGACCTCCTCAGTGAGAGATATGACATCGTCGTGCGCTACCAGGGCGGCAACAACGCCGGACACACCGTGGTCAACGACAAGGGGAGATTCATCCTCAACCTGATGCCCTCCGGCATCCTCCGGGACGGCACGGTGAACGTGCTGGGCCCCGGGATGGTCATCGACCTGGAGCATCTCTGCGGCGAGGTGCAGCGCCTCCGGGACGGCGGCATCGCCGTCACGCCGGAGAATCTCAGGATCAGCGACAAGGCCACCATCTGTATGCCCTACCACAAGCTCCTGGACGAGCTGGAGGAGGACCGCCTGGCGGGCAAGAAATTCGGCTCCACCCGCCGGGGCATCGCCCCCGTGTACGCGGACAAGTATATGAAAAAGACATTGCGCATGGGCGACCTCCTGGACCTGGAGGCCCACGGGGAGCATCTCGCCGACATCGTGGAGTGGAAGAACCTCACGGTGGAGCGCGGCTACGGCCACGCACCCGTCGGCGCCGGGGAGATGATGGCGTGGCTGCGGGAATACGGCCTGCCCTGGAGGGACTATATCTGCGACACCTCGGCGTACCTGGACGCCGCCGCCGAAAGCGGGAAGAACATCCTCTTCGAGGCCCAGCTGGGGGCCCTGCGGGACATCGACTTCGGCATCTTCCCCTACACCTCCAGCTCCTCCTCCATCGCGGGCTACGCCCCCGTGGGCGCGGGCATCCCCGGACGGCATCTGGACGCCTCCATCGGCATCATGAAGGCCTACTCCAGCTGCGTGGGCGAGGGCCCTTTCACCTGCGAGTTCTTTGGCGAGGAGGCGGAGCGCCTCCGGCAGGCCGGGGGCGAGTACGGCGCGGCCACGGGACGCCCCCGCCGGGTGGGCGGGTTCGACATCCCCGCAAGCCGCTACGGCGTGAGGGTCCAGGGGTGTACGGAGATCGCCCTCACAAAGCTGGACGTGCTGGGCTGCCTGGACCGGGTGCCGGTGTGCGTGGCCTACGAGGTGGACGGGGAGCGCACGGAGGACTTCCCCACCGGCTCCCGCCTGGACCGGGCCAAGCCCATCTATGAGACCGTCCCCGGCTTCGGCGACGTGTCCGGGTGCCGGAAGAAGGAGGACCTGCCCCGGGCGGCCCTGGACTATATCGCCTATCTGGAGAAGGCCGTGGGATGCCCCATCAAATACGTCTCCGTCGGCGCGGAGCGGGACGCGTATATCGAGATGTTCTGATACCGGGGAGATGCCCCGCCGGGGCATCCCCGAAAAATGACCCCATACCCCCGGAAGCCCTGCCCTGCGGGCGGGGCTTCCTCTGTAAGCAAAGGAGGGAGCCGCTTTGCAAGACCACCCTCGCCCGGGCGGCGAAGGCGGTCTGCGCCCAGCTCCCCCGGTACCGTAAGCTGGGGGTTCGGTTCCGGTATGGGTTCGGGTGAGCGCCCCGGTCAGAGCAGCTCCTCCCGGACGCAGTGCAGCAGAATCTCCCGGTCATTGGGGAGCTTCCCGTCCAGGACCTGGTCCAAAAGCGCCTGCAAGACCCGGCCCACCGCCGGTCCCCGCAGCCCCAGGGCCGTCAGGTCCCCGCCCCGCACCGCCAGCTGCCGCAGGGAGAAGCACGCCCCCTCATGGAGCACCAGGTTCAAAAGGTCCTCCCACTGTCCGATGAGGACCTGCCGGTCCCGGTATTCCGGGG
>CAJUOA010000041.1 GCA_910587785.1 uncultured Oscillospiraceae bacterium | reverse complement strand
ATGTTCATAGAATAAAAACAGGACTAAACCAGTGCGCCCCTTGCTGTGGGGTGTTGCTGATTTAGTCCTATTTTAACAGGCCCGTCCTGATAATCCTTGTGGTTTCCACCCCTTAACTCATATTTGCAGAACTCGATTTGACTTTCAATGCTGATACTGTCCTTGCGGTCTACGGACTGTCTGGCGTAGATAGCGTCGATACGGTTTTCCATGATAGCTCCTTTCCTGTCGGGGAATGGAGCTGTCAACCTTTACAAGTATATTATACCAAAGACAGCCCCATGGCACTCTTTTGATCTCCACAATATTTATGTCTGCGCTGTTTTATCCTCAAAATCTCAACTTTGTCAACAGCTCCACCGTGTCCAGAAGTGAGGGGATAGAAAAACGCCCGGATGGCGTGAAGCCATTCGGACGTGCTGGGGCGACAGGATATTACAATTTTCGCAGTTTTGATTAGGGCTTCCCTTTAGTGGGGGCGGGCTTTTTTTGACGATAAATTAGATGGGCGAAGAAAATAGAAAGACACAGCGTTACCTCCATTGTCCGCCGTATCAGTCAATAGAAAACGGCGGTTTTGAAATCCGTTGTTTCAAAACCGCCGCAAGGCTCCTTGTATTTTGTTCGGGCATGGAGATACCAGCCGCCAAAACAACGGTTTTTTTATTATCCCGTTGGGCAGATGGTATTTTCTATATTGAATTTGCATCTTATTGAAGCTGCCGATAGGACAAGATTTTAGCCGAAGCATTTCCCCCTAAAAGGATTTTGATTGCCCAAGGGTTTTGCGGTGATCCGGAACATAACGCACCCATCAGGACAGACAACCACCTTGCTGTACTTCCCATCACCGCCGATGTTCTCCAAATCCCCACCGCTCCTAACGGCCTCCATAATTGGGAAAAGCACCATCATTACTTTGGAGCAAATACCATACCCCTCCGAATTGACGGGGCAGCCATAGGTACAGGTATATTTGTCCCCAATTTCTTCCCCGTTTCGGCAGTAATGCTCCGTATGGTCGCCGCGCAGAAAGCCAATTACTTCAACTTCAAATTCGTATTCTTCATCAAGCCATTTTTTCATATTGATGCTCCTCTTACCGTGTCGGCATTTGAAAACCAGCGAGAGCCTTATTCAGATAGTCATTAAACGGCTTCATCAGGCGAAAAAGCTCCGTAGCGCAAGCAAGGAACTGTTCCGCATTGTCAAGCGCCGCATCCCTGATAGGATATTCCAGATACCAGCTCTTGAACTTTAGATACTCGGCCTGGGGATGTTCTCTATCGTATCCAGCAGGAACATTTTTAAGCGCCGTCCCATGCACAGTGAAGTGCTTTTTGAAGTCTGGAGCATTGACAATTTGCTCCCATTCCTCACCGTTGGCGGAAATGTAGTCCCGTACCATAGTTGTCGCATCCTTGAACATATCCGCAAACAGGCCCCCGCCCAAAAATGATTGCTCCCCCGGCTTTATCATCAGATAATACCCGACCGGGACGGGCAGTTTTCCCATAGAGGAAATGTGGGCGCGAAAAGCGGGGTTATACGGGGACTTGTCATGGCTAAACCGGGTGTCCCGGTTCAGTTTGAACGTGAGTGTCTGCGGGGCATTATGCAGAACGCTGGGATCAAATTCTCCAATACTGAAAATAAGCGCCTGGATCAATGCTTCAAATTCCGCATTTGCCGCTTTATACTCTGCCTTATGTGCGTGATACCATTCCCGGTTGTTGTTATCGCGCAGCTCAGTCAGGTATTTCAAAATAGCCGATATATTCATTGAGCCGATCTCCTCAGAGAACTTTTGTCAAGGGTAAATTTCTAAAAGCAGGACTGCCCACTAAACTAAGCTGGGTAGCCCTGCTTTTTATTATTTTTCCATAATGTTCAGCAAATCTTGATAATTTGTAATAACATCATATACAATACCAGTGTTGGACAAACTCTCAAACAATTTCCTGGCGCAATCAATTTTCGCTTTTTCGATCGGTTTCAAATTCAATGTCTCCATTGTTCCTTTTGTTTCGGCGACGAAAAAGATATGTTTCACGGTTCCACTATAAAACGCAACTGCCCAATCGGGGGAGTAGCTACCTACTGGTGTCGGAATTGAAAATCCTCGCGGTAATTTGGCATATACACATACTTCATCAGCCAGATCCATATTTTCAGCTAATTCTCGCTCAATACTTCGGCCATCCCTTGCATAGCCGTCTGCGAATACATAATCCTGCACATTTTTCTTTGCTCGGTAGGCCCGTGAAAAATCGCTGTTCTTTTCTGCCGTAAAAATCGTACTGTCATATGTGCCGTCGATTTGATTATAGGAAATCTTCTCTACAATCATAGTAGCTTTCTGCTCGTTGATAAGCCGGATCGCTTTTGTAATGAATTCCTCTGGATTATTTCTGAACATAGCAAAGATGTGGGGCCTAATTCCGGTAAGGATGCTGGCAACGGATCTCCTGGTCAGTTTGGTTCCTTCCGCAACTTTTCCAATCAGGTCATACCGGACAGAACTGCCCGCCGTTCGCTCCAAGGTAAATGTTTTGCTGTGTCCTGCCACAAATCCAGTTCCGCCTTTTAACTGTTCAGAATCCCAGTCCTGGCCCTGCTCCCCCGTTGTGACAGTGTATTGGAGTTTCGCAACGAACATTTTATCATCAATATGCGCGATTGCCTTTCGGATTAACTCTTCGCTGTCAAATTCGACTGTGTAGGCATACTTGTGGTTGATGTAATTCCAGAGCGTTTGAAATTCTTTCTTGTAGAAGTTGTCATTCAGGGCATTTTCCTGGATCTTGGTATCATGGCCGTTATGGAACATATCATCAAAGATATGTTCATCAAAGACGCTTTGGATCAGCACATGGACGCCTTCCGTAATATCCACACAGCTTTCCGGAACAGGTACAAGCGTACCGTTCTCCAGATCGGCACGGTACTTGTCCGTAACATGGTCGTCCTCGTCAATATAGTCGTTCTTGATAAGATAGCGATAGATATCGCTGGCCTGCTTTTCCGTGACCGTTACATCGCTACCATTGATAACGATTGTCTTGCCAGTAAAATACTCCTTCGTAGCCTTGGTAGGCCGATCATAGAGGTCCTCACGGATGCCGCGCTGCAAGTCTGCGACAAAATCTCGATAGCCATCCGAGGCAATGACCGTAAGCTGGTTGACCTGCTGTACCTGGGAACCGAGGGTATCTGCATCCATCCGTTCGCCATTTTGATTGACGCACAAGCGCAGACCGCGTCCCACCTCCTGGCGCTTTTGCGTGGGGGAACTGCCGCCGTGCTTTAGGGTGCAAATCTGAAACACATTCGGGTTGTCCCACCCCTCCCGCAGGGCAGAGTGAGAGAAGATAAACCGCACTGGGTTACTAAACGACAACAGCCGCTCCTTGTCCTTCAAAATCAGGTCATAGGCGGAAATATCGTCGCTTTCATCACTGCCGCGTTTGAGAGAGCTGTCCACTTTGCGGCCCTTCTTGTCGATGCTGAAGTATCCGACATGGGTCTGGTAAACCTCAATGCTGCGGAGATACTGCTCGTAGGGCGTGTTGTACAGCGTCAGGTATTCGTTCAGAATGTCGGTGTACTCCTGCTCAAAAATTTCGCCATACTCGGAGTTGGTTTCATTGCCATCGCCGTCATATTTGCGGTACTTTGCTACTTCATCAATGAAAAACAGAGAAAGCGTTTTGACGCCCCGGGCAAACAGTTCCTTCTCCTTCTCAAAGTGTGAGCGAATGGTTTCCCGTATCTGTACCCGGCGCAGGTCGGCCTCGGACACATCGCCTGTCACTTCACCGGAGTGGATTACCTCGCCATTGGTAAAGGACACCGTTCCACGGATGGGATCAATCTCACTAATGCGAAAGCCCCGATACTGCTCCATGTTTTTGGAGAGGGAAAACAGATCGTCATCTACACCCGCCAGCCGCGTTTCCCGGTTGATGGACTTGTCGTAGCCAATTTCAAATTCCAGACGGGCCATAGGCGGCTTTTTGGGGGAAATTACGATGCTTTCCAGAAATAAATAACCGTCTGTCCCGCGCAGGTTTTTGACGTCAAAGCCCTTGACCTCGATGCGTTTGACCAGCCGCTTGTTGTAAGCGTCCAGAGCGTCCAGCACATAGATCAGGTTATGGTGCTGCTTGTGGGTAGCGGAATAGTTCAGGCAGAATAGGGGGTTAAACTCTTTCAGGCTCTCTTGGGTGGCAGTTCCGCCCATTTTCTGAGGCTCGTCCAGAATCACGATAGGCCGGTTGGCCTTTATCACATCAATAGGACGCCGGGAGCCGAAGTCATCCAGTTCTGTACGAATTTTCCGGGCGTCCTTGCCGCGGGCGTTGAACGCCTGGATATTGATAATCATCACGTTGATATCCGCACTTTGGCTGAAATGATCAATCTCCGCCAGATTTTTGGAGTCATAGACAAAGAACCGGACCTTTTTCCCATAGTGTTCCATGAAGTGCTCCTGCATGGTTTGGAAGCTCTTGCGAACTCCCTCCCGGATAGCGATGCTGGGCACCACCACAATAAACTTGCTCCAGCCGTACCGCTTGTTCAGCTCGAACATGGTCTTGATGTAAACGTAAGTCTTGCCTGTGCCGGTTTCCATCTCCACGTCCAGGGAGCAGGTTCCCAGGCTGCCGGCCAGCTTGTCCGACAGCTTGATGTTGTTCCGGGCCTGCATTTTGCGGATGTTCTCCAGAAGCTGCTGGGCGGTCAACTGCACCTTGGCGTTGGCAAAGCCCAGGAGCGGATCGCTGTCCACTGGTTCCTGAATACGGCTGATGTCTACATCCCGGCGGTATGTAAAGCGGTCATTGAAGGGCTGGCCCGCAAAGATATTCACCACGCTCTCCACGGCCTCGGTCTGGTAAGGCTGGATGGTAAATTTGAACTTCATTTCTGCCATCACAGCACCTTCCTCACTGTCT
The DNA here is from genome assembly GCA_910587785.1 of uncultured Oscillospiraceae bacterium. Classification (GTDB taxonomy): domain Bacteria; phylum Bacillota; class Clostridia; order Oscillospirales; family Oscillospiraceae; genus Pelethomonas. The sequence goes on along the minus strand of CAJUOA010000041.1, from coordinate 20,486 downwards.
TGGGGCTATACGTTGCAAAAATCTGCTCAAAGTTGGTGGCTACACTGTCGCTGGTCATGGAGCTGTCCCGGAAGACGGCATAGAACGGGCAGCGCCTGGCAATCTCTGTGACGGTCTCCTCGGTCACATTCTGATCGAAACAGGCCAACAGATAGCCGTCCGCCACGGAAAACACCTTCTTCCCGGCAATCACCGTTTCCTCAATGGAGCTGGACAGCAGGATACCCAGGTCCAACATGACCTGGAACAGCAAATCCTCCGGGGTGCGGTCGGGCTTGATGTTGTCAGCCCATTGGGCGAGCATCTCCTGCGCGGTCTCTGACGGATTGTAATAGACGTCCTCCATGTTGGTGGAGTCCACCCGGAACACGCGGAAGCCATAGTCAATATCCGCGCCGGTTTCTGCACGGATTTTATCTCCGGCCCGGCGGATGCGCTCCTCGCCGATGTCGCACAATGTGGAATAATCCTTGCTTTTTGTCTTTTCCGCAATTTGCACCATGATAAAACGGCGATTTCCTATCTGCTCTGCATTTGATTGTATAATAGCATGGGCTGTAGTCGCAGAGCCAGAAAAGAAATCAAGGATAATATCACCCTCGTTTGTCGTAGTTGCTATCTGCAACATTCTTTGGATAAGCCGGGTTGGTTTTGGTGTATCAAAAACATCTTCTGATCTTGAAAAATCTATTGTTGCCAAAAGCTCTTTTTTTGCCTCCTGTGTATGGCCGACATCCTCATAGGGCCAAAGGGTCTGCGGAACAAGTCCTTGTTGTACATCACTAAGGAATCGCTTTAAGCGTGGCATATTATCGCCGTCTTCTCCCCACCAAATACGATTCTCTTTGTCAAATTCTTCAAATTTTTCTTTAGAAACAGTCCAATATCTTCCAGTCGGAGGACCATCAATAATTCTCCCTGACGGGCATTTTACCGCATATTGCCCTGCACCATAATAATTACGTGCTGTTAGATTGTCTGATGCCCACGGCCCTCGTGGATCGTTGTCTGGATTTTTGTACCTATTGTTTGCTTCTTCATCCCTGTCCAATAAATTTGGTCTCCATATTTCTGCATTTTTTGCATAGCACAAGACATATTCATGACTGCCAGAAAAGTGCTTGGCCGAATTTTTGGGCGCAAATACTTTTTGCCAAATAACATTTGCTACAAAATTCTGTATCCCAAAGACTTCATCACAAATCTTTCGCATTTGTGATGCTTCATGATCGTCAATCGAAATAAAAATAACCCCATCTTCCGTCAAAAAATCCTTCGCAATCCGCAGACGAGGATACAGCATATTCAGCCAATCCGTATGGAACCGCCCATTGCTCTCGGTGTTCTGCACTAAGCGGTTTCCTTCTTCATCAAACTGCCCGCTGTCCGGAAGATATTCCCCGGTCCCCTGGGAAAAATCGTCCTCATAGATGAAGTCAGACCCCGTGTTGTACGGCGGGTCGATGTAGATCATCTTGACCTTGCCCAGATAGGTCTCCTGGAGCAGCTTGAGCGCGTCCAGATTATCGCCCTCGATGTAGATATTTTCGGTGTCAATACCGCCCCGCGTACCGTCCCGCCCCACGGACTTGCTCCGGTCCAGACGCAATGTTTTTGCGATAGGCGCGTTGGCCAGCACCACCGATTTTTTCTTGTCCGGCCAAGTGAACTGGTAGCGCTCCTGGGGACCTTCCACCACCTCGGCGGAAATCTCCTGCCGCAGTACGTCTGCGTCAATGGCGCGGACGACTTCCCCAGCGTCGTTAATCGTCTCCGTCACCGCATTGGGGAACATCGCCGCCAGCTTGTGGAAGTTGGATTCCGCCAGATCGGGGGTGTGGAGTTTAAGTTTGTCCATGTTTGACCTCCTCGCCGGAAAACTCAACACAGAGGTTTAGCCGCTGAGGTGTTATTGCATTCAGCGATGCAATTTTTTCTTCAGAAAATATTGACTCATCACCAAGAGAATCTATAATGTAACGCTTTGTCCAATCATATTTTTCTTTGACAGAGCTGCACATTTTTATTTGTCCTACAATTTTTTTAGCAGCACGTTCCATCTTTTGACTAAAATAGCTGAGCGTTTTTGCAAGACTCATATAATCGACAAAAACTGTACCATCATACGGAGATCGCGTAAGGAAAGGCTGATTTACAACGGCATTATCGCTTATACGCAGATTTTCATCGATTTTTATTATCGGATACCTAGCACCCTTTTCAAGTTCAACTGTGCGGTTATATGCTGGACCAAAAAGAATACCATCACCAATATCCCCACTATCATCCATGTAAAAATCTCCGCAACTAATCCCACCGCGCATAAGCATACCGCAATTTAGTAACAATACAGCTTGAAATACCGCACACATCTCAGTGATTGCCTCAAAAGCATGAGGAACATTTTCTTCGATACTGACGATGATGCTATCTGATATACAAAGAATTTTTACATCATTCGCTTCAATACCATATTTAGCTTTCAATCCGTTAGGGCCAGTAATTGCTTCAATTTTTAAGGTCAAGAGAGTTCCAAAAATCGTTTCACAGGCATTTTCAGAAACATATTTTGTGAAACCAAGGATATCTATAAATGCAACATAGCACTTTTTATAGACGGTACCAGTATTATTTTCTTCCATCATTCAATTCCTCCAATTCTTTCTGATATTTCTGTAATTTGGAGTACAACTCAAACCGTTTCTTCGGCTGCTGCTCCTTCCAGGCGGCGGCCTCCGTTTTTGCAATCAGCTTTTCCAGCTTGACAATCCGCTCCTGCAAAGCAAGTCGCTCGTCAATGGACCGCCCCGCTGGGACCTCTGCCCGCTCCTCATGCAGGGCGATCTGCTCAATCAGCCCGTCCCATATTTCGGCCAGCGAGTACCCCTTAGCCGACAGCGCCAGCTCCTCCGACGGCATCCACGCCGTCCGGTAGAGCTTTCCATGGTACAGGGCAAGCTGGCCCCTGTCCTCAAACGTCAAGTGAAACACCAGCTTGTGCGGGTTTTGTTTCACAATGGCCTCCAGTATTTTAGCATCAATTTCCTGCTTTTTCAAGGCAATTGAAACCAAAAGTATCTCATCCACCGCTGAATCGGCGGTCAGATTTAAGGTTTCTCTGGTCAGGCTGTTTTCTACGTATATCCGGTCCACATCAGAGACAAATTTGTCCTTCAGCGGTTTTGTCAGCGGGAGGTGCTTATAAAACGCCTCCTTCGGCATTTTCCTATGTACTGCGGTCGCGGCGGGAAAGTCGATCATATCACATCACCACCATAAAACAAATCAGCTCAAAGTCGTCCAGTCCGGAGACGCCGCCGGAGAGGAACGTGGTCTGGCCGCTGGAGAAAAAGCTGTCAATGTCTCCCTCATCCTTGGCGTCAATGATAGACAGGATGGCGTCCTCCAGCAGCCGGGACACCTTGCCCATATTCCTGCCGTTGTTGGTCGCCCGGTTGAACCTGCCGCAAAGGTCCTTGTCCGGCGCGCTTCGTCCCCTTGCCAGATGCCGCATGATATCCAGCGTATCCTTTGGCTGGAGGTGGTTGGTGATAACCTCGCCGTCCATCCCCACATAGACCATGTAGAACGGGTGCAGCCGGTTCTGGCGCTCAATGTTGATGTCCTCATTCACGTTTTTCAGGATGAAAATCACACCGGGCTGTTCGCCTTTTACCACCGCATGGATACCAAAGGGCGTGTGGTCGATGTCGCCGTGCTCCTTCCGGTAGGCCAGCAGGTCCATACGGAACTCGTTCAGCCCCAGGTCCATGATGGATACGCCGGAGTTCATGTCCTCCAGGTCTACCACTTCCTTTTGCAGCCGTTTGAGCTGCTGCCTGCGGTACTCCAGGTCGCCAGTTTCCTCCTGGTTGATGAGGTCATCGTCTCCGGTAGAGGTCATGACAGAAATTCGCATCCGCGCTTCTACTCTGGATTTGAGATTGATGTACTCGTCGAGATCCAGGTCCGGCCAGAAATTCACAAGCTGGATCACAGCGTTTTGACTGCCAATACGGTCAATCCGCCCGAACCGCTGAATGATACGCACCGGGTTCCAGTGGATGTCGTAGTTGATGCAGTAGTCGCAGTCCTGGAGGTTCTGGCCCTCGGAGATGCAGTCGGTGGCGATCAGGATGTCGATCTCCTGGTCCTTTGGATAGAGGGTACGGGATGAATACCTGCCCTTTCTGTCCAATCTGTTAATGGCAGACGGCATGATTGCCCAGCCCATCCAGGCGGTGATCCGCAAGGGCAAGGGCCACTATGTGTGCGATGAACGGCTGGAACGGCGGCTGGGCCAGTTGGATCTCAGCAAGAAGAACTGGAGAGCCGGAGCCGCCCTGCTCACGCTGCGGAACGAGCTGGACATGGACGAGGCCGCCCATCTCAGCGGCTATGACCGGGAGCGCGTCTGCGTTCCCCAGACCTGCGACTGCCAGCGGGAAAGCTGCCGTTATCTTCTCTTTTTAGAGCGGTGTGATACCGGCCTTTTTCTCTTCCAGATCTGCAACCACAACCTGCTGCTGGCAGACGCCATCCACCGGAGCAGCGGGCGCAGGCCCATCCTCCCGGATACCAGCGCCCTGGTCATAGACGAGGCCCACAAGCTGCCGGACGCGGCCCGCCAGATGTTTGGCGTGACATTGGGCGTGGAGGACATCCGCGCCCTCTCCCGCAGTCTCCGGGCCGAGCGGTTCCTGCTGGCGGCGGAGCTGTGGCATGACGCCGCCGCGCCTCTGGTGCGGAAGCTATCCAAGCCAACGGAAGAAAATCAGTCGTTCAACAGCTACGCCGGGCTGCTGGCCGCGCCGGAGCGCAAGCTGAAGGTGATCCACCGCCAGCTCAAAGACCTGCTGACACGTGGTACCCGCAGGCAGGTGGAGAATCTCACTAAAACAGTGTTCCTGTTCCGCAGGGATCACAATGGGATGGTGCTGTACGTCATGGACGATGGGCAGGGCGGCACAATGCTGTGCGCCACCGTCTCCGACCTGACCACCCAGCTCCGCCAGACGCTCTGGCGGCAGTTGCGGCCCGTGATCCTCACCTCCGGCACGATGGCCGTTGGCGAGGACTTCCGGCGCTTCAAAGAGGAAACGGGCCTGCTGACGGACAGCCGGGTGACGGAATCCGCCTCCCTCTCGCCGTTTGATTACAAGAAGAACTGCCTGCTGTACCTGCCGCGGCACCCTCCCCATCAGAAAGCGGCGGATTATTATCATCAGCTTTCCGGGGAAATCGCCACGCTGCTGAGAGCGGCCCAGGGCCACGCCCTGGTGCTGTTCACTTCCTATGCCGCTATGTCCGCCGTAAAGGAGCGGTTGAAGGGGCAGACGTCCTATCCGCTGTTCACCATGGGCCGGAACGCGGTACATACCATGGAGCAGTTCAAGGGCCAGCCGGGAAGCGTCCTTCTTGCCACCGGGGCCGCATGGGAAGGCTTCGACTTCCCTGGTGACTGCGTGTCCCTGCTGATCATCCCTCGACTGCCTTTCGCCGTTCCGGACGCTTTGAAGGAAAAAGAGCGGGAAAAGTACCCAGGCTTAAAATCGTTCATCCGGGCTGTAGCAGTACCGGAGATGCAGATCAAGCTGAAGCAGGGCTTTGGGCGGGCTATCCGCACCGAAACAGATACCTGCGTCATTGCCATCCTGGACGAGCGCGCCGCCAAGGGCCAACGCTACCGCAAGGATGTGCTGACTGCCCTACCGGAGATGCCGGTGACCGGCAGTCTGCGGGAGGTAGAGCGGTTCATCCGCAGAGTCAAAGCGGATGATTACTTCCGGGAGGTGTCCGCATGGTTGATGTGAAAAACGAAATGCGGTACATTTTGGTGACACGGCTGCTGGAACGGGCCGCAGAGGCTGGCTTGCTGTCTGCGGAGGAATTGTGTACCGCCAAAGGGCTGGCGCTGGAGCGGTATCGCCCAGCGACTGTTTGGGAATAGTGATAGCTATTCCAGCCGAGGTGTGGTAGTGTTGTCTCTACCCAGAGGAAAGGAGGCCGCACCAGATGAGCAGCAATGTAATCATCATTCCGCCCAGCGAGAGCAAGCCCGATACCCTACGGGTGGCGGCATACTGCCGGGTCAGCTCCGATTCCTCTGACCAGCTTCATTCCTACGCCGCGCAGATCCGCAAATACACTGCGGAAATCGGCAATCATGAGGGCTGGGAGCTGGTGGACATCTATGCGGACGAGGGCCTGACCGGCACTCGGATGGACAAGCGGGAGGACTTCAACCGTATGCTCTCCGATTGCCGGAAGGGCAGGATCGACAAAGTGCTGGTGAAGTCCGTTTCCCGCTTCGCCCGGAATACAAAGGACTGCCTTGCCGTCCTGCGGGAGTTGATGTCCCTGGGCGTGACGGTCTACTTCGAAAAAGAAAATATCAACACGGAGACGCTCACCACCGAACTGATGGTGAGCGTCTCTGGCGCACTGGCCCAGCAGGAGTCCATCTCCACCTCCCAGAACCAGCGTCTCAGCTACAAGCGGCGGATGGAGAGCGGCGAGTTCATCACCTGCAAAGCGCCGTTTGGATACCGACTGATAGACGGCAAAAATTTGGAGATCGTTCCAGCGGAAGCGGAGCAGGTGCGATGGATCTTCAACGCCTACCTGGGCGGACGTAGTCTGGCATGGATCGCAGAACAAATGACACAAAAGGGTTTCCGAACAACAGACGGCAGGCCCTACTGGCAGGAGACCACCGTCCTGTACCTGTTAACGAATGAAAAATATGTGGGGGATTCCCTCTGCCAGAAAACATTCACATCCGAATTTCCGTATGTAGAAAAACGGAATCAGGGAGAAGTGGATCAATACTACACGGAACATACCCACCCAGCTATCATCACAAAAGAGATGTTTGAGAAAGCGCGTGATCTGCGCCTGCGGAGGGCGCAGCGAAACTATGCTCCCAAAGCAACCTATCCGCTGACGTTGAAAATCGTCTGTGGAAAATGCGGAACGCCTTTTATCAGGCGCACGACAAAAAAAGGATATATATCCTGGGCCTGTCGGAAACATGATGACAGAGCGGCGGACTGCCCTGTAGGCCGGATACCGGAGAGTGAAATCTACGCCGCTTTTATGCGGGTGTACAACAAGCTCAGGCTCCATGAGGGAATCATCATAACGCCCGCCCTCACGCAGCTTCAGGAGCTGAACAATGCTCTGCAAAGAGGAAACCCCGCTATGCTAGAAATCAACAAGGCCATCGCCGCCGCCTCTGAGCAAAGCTACAAGGTTACCACCCTCCAGAGCAAGGGCCTGTTGGACGCCGCCATCTGCTCCGCCAAGCTGATGGACATTGAGGCCAAGCTGGCGGAGTTGCGGAGAGAACGCCGCCGCCTGCTGAAAAACGAGGACATCGAGGCGGTCATAGACACCCTGCGCCAGACGGCGAACCTCATCCACAGCGGCCCGGAACGGCTGGAACGCTTCGATGAAACCCTGTTCGCAGACTTGGTGGAAAAAATCATAGTGGAGTCTGTAACGCGCATCCGGTTCCGTCTCTACGGTGGGATTGAGCTGACAGAGCAGCTCCGGGAGGTAGGCAGATGAGCAATCGAAAGATTTTATACGGCTATCAAATTCAATACGGCGAACTGGCCGTCATCCCCCAGGAAGCGGAGGCCGTCCGGCAGATCGCCACGCTGTACCTCAACGGCCTGTCCTATCAGAAGATCAGCGACATCCTCAACCATGACGCCGTCCCGTTCAGTGCGGAGGCTCCCCTCTGGAACAAGCACAAGGTAAAGCGTCTGCTGGAGAATCCCCGCTACACCGGAGCGGACGGGTATCCGGCCATCATAGAACAGGATGATTTCGATACTATTCAGCGTATCATTCAGGAAAAGACTTCCAATTATACCAAGGCCGAGAACCGTCCCGCCCAACGGCTCAAGGAATACCTGCGGTGCGGAACCTGCGGCGGACGGCTGCTGGGAGTGGGCGGAAAGAGTCAGCGGCGGGATACACTGTACCTGCGGTGTGAACACTGCAAGATGCTGGTCACACTTCCCGATGCCGACCTGATGAACGAGGTATCCCGCCAGATGGCAGAGCATGACGCCCCTACCGAAGAAGCCTACATCCCTTCTGCGGACACCGTCCGCCTGACCAACGCCATCAATCGGGGGCTGGAACATCCCGACAAGCCGGAGGATGTTGTATCCCTGATTTTACAGGGAGTCTCCGCCCGGTATGACTGCTGCCCCGCCCCAACTAAATCTGAAATCTTCAACCGCCCAGCCGAGGTGGACTTTAAGTCCTTCGGTCAGGCGGTTTCTCATATTACCATCACAGGTGAAAATACCGTGACTGTACACTTCAAATAGGCTGGAAAGGAGATCGTTATGCCACAGGAAACACTGGAACGTAGGGTGCGCGTCATCCCCGCCACGCGGCCCGCAATCAGGCCCAGTGGCCCACGCAGGAGCGGAAAGCAGCGAGTGGCCGCCTACTGCCGGGTATCCACCGACAGCGAGGAGCAGCTCAACAGCTACGCTGCCCAGATGAACTACTACACCCAGAAAATCGAGGAGAATCCCGATTGGGAGATGGCTGGCGTGTTTGCGGATGAGGGCATCACCGGCACCAGCCTGAAGAAGCGGGCGGAGTTCAACCGGATGATCGCCGCCTGCAAACGGGGCCGCATCGACATGATCCTCACCAAATCCGCCTCCCGGTTCGCCCGGAATACAGTGGACTGCCTCAAAGTTATCCGGGAACTCAAGGCCAGAGGCATCGCTGTGATCTTTGAAAAAGAAAACATCAATACTCTGACGGAGTCCAGCGAGTTCCTCATCACCCTGTTCAGCAGCTTCTCTCAGGCAGAAAGCGAGTCCATGAGCCTGAACATCATCCCTGGGGTACGTCAGAGCATGAAAGAGGGCAATGTCCCCTTCCAGTACAGCAGGACGCTGGGGTATCGCAAAGGGCCGGACGGCAAGCCGGAGATCGATTCGGAGGAGGCCGAAACGGTGCGGTTGATCTACACCCGCTACCTGGAGGGCCACAGCCTGGGGGATATCCAGAGGGAACTGGTAGAGAAGAACATCCCCACGGCGGAGGGCATCCAGGGTTGGTCGCGGCAGGTGATCCAGAATATCCTGACCAGCGAGAAGTACATCGGGGACGGCCTGCGTCAGAAAACCTACACCACCGGCCCCATCGGCAATAAAAAGGTCGTGAAAAACAACGGTGAGCTGCCTATGTACTACACCAAGGACCACCACCCCGCCATCATCCCCAGAGAAATCTACTACCGGGTGAAAGAGGAGATGGCCCGCCGGGCCAGCAAGCGTAAGGTGATGCAGAAAACCGGGAAAACCGAACAGGGTAAATATTCCGCCAAGTACGCCCTCAGTGAACTGCTGATCTGCGGGGAGTGCGGAACGCCCTACAAGCGATGCACCTGGGCCAGAAACGGGAAGAAGCGAATCGTCTGGCGGTGCGTCTCACGGCTGGAGTTCGGTACGCAATACTGCCACAACTCCCCCACACTGGACGAGGACAGGCTCCACAGGGCCATCGTTGCCGCACTGAACGAGTACGGAGCTATCCGGGCCGAAATCAAGGCTGATGTGCTGGAACTGGCTGAGCTGGCCCAAAGCGGCAGTGAGGGTGGCGGTGTAAGTCTCCCAGAGCTGCGGCGGAGGCTGGAGGCCCTGACGGTAGAGCAGGCGCGCCTGCTGGATCAGATTCTGGAGGACATGGGCAGCGAGGAGCTAAACACACAGCTCCAGGCGCTGGCGGACGAGAGACAGAGCGTTCTGGACCAGATCACTGCCTGCCAGCAGGACGAGGAACAGAGGGCAATCCAAGCGTCCAGGCAGCGGGAAATGGAGGAATGGCTGGATCAGCAGCCCATGTGCTTTACGGAGTACGATAACACCCTCACCCGCAGGTTTGTGGAACAGGTCACCGTAGTAGACGCCGGCACCATCCAGGTCAAGATCAGGGATACGGATGTAGAAATCGAACAGCATCTGTGCTAAGATAGGAATGGAAAGCGAGGACATTATGGCAATCTTCATAACAGGCGATACACATGGTGATTTCACCCGTTTCAAAAAAGACATCTTCTATGAGCGGGCCGAGCTGACCAAAGAGGACTGTGTTATCATTACGGGAGACTTCGGAGGCATCTGGGACGGCAGCGCCAATGAGAGGTACTGGCTGGACTGGTTGGAGAAGAAACCGTTTACCACCCTGTTCGTCTCCGGCAATCACGAAAACTATGATCTGCTGGCCGAGTACCCGGTAGAGGAATGGTGCGGCGGTCAAGTACAGAAGATCCGCCCCTCGGTGATCCACCTGATGCGGGGGCAGGTCTACAGCATCCAAGGAAAAACATTCTTTACGATGGGCGGGGCCAGCAGCCATGACATCAGCGGCGGCATCCTGGAACCGGACGATCCGCAGTTTAAGAGGAAATACCGGAGACTGGACGCCAGTGGGGCGCTGTACCGGGTGAACCACCTTTCCTGGTGGAAAGCGGAACTGCCCAGCGAGGAGGAATACCAGACCGCCAGGGCCGCTCTGGACAGAGTAGGCTGGGAAGTGGACTACATCATCACCCACTGCTGTCCCACCTCGGTGCAGGATGAACTGAGCGGCGGATTTTATAAAGCCGATGCCCTGACCGATTTTCTGGAGGAAGTAAGCCAGCGATGCCAGTTTAGATACCACTTCTTCGGGCACTACCACACAGATCGGGTTATACGGGAAAAATATGTTCTGCTGTATGAGCAGATTATCCGGCTGAAACTGTGAGCGGAAAGAAGGGGCCAGGAATTGAAATTGTCAATTCCTGGCCCCTTCTTTCCGTTTTCAGATTTTCCTAACTCTTTTCAAAAATTCGCTTTACAAAGAAGCTGTCTGCCGTTATAATAATAAAAAAGGCGGGCTTGGTGTCCACCTGTCCAGTTGATAGAAAATTTATGCTTTGCAGGCAGGAAAGCGTTGTGCCGCAAGCATTACGGGGTGCATCTTTTTTGTCAACGAGACACACATCCGGCCCCCCTGGAGCTCCTGCGCTCCAGGGGGGCCGAACTTGTCCCCAAAGCCCTCCGCGGGAATTTTTCCGAAGGCGGAAAGCGCTTTGCGGGCCGCACCGGACCCTTTCTCAAAAAAGCGGTGCAGCCGCTTTTTTGACACACAAACTGACCGCCGCAGATCCATACCATGCGGCGGTCAGTTCTTTTTCTGCTCACGGGGCCTCCCCGCTCTTTTTCAAGAGGGCCACGGTGCGCAAGAGCGCCCTGCCCCGCAGCTCCATGATCCCCCGGCAGACCTCGTCGTTGGGGTCCAGGTCCATCCAGAAGCTGTTGATGATGGCCTGCTTGATCCGCTCCAGGATCTGTGTGGAGAAATCGCTCTGCCGCACGGCTGCCCCCAGCTCGTTGAACTCCTCGGCGATGTCCTCCCAGCCGGAGTGGAGGCGCAGAGCGTCCCTGGAGGCGTCGAACAGAGCGCATAGATAATCAAATTCTTCGTGGTCGTAGCTCATTGCATTCACCTCACCCTTTACACTACCATATCCCGCCCCGGAACGCAAGACATATGGAGAGGATTTTGTGTGCAAGATGTCTGTTATTCAAAATCCGCCGTGATGCTGCCTGTTTGAAGGATATGGCCCTTGGCGCCCCTCAGGAAAGCGCTTTTGAGGGAGCGGGGGCTCAACCGCATTTCACAGTCCAGTGCGTACACGGTAAAGCGGTAAGTATGCGTTTTCCCTTTAGGCGGCTTCGGTCCGGCGTACCGGTGAAAGCCGTATCCGATGCCCTGACAGGCCCCGCCCAGCTCCGGGACGCGCTTTCCTGCGGGGATGCCGCCCCTGATCTGTCCGCCGGCGGGGATGTTCCAAATGACCCAGTGGGTAAAATTTTTGACCGGGTGCGACAGGTCCTCCAGGGTGACTGCCAATGTTTTGGCCTCAGGCGATAGATTCCGGATGGAAAATCCCGGCGAGGCGTCCCGCCCGCGTCCGGTATGCTCCACCGGGAATCTCCCCCCATTTTCCATCCCGTCGCAAACAAAGTCCAATGTTTTGTTCGTCATAACTCCTCCTCGTGATGATGCAGGGCATATCCCTCCCTGCCCAAACAGCCTGGAGACAGTATAGCACATTTCCCGAAAAAGGTGTACTATAAAGATCACCCGCGCCGTCCAGTCACGGGCCCGATCCGTCCAGTCACGCCGGAGGCTCTTACCCGGACGGCTATTTGAACGAATAAACAGACAGGGGGACAGCGATATGTTAAAAATAGCCATCTGCGACGACGAACCCCGGACCCGCGCCGGCCTCGCCTCCCTGATCCGGGCGCAGGACCGCCCCTGCGAGATCACGGCGTACGCCTCCGCCGGAGCGTTCCTCGCGGACCGCCGGGATTTTGACCTGCTCTTTCTGGACATCGCCCTGGACGCCTCTGGGCCGGACGGGATGGCCTTGGCCCGGAGGATACGGGAGGACCTTTCCGCCTCCCAGCCGGTCATCGTCTTCGTCACCGGCTACGAGCGGTATGTGTTCGACGCCTTTGACGTGGGGGCGTTCCAGTACCTGCTCAAGCCGGTGGATGAGGAGAAGTTCGCCCAGGTCTTTGCCCGGGCGGCCGGACAGATCGAAGCCGCCCGGGAGACGCCCCTCCGGGCCCTGACCCTCCGGTCGGCGGGGATCAGCCGGACCGTGCCGCTGGAGCGCATCTGCTACATTGAGAGCAGTGACCACAAGGTGGTGCTGCACCTGAAGGACGGGGAGTTCTCCTGCTACGCAAAGCTTCGGGATCTGGAGGCGGAGCTGGGGGACCGGTTCTGCCGCGTCCACAAGGGGTATCTCGTGAACCTCGCCTGCGTGGAGGGGTACAGCAGGACCGAACTGCGGCTGACCAGCGGGGAGAAGCTCCTGATCTCCAAGTACAAGTACCAGGACTTCGTAAAGGCCCACCTCCGCTTTCTGAAAAGGGGGGACGGACAATGAGCGAGGCAGGATTCCGGATGTTCAACCAGGCGTTCGCCATTGCCGCGGAACTGCTGTACGCCGGTCTGCTCACGGCCTTTTTCCGTCCCTTCCTCCCCCGGGGGCGCAGGGCGGGCAAACTGCTCCTCCTCTTCTCCGCCTACCTCGTTTTGGAGCTGGTTTGCAATCACACAGCGCTTCCCCAGGGGGCCTCTGGCCTGCTCCTGACGGGGATGCTGTTGGCGGTATCGAAAGCGCTCAACCTGGAGCGCCCCTGGGTGCTCCTCCTGACGCTCCTCTATTTCAACGCCCGCATCTCCAGCGGCCTGATGGTGGAGAGCCTGTACTTCGTCCTGGAGCGGTCCCTGCCCCTCCCTGTGGAGCCCCTGGAGGCGGTCTTTCTCCGCGCCGCCGCCCTGGTGACGCTGTTCCTGCTGTCCCACGCCGCCCTCTTCGCCGCGATGCTGTACGCCCTCCGGCGTCAGCTCCAGAAGCGGAGGCTCTCCCTCCACCGGCGGGAGCTGTGCTATCTCGCCCTGGTGCCCACGGCGGGCGTGCTGTTCGGGCAGGTGATCTCCCGGCTGCTGATCGAGTTCAAGGACGGCGTCCTGCTCCAGCTCTACGAGCGGCATCCGGCGTTTTTGGCGGTGGTGCCGGTGCTGGCGCTGCTGTTCTGCGGAGGGGCGTATCTGACCATCGTCTTCCAGCAGGGCATGGCGGCCCTGCTGGAGGAGCAGGCCGCCCTCTGCGCGGCGTACCAGCAGGCCCAGGCCATCCGCTCGCGCATTCGCGAGGCGGAACAGTTCTATGCCCGCGTCCGCGAGATGAAGCACGAGATGCGGGGGCATCTGACCAACATCCAGGGGCTGGTCCGGAGCGGCGAGTACGCCTGCCTGGAGGACTACATCGCCCGGATGGACGGGAGTATCAGCGGCTTCGCCCTGGAGCTCCAGACGGGCAACCCGGTCACGGATGTGATCGTGGGCGGCGTCCGGCGGCGGAGCGCCGGGCTGGGCATCCGCCTCCAGGTGGACTTCCACTACCCGGACCCGGAGGCCTACGACGCCTTTGACGTGGGGATCATCCTCCAGAACCTGCTGCAAAACGCGCTGGAGGCCTGCGAGAAGGTCCAGGGGGAGCGCTATATCACGCTGACGGGGACGCGAAAAGGAAGATTTTTTCTCATTGAGGTGAAAAATTCCTCCCCGGGAGAGGTGGTCTTCGGACCGGACGGCCTGCCAGTCACCACGAAGCAGGAGGACGCCCCCATGCACGGCATCGGCCTCGCCAGCGTGCGCCGGGAGGCGGAGAAGTATACGGGAGAATTGGAGCTGAGGGCCGGCCGGCAGGAATTTTCCGCAGCAGTTCTATTACAGGAGAGGAGCAGTTTATGAGCGGTACCATTCTGCCCAGCTATGGGCCGAGGACATTCGGCGTCCCCGCAAAAACCAGCGGGGCAAAGCCAACGGGCATACAGTCCACCAGTTTTGGGGACATGGCGGCGCGGGCCAGCAAGGCAGACGCCTACAAAAAATATCTGGAAAAGCGGTTCGGCCCTGTAACGGTCCAGAGCGTCGGAAAGGACCGGGCGAGTCTGGAGGCCGCCGGGAAGCGCATGAGGGGAAACGACATCGTGATCGCGCCGAATATCTTTGAGGAAATGGTGTCCGACCCCCAAAAAGCGGCCTGCTATGAGCAGAAAATATCCTATTTTTTCACCGATGTGATCCCAAAGGGCACGGCCTGGGCGGCCTCCGTCGGGCTGACCTTCGAGCCCTGCGGCGTGGTGATCCACGAGGACGGCACGGTCACCTACATCTGCGGCGGCGGGGACAGCCCCGAGCGCGTGGCCGAGGTCAACCGGATCAACCGGGAGAAGGCCGAGAAACAAGCGGAACAGCAGCGGCTGTATCTGGAGCAGACCGCAGCGGCGCTGGAAAGAGCTACGTTCAACATCCGTGATCTGCGATTTGTAAGGAAAGGGTGACAAATTTTGAGCAATACAATCCATCCTGGTTATGGAGCGGCCCCATACAACGCCCTCGCCAGGCCCCGCGGCGCTGTGCCGGCGGGCAGGCAGGGCATCGGCTTCCTGGACATGGCGGCACGGGCCGCAGGCCAGCGGCAGGCGGGGGCCGTTCAGGCGGCGGAGGCCCCCTCCCTGGAGGCCATGCTGAAAACCAAGTACCCCAACATCCACTACCACGTCTTTGACGCCAGCAGCGGCTATTGGCGCACCCGGAACGACTACCCCCACTATCTCCTCTACCAGGACGGAGACGAGGCCAAGAAGACCCTGGAGAACTGGCAGCCCACCGGCTCCAACCCCTTCTACGGCTCCATTGACGGCCGGTTCACCGCGCCCAAGGAGATCCACGCCCTGGGCCGGGTCCCGCCCGGGAGCAAGGCCGTGGTCATCCATCCCAAGGTGCAGGAGCGCATGGAGCGGGACCCGGCCTACGCCCAGGAGATCTTTGCGAAGATCGACACCTGGTTCGCCTTCGACGCCGCCCGCAACGAGGCCATCCTGCCCGGGAGCACCTGGGATATGTCCCAGGCGGTGGCCATCGGCGAGGACGGGAACATCTGCAACGCCTGCTCCTCCAGCGGAGGCGGCGGGCTCACCTTCTCCCGGAGCGGAACCGACGGCGAACTGAGCTGGTGGGACCTCCGCATGGCCCGCCACGCCGAATTTATGAAGCTCCTGGTGGAGGGGCAGATTCAGCGGCAGCTCCAGGCCTCCGACTGGGCCGCGTCCGGGCTTGCAAAGTCCCGGCTCGCCTCCATGCTGGACGGCGGGGGACTGCTGGACATCTTCGGCAGTGAGATCGCAGGGGTCCCCACCGAGACCATCCTTGCGCTCACCAGGGCCCAGGTCTGGGGCGGCGGAGCGGTCTTGTGAAAAAGGGAAGGACAGGGCCGCGCCCTGTCCTTCCCTTTGCAATACTCGCCCTTGCCTTTTATCTGTGCTTCTGGTATACTTTGGACCATCAAGAAGAAGGAGGTCCCGCTATGGAGCAGGCATTTTTATTGCGGGCTTACGGCGCGTGCTGGGGCCCCGAGGCCGGGCCATGGAACCTGTCGGTGCAAAACAAATACCTGGAGTATATGTTTGCCAGATTTTTCGAGGAACACTTCCCCCTCCCGGAATATGTCCGCATCTGCAACATCGGCATCGGCGCGGGATACTGGGACCGGTACCTCTCCTACCAGCTCCGGGGCGGCAGTCTGACCAGCATTGATGTCGACGAGGTTTCCTGCCGTCAGCTGCGAGAGGGCCTGGAGAACGAGGGAAATCCCAACTCCGTGGAAATTCTCTGCTCGGACGTGATGGGCCTGGACCTGGCGGAGCGGTTCGACATCGTGACCATGGTGGGGTCCACCCGTTTGGAGAGCGGCCTCTATGAGAACATTTTGAAGAAGGCGTTTTCCTTCGTTAAGCCCGGAGGCGGTTTCTACTACCAGTCCCTGGACAAGGAGGAGCCCAAGGAGCGGTTTGCCGCGCTGTGCGGGAAAAACGGCATGACCGTTGACCAGTATCTGTTTGACGGCACTTACGGTTTCCGGGCCCAGTACTGGAAGGCCGGGAGGCCCGGCGTATGAACTGGGAGGCCTGCTGCCCCCGCCCGCAGCTGCAGCGGGCGTCGTTTCTTCCCCTCTCGGACGGCTGGACCCTGGAGGGCCGTCCCATCCGGGTCCCCTGGCCGCCCCAGTCGGCGCTGTCCGGGTATTCCGGCCGTGTGGGGGATGTCCTGCACTACGAGACACATTTCACTCTGCCGGAGGACTTCCTTCCCCCGAAGCACCGGCTCCTGGTCCACTTCGGGGCCGTAGACCAGGCGGCGGAGGTCTGGCTGAACGGCGTCCCGGCGGTCCGCCACGAGGGGGGCTACCTGCCCTTCTCCGCGGACATCACCAGCGCCCTCCGCAAGGGCGAAAACCGCCTGACTGTGACGGCCACGGACACTCTCTCCCATAAGTATCCCTACGGCAAACAGCACAAGCGGCCCCACGGCATGTGGTACACGCCGGTGTCCGGCATCTGGCAGGCGGTGTGGCTGGAGGCGGTGCCGGAGCGGGGCGCGGTAGCGTCCCTGCGCATGACGCCGGACCTCGCCGGAGTGACCCTGGAGACGGACTGCGGCGGGGTGGAGTACACGGTGGACATTCCTCTGGGAAATGGCCGTACAGTGACGGTCCGCTCCAAAGAGAAAAGCCTGCGCATCGACATCCCCGCCCCCCGGCTCTGGTCGCCGGAGGACCCGTATCTCTACCGCTTCACCGTCACCACGGAGACCGACCGGGTGGAGAGCTATTTTGCCCTGCGCACCGTCACCCGGGAGGAGCGGGGCGGGCGGCTGCGCATCTGTCTCAACGGCAGGCCCGTCTTTCTCCACGCCGTGCTGGACCAGGGATATTTCCCGGACGGGCTCTTCCTCCCCAGCGCCCCGGAGGCGTACGAGCGGGACATCCTGCGCATGAAGGAGCTGGGCTTCAACACCCTGCGCAAGCATGTGAAGATCGAGCCGGAGGCGTTCTACTACGCCTGTGACCGCCTTGGAATGCTGGTTCTCCAGGATATGGTGAACTCTGGCGGCTACAACTGGCTTCTGGACACAGCCATCCCCAATGTGCTCACGAAAAAGCGGCCGGACCGCCTCCCCGGCAGTCCGGCGCGCAGAACATTTTTCGAGGCCCACTGCCTTGGGACTCAGAGGCATCTCTACAACCACCCCTGTATCGTGGGCTGCACCATCTTCAACGAGGGCTGGGGGCAGTACGATTCCGACCGTATCTTCCGGGCCTGCAAGGCGGAGGACCCGTCGAGGTTTTATGTCAGCACCTCCGGCTGGTTCGCCCAACGGGAGAGCGACATACAGAGCGAGCACCTCTATTTCCGCACCCAGGTCCTGCCGCCGCCCCGGGCCGGGCAGGTGCTCCTCATCAGCGAGTGCGGGGGCTTCTCCCGGCGGATCGCGGGGCAT
Organism: uncultured Oscillospiraceae bacterium; assembly: GCA_910587785.1. Lineage (GTDB taxonomy): Bacteria > Bacillota > Clostridia > Oscillospirales > Oscillospiraceae > Pelethomonas. Next base: position 2,531 of record CAJUOA010000041.1, on the reverse strand, counting down.
ACGGCGGATCGGAAGAATTACGGCTACGGCACGGCAGACACAGAAGAAGCTCTGATGGAGCGTATCCAGGCGCTCTACCGGGACATGGTGCTCCCCTCCATCCCCAACGGCCTGAGCGGGTGCGTCTACACCCAGCTCAGCGACGTGGAGGGGGAGACCAACGGGCTCTATACCTATGACCGGGAGGTCTGCAAGGTGGATGCCCGCGCCATGCGGGAATTGGCAAAGCGGCTGCGGGACGCCCTGGAGGACGCCTGCACTTAATGGGCCTGCCGCATGGAGAGGGAGATGCGCTTTTTCTTCTCGTCCACCTCCAGGACCACCACTTTGACGATGTCCCCCACGCTCACGGCCTCGGAGGGGTGCTTGAGGTACTTGTCGCAGATCTGGGAGATGTGGACCAGGCCGTCCTGGTGGACGCCGATGTCCACGAAGACGCCGAAGTCGATGACGTTGCGCACCGTGCCGGTGAGGACCATGCCGGGCTTGAGGTCCTTCAGGTCCAGCACGTCGGTGCGGAGGATGGGGGGCGGGAGCTCGTCACGGGGGTCGCGGCCCGGCTTTTGGAGCTCCTTGGCCACGTCCAGCAGGGTGGGGACGCCTACGCCGCACTGTTCCGCCAAAGCCTCCGCCCCGGCATCGCGGATGCGGGCGTCCAGGTCGCCCAGCCTGCCTGCGGTCACGTCGGCCATGGCGTGGCCGGTGAGGGCGAGGAGCTTTTCCGCGGCGGCGTAGCTCTCCGGGTGGACGGCGGTGTTGTCCAGGGCGGTCTTGCTCTCCGGGACCCGGAGGAAACCAGCGCACTGCTCGAAGGCCTTTGGTCCCAGCTTGGGGACCTTCAATATCTGCTTCCGGGAGGTGAACATGCCGTTCTCCTCCCGATATTTTACTACGTTTTTTGCCGTGGCGGCGTTAAGCCCGGCCACTCGCTGGAGGAGCGATGGGGAGGCGGTGTTTACGTCTACGCCGACGGAGTTGACGCAGTCCTCCACGACGCCGCCCAGGGCCTCGTCCAGGCGCTTTGGGGGCATGTCGTGCTGGTATTGGCCGACGCCGATGGCCTTGGGGTCGATCTTCACCAGCTCGGCCAAGGGGTCCTGGAGGCGGCGGGCGATGGAGACGGCGGAGCGCAGGTTCACGTCGTACTCAGGGAATTCCTCCGCCGCTAATTTGGAGGCGGAGTAGACGGAGGCCCCGGCCTCGCTGACGATCATGTAGCTGACGCCGCCGCCGGCCTCCCGGATGAGCTCCACGGTCATCTGTTCGGTCTCCCGGGAGGCGGTGCCGTTGCCGATGGCGATGTGGGTGACGCCGTGGCGGCGGATGAGGGCGAGGAGCTCTTTGATGCAGGCGGCTTTTTGGCGTTCGCCGTGGGTGGGGTAGACGACGGTGGTGTCCAGGACCTTGCCGGTGCCGTCTACCACTGCGACTTTACAGCCCATGCGGTAGCCGGGGTCCAGGCCCATGGTGACGTGTCCCTTCACCGGGGGCTGCATGAGGAGGGGGCGGAGGTTCAGGGCGAAGTTGTGGATCGCGCCCTCGCTGGCCTCGTCGGTGAGGGTGCTGCGAATCTCGCGCTCCAGGGAGGGGTAGAGGAGGCGGTCGTAGGCGTCTTCGGCGGCGGACTTGACGAAATCCATGGCCTTGGAGCCGGGGCGCACCACGGCGCGGCGGAGGAGGACCAGGGCGGCATCCCGGTCGGTGGCGACGCTGACTTTCAGGAATTCCTCGCGCTCCCCGCGATTGATGGCGAGTACCTGGTGGCCCTGGACTTTTCCGACATTCTGGTGGAAGTCGTAGTAGAGGCGGTAGACGCTGTCCTCGTCCTTGGCGGCGGAGGTCTCCAGGACGCTCTGGCGGAGCATGAATTCCCGGAGGGTCTTGCGGACGGCGGCATCGTCGGAGATGTCCTCGGCGATGATGTCGCTGGCACCTTGCAGGGCGTCTTCGGCGGTCTCCACGCCCTTTTCCGGGTCGATGTATCCGGCGGCGGCCTCGAGGGGGGCGGGGCAGTCCGGGGACTGGGCGAAGAGGAGGGCGGCGAGGGGCTCGAGGCCCTTTTCACGGGCGGCGGTGGCGCGGGTGCGGCGCTTTTGCTTATAGGGGCGGTAGAGGTCCTCCACCTCGGCGAGGGTCACCGCGGCGTCGATGGCGGCGGAGAGCTCCGCCGTGAGTTTGTCCTGGGCGTCGATGGCGGTTTTTACTTCCTCGCGGCGTTTCTCTAAATTGCGCAGGTATTGCAGGCGCTCCTCCAGGGTTCGCAGGGCGGTGTCGTCCATGGAGCCGTGGAGTTCTTTACGGTAACGGGCGATGAAGGGAATGGTGTTGCCCTCGTCCAGGAGGGTGATGACGTTTTTTACGTGGTCTTCGGTTTGGTCCAGTTCTTGGGCCAGGAGTTTGATGATTGATTCCATAGGGGTCCTTTCTTTGAGGTTTTTCTCGTTAGCGGTCCTTTCTTCCGAATATCTGCCATCTTCGTCGAAGGCCCGGGGCTCCTCGCCCCCGTCCCCGGTGACTTTTTGTACGGACAA
>CAJUOA010000040.1 GCA_910587785.1 uncultured Oscillospiraceae bacterium | reverse complement strand
TGAGCTGCCAGCGTCCGGCGAAGCGTGCCCGGAAGCAGAATCCTACAGGCATCTATAGCAATCCTCAAAAAACTGACAATAAGCAGAAGCGACAAACCAATGCCGGCAATCCAACTGCGAAACAGAATCGAGTGCCATACGAACCGCGTCAGGGAGCAGGTTCAGACTTCGGACCTTCCATCCACGAAGGAGGGTCTTCATCTTGGACCACATCTTCTCAATGGGATTCAGATCGGGACTGTAGGGCGGAAGGTACAGAACTTTCATCCCCTCTAAAGAATGGGCAGCAGCTTCCGCTGTCACCCATTCCTTAAAAATCTTTATATTTTTTCTCTGTCCTCTTGACGGGGCGCGATTCAATTTTTGCACCGCCGGACGTTTTCAAATTTGTCCCTGGGCGAACCGTTCCCGGTCCCGCTGGATCTGCTTGGCGTACCGGTCCTCCTCGGAGAAGACACAGCCGCAGTACTTCTGCATATAGAGGCCCAGCTCCCGGGCCTTGGCCTGCCCCTGCCGGAAGCCGGGGCGGAAATCCCGGTAGAGGAACCCCACGCCATAGCGTGCAGAGAGCGCCTCAGCCGCCCGGCAGATGCCCTCGTGGTCCTGGTAGGGGCTGACCAGGAGGGTGGTGGAGAAGTGGGTGAAGCCGTGTTCCGCGGCGAAGCGGGCGGTCTCCTCCAGGCGGGAGGTGTAGCAGTGGGCGCACCGGTGCTCGATGTCCCCCGCCACCGCCTGGACGAAGCCCCGCAGGCCGTACTCCTCCCGGACCGTCAGGTCCAGGCCGATGGCGGCGGCGTAGTCCACCAAGGTGTCCCGCCGGGCCTTGTACTCCTGATAGGGGTGGATGTTGGGGTTATACCAGAATCCGGCGGGCTCGATGCCCTCGTCCCGAAGGCTTTCCACACAGTGGACGCTGCACGGCGCACAGCAGATGTGGAGCAGGAGGTTTTGCATAGTATCCCTTCTTTCGGTGGCAGTATAGCACAAAAGGGATGCCTTGTCAAAAGCCCCGGAGGCGGTCCTGAATGGATTTCCGCGATTTTCGTGAAAACCCCCTTTTGCATTGCCCGAAAATCTGTTATACTGGTGAGACAACCAAAGCGAAGGGGAAGGGCGATGAAGAAATTAGTGCTGGGCGTGCTGGCCCATGTGGACGCGGGGAAGACCACCCTCTCGGAGGCCCTGCTGTACACCACCGGCAGTATCCGGAGGCTGGGGCGGGTGGACCACCGGGACGCCTTTCTGGACACGGAGGAGCTGGAGCGGGAGAGGGGGATCACCATCTTCTCCAAGCAGGCGGTGTTCCCTCTGGAGGACCCGGCGGGGGACGTGGAGGTGACCCTCCTGGACACCCCGGGCCATGTGGACTTCTCCGCGGAGATGGAGCGGACCCTGCAGGTCCTGGACTGCGCTGTGGTGGTGGTCAGCGGGACGGACGGCGTCCAGGCCCACACCCTGACCCTCTGGCGCCTGCTGGAGCGGCACCGGGTGCCGGTGTTCCTCTTCATCAACAAGATGGACCTGGCGGGCACGGACCGTGACGCCCTGCTCTCCGGCCTCCAGAGCCGCCTGAGCGGGAACTGTTTAGACTTCGGCGCGGATTCCCTCTTCGAGGACGCCGCCACCGCCAGCGAGGAGGCTCTTACCGAGTACCTGGACACCGGGGCCCTCTCCGACAGCACTCTCGCGGGCCTGGTGTCCCGGCGGGAGGTGTTCCCCTGCTATTTCGGCTCGGCGCTGAAGCTGGAGGGGGTGGAGGCCCTGTTGCAGGGCCTGGCCCGCTGGGGCCCCAGGCCGGTGTACCCGCCGGAGTTCGCCGCCAAGGTCTTCAAGATCAGCCGCGATCCGGGAAAGGGGACCCGTCTGACCCATCTGAAGGTCACTGGCGGCGCTCTGCGGGTGAAGGCCCTCCTCTCCGGCGGGGAGGGGGAGGGCCGCTGGGAGGAGAAGGTGGAGCAGATCCGCATCTACTCCGGCAGTAAGTTCCGAGCGGTGGAGGAGGCCCCGGCGGGGGCCGTCTGCGCCGTCACGGGCCTCAATCGCACCTTCCCCGGACAGGGGCTGGGGACCGAGGCCTCCTCCGCCCCGCCGGACCTGGAGCCGGTGCTCCGCTACCGCCTCCTCCTGCCGGAGGACGGCGAGGGCAGGCCCCTTATGGACCCCCACACGGCGCTGGACAAGCTCCAGCTCCTGGCGGAGGAGGACCCCCAGCTCCACATCCTCTGGAACGAGCGCCTCCAGGAGATCCATCTCCAGCTCATGGGACAGGTCCAGCTGGAGGTCCTGCGCGCCCTCATCGCCTCCCGCTTCGGGATGGAGGTGGACTTCGGCCCCGGGGGCATCGTCTACCGGGAGACCATCGCCGCCCCGGCGGAGGGGGTGGGCCACTATGAGCCGCTGCGCCACTACGCGGAGGTCCACCTCCTGCTGGAGCCCGGAGAGCCGGGGAGCGGCCTGCGCTTCGCCACCCTCTGTCCGGAGGACGGCCTGCCGGGGCACTGGCAGCGGCTCATCCTCACCCACTTGGCGGAAAAGCTCCACCTGGGGGTCCTCACCGGGAGCCCCATCACGGACATGAAGATCTCCCTCACCGCTGGGCGCTTCAGCGTCAAGCACACCGAGGGCGGCGACTTCCGGCAGGCCACCTACCGGGCGGTGCGGCAGGGGCTCATGACGGCCCGGAGCGTCCTGCTGGAGCCCTGGTACGACTTCCGCCTGGAGCTCCCGGCGGAGAACCTGGGCCGGGCCATGAGCGACGTCCAGCAGATGGGGGGCCGCTTTGAGACGCCGGAGACCCTGGGGGACACCGCCCTCCTCACCGGGAGCGCCCCGGTGTCGGAGATGGGGGCCTATTGGCAGACCGTAGCCGCCTACACCCGGGGCCGGGGGCGGCTGAGCTGTTCCCTGGGGGGCTACGAGCCCTGCCACGACGCGGAGGCGGTCATCGAGCGTCTGGCCTACGACCCGGAGCGGGACCTGGACAACACCCCGGACTCTGTCTTCTGCGCCCACGGCGCGGGCTTCACGGTGAAGTGGGACCAGGTGCCGGATTACGCCCACGCCTCCAGCGGCGTGGACCTGGAGGTCCAGGAGGAGGCGGAGCCCCCGCCCCCCATCCAGCCCCAGGGGCCCCCGGTCCGAAGGGCCGCGCCGCCCGCCGTCTCCCGGGAGGAGGACAAGCAGCTCCAGGCCATCTTCGAGCGGACCTACGGGCAGGTGAAGCGCCGGGGCCCGGACCCGGGGGAGGCCTTCCGCTCCCCGCCCAAGCCCCCGCCGGAGAGCCCCGCCGTGCGCACCGTCCCGGCCCGGAACCAGGGGCCGGAGTACCTGCTGGTGGACGGGTACAACATCATCTTCGCCTGGGACGCGCTCAAGAAGATGGCCCAGTCCAGCCTGGAGGGGGCCCGGCATCTGCTGATGGACCTGCTGTGCAACTACCAGGGGTTCAAAAAATGCGTGGTGATATTGGTCTTCGACGCGTATAAGGTCAAGGGGAACCCCGGCAGTGTGGAGCACTACCGGAATATCCACGTGGTCTACACCAAGGAGGCCGAGACCGCCGACGCCTACATCGAGCGGGCCACTTACCAGATCGCCCGGGAGCACCGGGTGCGGGTGGCTACCTCCGACAACCTGGAACAGCTCATCATCCTGGGCCACGGGGCGGTGCGGGTCTCCGCCCGGGACTTCCAGGCGGAGGTGGAGGCCGCCGAGGGCCGCATCGCCCAGATCATCGAGCAGAACAACCGCCGGGGCCGGGAGCTCCGTCAGCTCCGGCATCAGATCAAAGGGAAGCAGTAGGGGCGCAGGCCCCGATGGGAGAAAAAGATTTGGAGGGAACATATGACCGTTTTTCTGATGATCCTGGGCCTGGTGCTGGTCCTGTTTCTGGTGTATCTCGCGCTGCTCATCCCCAGGAGCAATTACCCGGGCTGGGAGAAGCTGGACGGCGTCCGCTACGCCCACCGGGGGCTCCACGACAAGGACCAGGGGAGGCCGGAGAACTCCCTGGCCGCGTTCCGCCTGGCCGCAGAGAAGGGCTTCGGCGCGGAGCTGGACGTCCACCTCATGGCCGACGGCAAGCTGGCCGTGGTCCACGACAGCAGTCTCAAGCGGGTCTGCGGCAGGGAGGCCGTCATCGAGGACCTGCGTGCGGAGGACCTCGCGGGCTACCCCCTCTATGACACGCAGGAGCACATCCCTCTCCTGCGGGACGTGCTGGAGGTCTTCGAGGGCGGGACGCCTCTGGTCATCGAGCTGAAGTCCGTGAAGGGCAACGCCGCCGCCCTTACCGACGCGGTCATGGCGGAGCTGAAGGGCTGGAACGGGACGTACTGCATCGAGTCCTTCCAGCCCGGGGTGATCCGGCACCTGCGGGCGCACTACCCGGAGGTGGTCCGGGGACAGCTCAGCGCCAATTTCATGAGCGAGGAGAGTCTGGGCTGGTTCCAGCGGGTGGCCATGACATACCTTCTGACCACCTCCTTCACCCGGCCTGACTTCATCGCCTACGACTACCACGACCGCTCCTGCCCCAGCCTGCGCCTGATGCGGAGGCTCTTCCGCGTCCACGAGGTGGGCTGGACCATCCGGGACCGGGGAGCCATGGAGCGCCTGGAGGCGGACGGCGTGACGGTGATTTTTGAAAAGTTCGTGCCCTGAAAAGGGCGCAGGAAGCCCGGCGGTCTGTGAGCCGCCGGGCTTCCTGCTGTCTGCCGCACCGTTCCGGTCACGGCGGGGTGTCCCAGTCCTTGTCGCCGTTGGCGCCCTCCCGGAAGAGCATTCGAAATTCCTCGCTCTTGCGGCGGTGGGCCTCGAAGCGCTCCGTATCCCGCATCACCAGCAGGGAGGCCACCACATTGACCAGAGAGGCCGCCGCGGTGATGGAGTTATAGAAGAGCTCATGGTCCGAGTTGCACACCAGCACCGCCGCCGCGCGGGCGGCGATGGGGGCGGAGTAGCGGTCCGTGATGCAGACCATCCGCCGGCCGGCCTTGCCCAGGTAGTCCACCAGGGCCTGGGTCATGTAGAAATAGTGGGGGAAGGCGATGACCACGAAGAGGTCGTCCTCCTCCGCCAGGACCACGGTCTGCTCCACGGAGTAGAAGTCCTCGATCTCCATCATGCTGGCATCCAGGCCGATCTGCTGGAGGCGGCTGGTGAGGTAGCGGCCCACCAGCTCGGAGATATGGTGGCCCACCACGTAGATGCGCCGGGCGTCCCCCAGGGCGGAGACGAAAGCCTCCATATTCTCCGGGGAGATGGCGGCGTACGTCAGGTCCAGGGACCGGGTCTCGGCGGCGATGAGGCGGTGGTAGAGCTGGGGGTCCCCCCGGACCATGCGGAGATTGGTCCCCAGAGTCTCGCTGGGGCTCATGCGCTGTTTGACGTAGACCTGGAGCTCCCGCTTGAAGTGGGTGAACCCCTCGTAGCCGATGAGGGCGCAGAACTTCAGCATCGTGGTCTCCGTGGTGGACGCGGAGGTGGAGACCTCCTTGAGGGACTGAAAGCACACCTCGTCGGTATGGTCCAGGATGTAATCCGCGATCCGCCGCTGGGTCCGGCTCATCTGAGGGTAGCGGTCCTTGATCCGCTCCGGCACCCCTTGACGGCCTTGTTCGATCTCGTTTTTCATAGCACTTACTCTCCTTTACGGACACCAGTATACCAGCCGCTTTGCAACAAAGCAAGGGGGAATTCGCAAAAAAGTCCGCAAATCTCCGCGCCCCCGGGATGACTCAGGAGCAAAGCGGAGCTTTGCGGACAAAAAGTTTTTCTTCTTTTGCTCCTTTTCTTCTTTGTACACAAAGAAGAAAAGGAGACCGCAGGTCACTGCTGCACCACCACAGGCGCGACCCGGCCGTCTGCGTGGATGTTGGTGATCAGCTTACGGGGGCACTTGGTGACGCAGGTACCGCAGGAGGTACACTTGTCATAGTCGATGACCGCCACATTCTTCTTCACCGTGATAGCGCCGGAGGGGCAGTTCTTCTCGCACAGATGACAGCCGATGCAGCTGATGCCGCAGTGGCTCTTGGCGGCGGCGCCGGTCTCCTTGTTGGCGCAGGGCACTACGATGTCGATGTTATACGGCATACTGACGATGACCTTCCGGGGACAGACGGCGGCGCACTGCATACAGCAGGTACACTTCTCCCGGTCCACCTCGGCCACGCCGTACTGGTTGATGTGGATGGCGTCGAACTTGCAGGCCGTCACGCAGGTCCCCCGGCCCAGACAGCCGAAGGAGCAGTCCAGGGTGCCGTTGCCGGAGATCTTCATGGCGGCCACGCAGTCCTCCAGGCCTACGTAGCGGTCGAACTTGTGGCCCGCCCGGGTGCCGCCGGAGCAGCGCACAAAGGCCACCCGGCGCTCCGCCGCCTCCACCTTGACGCCCATCACGGCGGCAATGCGGGAGGTCTGGAGCCCGGAGCAGCTGGGACAGGCGTTGACAGGGGCCTTCCCCTCCAGGATGGCCGACGCGCAGGCCGCGCACCCGGCAAAGCCGCAGCCGCCGCAGTTGGCCCCGGGCAGGCAGTCCTGGATCAGCTCCAGCCGGGGGTCGGTCTTTACCTCGAACACCTTGGACGCCACCGCCAGCAGCAGGCCGAAGGCCCCGCTCAGCGCGCCCAGGGCGAGCACAGCATAGAATATGTTCACTTTTATCTCCTCCTAATTTGGGGCTTTGTACGAATGAGTGTTGGGCTTCGCCCAAGCCCACCAGGGCTCTGCCCTGGACCCGGCAGGGACGCTGTCCCTGCACCCTGCCAGGGGCTGAGCCCCTGGACCCGCAAACTGGCGCACTGCGCCGCTTACCAGGGGATCTGGAGCCCCGAGAAGCCCATGAAGCACAGGGCCATGAGGCCCGCCGTCACCAGGGCGATGGGGAAGCCCTTGAAGGCCTTGGGCGGGTCGGAGAACTCCAGCCGCTCCCGGATGCTGGCGAAGAGCACGATGGCCAGCAGGAAGCCCGCGCCGCCGGTGAGGCCGTAGACCACGGACTCGATGAAGTTGTAGTTCTCCTGGACGTTCAGCAGCACCACGCCCAGCACCGCGCAGTTGGTGGTGATGAGGGGCAGGTACACGCCCAGGGCCTCGTACAGGGAGGGGACCGCCTTCTTCAGGAACATCTCCACGAACTGCACCAGGGACGCGATGACCAGGATGAACGCCACGGTCTGCATGTACTTCAGGTCCAGCGCCTGCAAGAGCAGGTTCACCGGGTAGCACAGGGCGCTTGCGAGGCCCATGACGAAAATGACCGCAAACCCCATGCCCACGGCGGTGTCCATCTTCTTGGACACGCCCATGAAGGGGCAGATGCCCAGAAATTGGACCAGGATGAAGTTGTTGATGAGGATCGCCCCCAGGGCGATGTCAAAGAGCGTTGTAAACGACATGCCTTATTTCCCTCCTTTACCGGCCTTGTTCTGGGCCCACTGCATCAGGGCGATGAGGAAGCCCAGGGTGAGGAAGCCGCCCACCGGCAGTGTCAGCATCATCACGCTGTACTCGGCGGGGAAGAACTGCGTCGCCCCGATGGCCCCGGTGCCCACCAGCTCCCGGATAGCGCTCATGACCACCAGTACCAGCGTGTAGCCGATGCCCTGGCAGAGGCCGTCCACCGCCGCGGGCAAAATCTTGTTCTTGGACGCGAAGGACTCCGCCCGGGCCAGGATGATGCAGTTGACCACGATCAGGGGGATGAACACGCCCAGACTCTCCGCGATGTCCTGGGCAAAGGCCTGGAGCAGGAGGTCCACGATGGTCACAAAGCCCGCGATGACCACGATGTAGGCCGCGATACGCACCTGGGACGGGATCACCTTCCGCAGCAGGGAGATGACCACGTTGGAGCAGATGAGGATGGCCGTCACCGAGAGGCCCATTCCGATGCCGTTGGAGACGGTGGTGGTGATGGCCAGAGTGGAGCACATGCCCAGAAGCTGCACCAGCACCGGGTTTTGGGTGATAAGACCCTCTTTCAGTTGTTTGCCGAAATCCATATCCTTCCCCCTCCTTTAAGACAGTCCGGCCACGGCGCTCAGCGCCGCGTTGACCCCGGCGGCCACGCCCCGGGAGCTGTAGGTTGCGCCGGAGACGCCGTCAACACTGTTGGAGCCGGTGTTGATGGTGACCTCGCCGTTTTCATGGGTCAGGCCCACAAAGCGGTCCAGCACGTTCTGATCCGCGACCACCTTGGTGCCGATGTTGGGCGTCTCGCTGTGCTTGATGACGGAGACGCCGGTAACAGCCCCGGCGGTGTCCACGCCCACCACCATGGTGATGGGGCCCTGGGAGCCGTTGGCCGTAGTCTGCACCGCCCAGCCGATGGTCTCTCCGCCGCTGACCGCGCTGTAGAGGGCTGTCACATGCTCGGGCAGTTCCCCCTCCAGGGGGACGTACTCGTCCGCCTGGAGCACTTGCGCCATGGCGGCGGCGTTCTTCGCCGCCTGCGCCTCGTCGATGATGGGCTTGGTGATGTAGTTGACGATCCCCAGCAGCAGCGCCACCGCCGCGCAGATGGCCAGAAGCGTGCCGGTGATGCGCCCGATGTAGGCCGGGTCCAGGGAGACCTTGGGAGCCGCGGCCTGGGGGGCCTTGGACTGCTCCTTGGGGGCCTTGGTCTTGGTGCTCTTGTTGTTATCCTTGCTCATTTGCCTTCCGCCTCCTTCTTAGGAGCTTTCTGCGCCTTGGGGACGCCGAAGCGGTGGGGATGGATGTTCTTGTCAATGATCCATACGGTGAGGTTCATCATCAAAATGGCGTAGCACACGCCCTCGCTGTACCCGCCGAAGTAGCGGATAAAGACGGTGATGAGGCCGCACCCGATACCGAAGATCACATGGCCCGTGTGGCTGACGGGGGAGGTGACGTAATCGGTAGCCATGAAGAGCGCGCCCAGGATCAGGCCGCCGCCCAGCACGTTGTAGAGCATCCAGGTCAGCGGGTCGTTGCCCCGGGGGAAGAGGAAGGTCAGAACCGCCACGGTGCCGATGTAGCTGACCGGGATGTGCCAGGTGATGATACGCCGGAAGATGAGCCACGCGCCGCCCAGGATCAGCAGGAGGGCGCTGACCTCCCCGATGGAGCCGCCTATGAAGCCCACCAGCATGTCCGGCAGGCTGTATGTATTCATGAGGCCCTCCAGGTTGTTCTCGTGGAGATAGGCCATGGGGGTGGGGTAGGTCACCGCGTCCACCGCGCCGAAGAGGGCGGTCTGGGTCCGGGGAGCCACCCAGGTGGACATCTCACCGGCCCAGGAGAGCATGAAGGCCCGGGCGGCCAGGGCGGGGTTGAGGAAGTTCTTGCCCACGCCGCCGAAGAGCTGTTTGACGATGACGATGGCGAAGAAGTCGCCCGCTAACAGAATCCAGTAGGGGATGGTCACCGGGCAGACAAAGGCGATGAGCATCCCGGTGAGGGCGGCGCTGAAGTCGAAGACGGTATTGCTCTTTTTCAGCAGCGCCCGGTAGGCCCACTCAAAGGCGCAGCAGCCCAGCATGGACACCAGGGTGTTCACCAGGGCCCGGGGACCGAAGTTGTAGATGGCGAAGCCCAGCGCCGGAAGCAGGGCGATGATGACCTCCCCCATGATGTGGCCCGCGCCCACCTTGGTGCGGATGTGGGGGGAGGAGGAACCGATCAGGTTCAATTCTTTGTAGTTCACGCTTTCCCCTCCTTTTTCGCGGCCGCGGCCTCCTGTTCCTTCTTGGCCGCTTTCTCAGCGGCGGCTTTCGCGGCGGCCTTTGCGTTGTTGATGCGCTGTTTCCCGGCCCGGAAGGCCTGGACCAGATGGAGCCGCCCCGGGCAGATGTAGGCGCAGGAGCCGCACTCGATACAGTCGAGGATGTTGTTCTGCTCCAGCTCCGCCAGCATCCCCGCCTGCTCGTACTGGTAGAGGAACACCGGCTGGAGGTGCATGGGGCACACGCTCACGCACTTGCCGCAGCGGATGCAGGCGGGCTCGGGGATGTTGCGCTCCTCGTTCTCGCAGAAGGCCAGGACGCCGTTGGTGCCCTTGCCCACGGGGGCGGCCATGTCGTGCTGGGCGTGGCCCATCATGGGTCCGCCCACAATGATTTTGAAGGTGCTCTTCTTCACGCCGCCGCAGGCGTCCAGCAGGTCCTGGATGGGGGTGCCGATGGGGCAGTAGAAGTTCTTCGGCTCCACCACGCCGGAGCCGGAGACGGTGACGATCCGGTGGGTCACCGGCTCGCCGTAATAGAGCGCCCGGTAGATGGCGGCGGTGGTGAACACGTTGAACACCGCGCAGCCGATGGCCGCGGGCAGGGCCCCGGGGGGCACCTGCCGCCCGGTGATGGACTGGCAGAGCTGTTTCTCCGCGCCCTGGGGGTACCGGGTGCGGAGGATATCCACCACCACCGGGGCCCGCTCGCTCTCGATCTTCAGCTTGAGCATCTCGGCGGCGTTGGCCTTGTTGTCCTCAATGGCGATGTGGACCCGGTCCACGCCGAAGAGGCGGGCCAGGACCTTCATGCCGCCGATGACGTCGTCCGGGTGCTCCAGGAGGAAGCGGTGGTCGCTGGTGATGTAGGCCTCGCACTCGGAGGCGTTGACGATGACCGTGTCCACCTTCCCCAGGCCGGAGCTGATCTTCACATGGGTGGGGAACGTCGCCCCGCCCATGCCCACGATGCCGGCGTTTTTGACGATCTCGCAGATCTGCTCCGCCGTGAGGTGGTCCGGGTCCCTGGGGGGGGTGCGGTCATAGGGGGTGTCGTTGAAGTCGTTTTCGATCACCACGCTCATCACCGGAACGCCGCTGAAGTGGATGCGGGGCTCCACCGCCTTCACCGTGCCGGAGACACTGGCGTGGACAGGGGCGGAGACGAACGCCGAAGCCTCCCCCACCGGCTGGCCCACCCGCACATGGTCCCCCACCGCCACGCAGGGCGTACAGGGGGCGCCGATGTGCAGGGACATGGGGATCACCACTTGGGCCGGGGGCGGGAGCGTCTCGGTCGGCTTCTTGTTGGTGGCGGCTTTGTGGTCGTTGGGGTGTATGCCGCCGAAGAAAGCTTGTGCCATATCCTTCACCTCGATTTTATCATTGGGCCGCTGGCCCGTTCCATTACGGAGTCTATCATACACGCTTCCGCCCCCGCTGTCCAGCAGATTTTTAAATTTTTGTAAAATTTTTTGCGGAATTCGAGGAATATATTGTTAATTTTGTAACAGGAAGTTGCTTGAATAGGGAAAAAGGTGCCGGAGATGGAGCGAGCCGCCCTGACACGGGGGCCAGGGCGGCTCTGCGGGTCAAAAAAGCGGCACAGCCATTTTTTTGCGAAAGGGGACCGGGCCGGGTGCGGCCTGCTTGGCGAAGGCGCGGTAGAGGAACGCAGCGATCTGCCCGCGGGTGCAGGTGCCGTTAGGGGGGAAGGTGGTGCGGAGGCGCCGCCGCTGAACGTATGGGGCATCTCCAGCCTTGAGTAATCAAAAGTTCCATCAGGCTGGACCCAAACATTCTCGCAGATGGTTCCATCGGGGTTATAAATTGTAAGAGTCGTTCCAATAGGGATTGCGTTGAAGTAGACGTCGTACACCTCGTATTCATGATTCATCTCTTTGCGGCAATACGCATGCTCAACTACAGGGTTAGACAGTTTGAACCGGTATCTATCGTCACTTTTTACCCTGGCTCTAAAGTAACCACTATATTTTTTGGAAATTCTGTTGCAATTATTCTCCTCCAGTGGTACACTGTCCACAGACCTCAGCCTAAAAAGGAGGACTTGCCATGGAGAAGAAAGCGATCGGCGTGATCGGCGGGATGGGTCCCCTCGCCACGGTGGACATCTTCCGCAAGATCGTACTGCACACCAGGGCGGAGACGGACCAGGAACACCTGCGGGTGCTCATCGACAACAACACCGCCATCCCGGACCGGACGGAGGCCCTGCTCCACGGCGGCGGGGACCCCGCGCCGGAGATGGTGAAAAGCGCCCGCCTGCTGGAGCGGATGGGCGCGGGCCTTTTGGTGATCCCCTGCAACACGGCCCACAACTTCTACGGCGCGGTACAGGGCGCGGTAGACATCCCGGTTTTGCACATGCTGCGGCTTACGGCCCGGGACCTGGGCCGGATGGGGGTCAAATGCGCGGGGCTTTTGGCCACGGACGGCACCGTCCGGACCGGGGCCTATCAGGAGGCCTTCGCCGGGACGGGCATCGGCCTGCTGACCCCGGACGCCCCGGGACAGCAGGCCATGATGGATATGGTCTACCGGGGCGTGAAGGCGGGGAACATGCACTTCGACATCTCCGAAGCCCGCCGGGCTATGGAGGATCTCCTGGACCGAGGCGCGGAGACGCTGGTTTTGGGCTGTACGGAGCTGCCCTTAGCCTTCGCCCTCTACCACATGGTCTACCCGGCGGTGGACCCCACCCTTGTCCTCGCATTGGAGGCCATCCGGCAGGCGGGAGGAGAGGCGCTGGTCTAGGGCCCGTTTTTTGCCGCCGTTTTGCGGATAAAACCGCTTCTTTCGCAGATACTACCTCAAACTACGATCTGCGGAGGAACTGCTATGGAACAGCTCACCACCTCTTTGGCGGAAAATCAGAAGGTCCTCGACACCCTCCTGGGCGTGGGCCGCAACTACGACGTCATCAGCCGGGACCTCTACATCGGCCAGTGGAAGGGCCGTCTCTACGTCATCGACGGCTACGGCGACGACGGCGTCATCGAGCGCATCACCTCCTTCCTCCTCGGGCAGGGCGCGGCTCTGGGGGAGGGGGCCCAAAATATGCAGGAGTTCATCGACCGGTGCGTCACCTTCTGCGAGGTGGACTGTGAGAACAACGTCGATAAGATCCTCGCCGGCGCGTTTATCGGAAAGACCATCCTCCTGCTGGAGGGCTTTGGCTCCTGCGCCATGATCGACGCGAAGAAGTTCCCCGGCCGGAGCGTGGAGGAGCCCTCGGACGGCAAGGTCCTCCGGGGCAGTCACGACGGGTTCACCGAGACCATGGTCCAGAACACCGCCCTCCTCCGCCGCCGTATCCGGGACCCCCAGCTGACCCTGGAGCACCACCAGGTGGGCGGCCGCAGTCAGACCGACGTGGTCCTGGCGTATATGGAGAACCAGGTGGACAAAAAGGACCTGGCCGAGCTCCGCGCCAAGCTGGAGCGCATTGACGTGGGCTCCATCTCCATGAGTCAGGAGAGCGTGGCCGAGTCCATCGTCAAGCCCCAGTGGTACAATCCCTTCCCCAAGGTCCGCTACACCGAGCGGCCCGACACCGCCACTGCCTGCATCATGGAAGGGGACATCGTGCTCCTGGTGGACAATTCGCCCTCTGTCATGCTCATGCCCACCTGCCTCTTCAACTTTATGGAGGAGGCCAACGACTACTATTTTCCGCCTCTGGTGGGCACCTATCTCCGCTATCTGCGGATGATCGTGATCTTTTTGGCCCTCTTTATCACGCCGGTGTGGTACCTGCTGGTGAAGGACGCCTCCCGGGTGCCGGAGGCGCTGGCCTTCATCGTCCCTGAGGAGCCGGGGAGCGTGCCGCTCCTCATCCAGCTCCTTCTGCTGGACTTTGTGGTGGACCTACTCAAGCTCGCCTCCCTCAACACCCCGGACGCCCTGAGCAACTCCTTCAGTATGCTGGGTGCCCTGATTTTGGGGGATTTCGCCGTTCAGGCCCGGTGGATGGTGCCGGAGGTGCTGGTCTATATGGCCTTTGTGGCCATCGCCAACTTCGCCCAGCCCAGCTTCGAGCTGGGCTACGCCCTCAAGCTTACCCGCATGGTCCTGCTCATTTTGGTGGCGCTCCTGGACCTCTGGGGGCTGATCTTGGGCGTTGTGGGGCTGTTTTTGATGCTCCTGACCACCAAGCCCATCCTCGGCAAGGGGTACCTCTATCCGCTCATCCCCTTCAACGCCAAAGCACTGGGCCGCCTCCTGGTCCGCAGGCCTATCAGTAAAGATAACTCCTGAATCTGTTTTTTCTTTGGATGGAAAGGGCCCGTCTGCCGGAACTGCTCCGGCGGACGGGCCCTCTCCTGGTTCAGTTTTCACGCTGGAATTTGAGGCCATCGCCCCGGTGCTCAAAGGTGTCCTCCCAGAGGAGCGTACCGTCCCCGTCCAGGTAGACAAGGCCCGTGGCCTCCTCCAGAGCGGCCTCCTCCTGGACGTACCGGGTGCCAATGTAGTCGATGCCCTCCCAGTCCTCGTCATAGGTGCCGGTATATGCCCAGCGGTCCTCCGCCCAGGTGATGCCGATGGTGTAGTGGACGCCGTCTTCACAGGCAATGGTCATGGCGCACTGCCCGCCGGACGCGCCATCCTCCGCATCCCGCCAGGTGCCGGTATACCGGTCGGAGAAGCGCTCCTCCGCCTCCGCCGGAGCGGGCGGCGCTTCGGGCTCAGGCGGGACGGTCAGGACAGTGGTCTCTGCGGGGAGCTGAAGTCCCGCAGGCGCAGCTTCTTCCGCTTCTTTTCCGCCGCAGCCCGCCAGGAGCAGACACAGGGCAGATGCAATGATGATCCTTCTCTTCATGATGACAACTCCTTTATCAGTAGCGCCGGCGCTGGGCCGGCCTTCACCGGTATAGTCGTAAAGAGAAGAGAGGGGTTCTCCTGCAAGAAAAATTTTCAGAGCGCCTGGGGCCTCACACCGCGAAGAGCGCTCCCGCGCCGCCGGTGTGGAGGAAGAGGATGTTTTCGGCGTCCCGGAAGGCGCTGTCCTCCTCCAGAAGCTGGAAGAACCCTGCCAGGGCCTTGCCGGTATACACGGGGTCCACCAGAATGCCCTCGGTGCGGGCAAGGCGCTTGACGGCGGCGGTGCCCTCGGGACTGGGGATGGCGTAGCCGGGGCCGATGTGGTAGTGGATGCGGATGTCCGCCGGGTCCACGGGGACGTCCGCCTCCAGAAGGGCGGCGGTGCCCTCCATGAGGTCCAGGGAGATGGCCTCGAAGGGGTCGTCGCAGACGCCGATGCCCACGGAGGCCGTACCGGGGAGGAAGAGCTTCGCCCCCAGGGTCAGCCCCGCGTAGGTGCCGCCGGAGCCGGTGGCGCTGACGATGATGTCAAAGTCCACGCCCAGGTCTTCGGCCTGATTGGCGATCTCCTTGGCGCAGTTGACGTACCCCAGGCACCCCAGGGGCACGGAGCCGCCCACGGGGATGAAGTAAGGGGTGTGTCCCTGGGCGCGGAGGTCCGCCATGATGCGCTCCATCTCGGCGTACACGCCGTCATAGGAGTCCGTATCCACGAAACGGACCTCCGCGCCGAAGATTTCGTCCAAAATCAGGTTCCCGCCGGAGAGGACGCCCCGCTTCTTCAGCACCAATATGGCGCTCATGCCCAGCTTCGCGGCGCAGGCGGCGGTGAGCATGGCGTGGTTGGACTGGGGCCCCCCGGCGGTGAGGACCACGTCCGCGCCCTTGGCTCTGGCGTCGGCGAGAAGGAACTCCAGCTTGCGGACCTTGTTGCCCCCCAGGGCCGCGCCGGTCATGTCATCCCGCTTGATATAGATGTTTTTGCCCGTCTCCCGGCTCAGGTTCTCCAGCTTGTAGAGGGGCGTGGGGAGCAGGGCGAGCGGGACAGAGGGGAAGTCGGTGATCTGTTTCATGGCCGTCCCTCTGCTCAGCAGGTGGCCCCGCCGGTGAGGTGGAGCTGGGCGTCCAGGATGGCCTGCCTGCGCTCCAGGAGGCCGTTGTCCAGGAGCTGCTTTTCCACGTTCTCAAAGCCCAGGCGCTCGATGGTCTTGGCGAAGCGCTCGCCGGTCTGCCCCTGCTCCCGGAAGAGGAGAATGGCCTTCTCAATGACGCTGAGCGCCTCCTCCTTGTCAGTGAAGATCTTGCTGAGGGCCCGGCCCTGGGCCACCTTCTTGCCCCAGCGCCCGCCGATGTAGATCTTGTAGCCGTAGGTGCCCTCGCTGAGGGCGTCAAAGTGGCAGGTGCCCACGCACCGGCCGCAGTTGTTGCAGATGTCCTTGTCGATGGCCAGGACACCGTCCTCCAGCTTGGCCGCGCCCATGGGGCAGGCGGCCTCCACGGAGCACTTCTTGCACCCGTTGCACTCGTCCTCGTCAAACTTGGGGATGTACTGGCCGATGATGCCCAGGTCGTTGAGGTCGGGCTTGACGCAGTTGTTGGGACAGCCGCCCACGGCGATCTTGAACTTGTGGGGCAGGCGCACGGTGTGATAGCCCTCGTAGAAGCGGCGGTGGATCTCCTCGCTGAGGCCGAAGGAGTCCAGCAGGCCGTACTGGCAGGTGGTGCCCTTGCAGGCCACCACAGGGCGCACCAGAGAGCCGGTGCCGCCGGTCTCCAGCCCCGCCTCCCGGAGGAAGGCCCGGAAGTCCTCGATTTTCTCGTAGGGGATGCCCTGGACCTCGATGGTCAGGCGGGTGGTGAAGGTGATATTGCCGTTGCCGAACTTCTCCGCCGCCTCGGCGATCTTCTTGTGCTGTTCGGCGGTGATCTTGCCGTTCACTGTGATGATGCGGCCGGAGAAATTGTCCGTGCCCTTGTTGCTGAGGAATCCCAGCGCCTTCACCCGCTTCTCGTCGGCGGCGCTGACAGTCAAAGTTGCCATAGTTATCTCCTTCTGAATGGTTTTGTATATGGTCAATCTGGATCGAAAGGAACGCCTTACTCAAACTCCGTGAACGCCGCGCCGCCCTCCAGGACCTTGGTGTTGGAGTAGCCGTAGAATTTCAGGCGGTTCTGGGCCAGGTAGGCCTGCTTTCCCTTGTTGCAGACAAGGAGAATTTTGTCCTCTCTGCCGAAGCCGTCCATGGGGCCGTCGATGGTGGTCAGGCCCATGTAGCGCTTCCCGGAGATAAACGGGACCCGGCCGCAGTCCACCACCTCGTAGCCCTCTGCGGCGCCCCCGGCGTACTCGGCGGGGGTGATGGACTCCAGCGCGCCGTCCAGCTTGTTGCAGAGCACGTTCAGGGCGGCGGCAAAGGGGTGGATGGCGGTGGAGAAGGGGGGCGCGTAGGCGAAGTCCAGCCCCTGGAGCTGGTCCACCGTGGCCCCCAGGGAGATGGCGGTGACGCCGATATCCGTCACCTTGTCCACCGCACCGGGACCCAGGACCTGGACGCCCAGGAGCTTCCGGGAGGCCCGGTCGGCGGTGAGCTTGATGAGAAAGACGTCCGCGCCGGGGTAGTAGTGGGCCTTGTCGTCCACGGCGGCGGAGGCGGTGACCACGTCGTATCCTTCCGCCCGTGCGGCGGTCTCGGTGAGGCCCGTGCGGCCCGCGTTGATGCCGCCGGGGAGCTTCGCCACGCCGGTGCCCAGGACGCCGGGATAGGTTACATCCTTTCCCGCCAGATTCTCCGCCAGGACCCGGGCGGAGATGTTGGCCGTGGAGCCCATGGGGGACCAGGCGGGCTTTCCGGTCTGCCGGTTGGTGACCATGGCGCAGTCACCGGCGGCGTAGATGTCCTCTGCGTTGGTGCGCATGTGGCCGTCGGTGAGGATGGTGCCCTTGAACATCTCGATGCCGGAGCCCTCCAGGAAGGCGGTGTTGGGCCGGATGCCGATGGCCAGGACCAGGGCGTCGGCCTTCATGGCCCGCTTGCTGGTGAGGACCTTCTCCACCTTCTCCGCGCCCTCCACGCCCTCCAGGGCGACGCCCGTCATGGGCATGACGCCGGCCTCGGCCATGCGGTTTTCCACGTACTCGCAGAGCTCGGGGTCCAGGAAGCTGGGCAGGACATGGGGGGCGAAGTCGATGACGCTGACCCGCACGCCCTTGAGGGCCAGGTTCTCCGCCACCTCCAGGCCGATGAAGCCGCCTCCGGCCACCACGGCCCGCTTGATGCCTCCGGCCTCCACCGCCTCCCGCAGGGCAATGGCGTCGTCGGGGGTGCGCATGACGAAGACGTTCTTCACGTTCAGCCCCGGCACGTCCGGCACGAAGGGGGAAGCCCCGGTGGCGATGACCAGCTTGTCGTAGGAGTAGGTGGCAGTTTCGCCTGTTTTGAGGTCCTTGGCCTCCACGGTGTGCTCCGCCGGATGGACCGCCACGGCCTCGGTCTCGGTGAGGACCTTCGCGCCGGTGAGCTTCTCGTACTTCTCCGGGGTGTTGACGATGAGCTGGGCCTTGTCCTCGATGACGCCGCCTACGTAGTAGGGCAGGCCGCACCCGGCGTAGGAGATGTCTTTGCCCTTGGTCAGCACCGTCACCTCGCAGGAACGGTCCTCCCGCAAGAGCTTTGCGGCCGCCTTCGTTCCTGCCGCCACGCCGCCCAGTACCAATATTTTCATGCTTTCGCTCCCTTTCGTCTTGATTTTGGATGCAGCTGGATGGTTCATTATATCATCTGGAGGTTTTCTGCGCAAGAGGATTTCGCAGGGGCTGACAGGAAATCGGCGGGACGCCCATCCCCGCCCGGTTTGGATGCGAAAGCCCGGGGGCTGAAGCCCCCAGGCCGTTACCAGGTATGGTTTCCCTCCAGAAGGAGTTTCAGAAGGTCCTCCGGGCCGTCGGGCATGAGGACCGCGCCGCTGGCGGCGAGCTCCTCCCGGGAGCGGTACCCCCAGGGCGCCGCCGCGGGGAGCATCCCCACCGCCCGGGCGAAGACCATGTCCGTCCCGCTGTCGCCCACGTAGGCGGCTTCCGACGGGGAGCACCCCAGGGCTTCCAGCACGGGCACAGCGGCGGCGGGGTCCGGCTTCAGCGGACGGTCCCCCACGCGGCCGAAGACGTGGGCAAAGGGGCCGTCAGGGAAAAAGGACGCGACCACCTTCCGGGCAGTGGCCTCGGTCTTGTTGCTGAGCACTGCCTGGGCGATGCCCGCCCGGTCCAGGCCCGCCGCCAGCTCCCGGACGCCGGGATAGCAGACTGTCGACTCCGCGCAGTGCTCCCGGTAGTCCTCCTTGTAGAGGTCCAGCACCTTCTCCTGCACCTCCTCCGCCGTGCCCTCCGGCACGGCCCGGCGGACGGCATCCCGGATGCCGTTGCCCACAAAGCCCTGCACCGCCTCCACCGAATGGGTGGGCAGGCCGCAGGCCGCCAGCGCCCGGTTCAGCGCGGCGGTGATGTCTTTGATGGTATACAGCAGGGTCCCGTCCAGGTCAAAAATAACGGCTTTCAGCATCGTGAAGCGCCTCCTAATGGCTTTCTAAAATAAGATGCTCTGTCGTCAGGAACATCAAAGCTCCCGGAGCGCCTTGATTATAGTACACACCGCCGCCCCTGTCAACGCTTGGCGGAAAAAAGAAAAATTCCTCTCCAGCGAAAATTTTACTTGCATTCCGGACCGCACTGCGGTATACTAGGGGAGTATTTGAACTGCCGGTGTGATGGAATTGGTAGACGTAGTGGACTCAAAATCCACCGCCAGCGATGGCGTGCCGGTTCGAGTCCGGCCACCGGCACCAACTTGCATTGAAAAAATGCAGGCAAAAATCCCGCGCTTCGGTGCGGGATTTTTGCCTATAAAATCATAAAATTCAAAGAAATCAAGAACAATTATCTCGCATTTAAAAAATCAGGGGGGCGTAAAATAACGCATCGGAGATGCAAATTCGCCGGATTTGGGAGTTTTGGGGAATACGCATGGCTCGAACTCTCCAGCACTCAAAACAACGAAAAGGCCGTCCACAGCCTGCCAATTTTAAGGCAGACCAATGGACGGCTTTTTTCGTTCCCCGTATCTGTTCACTTTGGAGATTATGCTTGCTTTGTCGCTCAATCCTTGTTGGTAATGGTGATAGCCTTCTCTATGCTTTTCCAGTATGTCTGCAACGACACCTATGGGCGAAAGCGGATGTACCAGGCGCTGCTGCTGAAACAGCCGGGGGCGTCGCCATCCCCAGTGAGCGGACGGTCTACCGGGTGATGAAAGAAATCGGCCTGGTCCACCATCCGAGACGCAAGCCCAACGGCATCACCAAGCTGAAGGCGAAGGATGGAAAACTGTATGTCTCGGCCATCTTCGACTGCTTTGATCTCACCGTCCTGAGCCTGGCAACTCAGTTCCGCACCGCTCAGCGTGGCGTATTCGGCGGTCATGAGCTGCTTGTCCTCCACAGGTTTTTTGACGATGGTCAGCAGCAGGGCCCGCTGTCTGTTCCAGCTCGCGCAGCCATACGCCTCCATCAGCCGGTCGTAGGCCCAGCCGTACCGCTGCTCCGGCGTCAGGGACGGGTCGGGACCGCCGGTGGTGACGGAGCCGCCGGTGGCAATGATCTCGCTGGAGGGGCCCAAGACTGTGACCATGCCGCCCTGGACGATCACCTCAAATTATCCGCAAAGATACAGCTGCAATCCAGCGTGATGATAACGCAGGCGGCCAGTGTCTATAAGGATTTGCTTTTTTGAGGGAAATATGGTATAATGCTTCAGTGAAAGAAAACAGAAGGAACGGAGGAGCGGATCATGGAGATCGTATCTGAATTCTACTTTCCCTCCAGCGACGGAAAGACGCTGATCCATGTCAACCAGTGGACGCCGGTACCCGGGGAAGTACGAGGCGTAGTGCAGATCGCCCATGGGGTGGCAGAGTACGGGAAGCGCTATGAACCCTTTGCCCGGTTTTTGTGCGCCCACGGCTTCGCTGTGGTAGCCAACGACCACCTGGGCCACGGACAGTCCCAAATCGAGGGCCGTCCCATGGTCTACCTGGGGGACAAGGACGGCTGGCAGCATGTGGTGGACGACATCGAGACCCTGCGCCGCCGCACGGCCAAGACCTTCCTGGACAAGCCCTACTTTCTCTTCGGGCACTCCATGGGGTCCTTCCTCTCCCGAACCCACCTGATTCGGTATCCGGGCGTTCTGGACGGCTGTGTCCTCTGCGGTACAGGGCATATGTCCCCCGCCATGATCGCCGGGGGTAAGCTGATTGCGGACCGGGAGATCCGCCGCCTGGGGAAGGCGGCCTTCAGCGTCCGGGCGGACGATTTGGCCTTCGGTACCTACAACCGGGCCTTCGCCCCCGCCCGCACCAAGTTCGACTGGGTCTCCGCCAGCGAGGCCAACGTGGACGCGTATATTGCCGATCCCCTCTGCGGCGGAAACACTACCCTGGGCCTCTTCCGGGACATGCTGGACGGACTGACCTTCATCACCAGACAGTCCAACATGGACCGGATGGACAAGGCCCTGCCGGTCTACTTCATCTCCGGGGACCAGGACCCGGTGGGGGACATGGGCCGGGGCGTCCAAAAGGCCCGGGACTGCTTCCGGAAGGCGGGGCTCACGGACGTGCAGATGAAGCTCTACCACGGCCTGCGCCACGAGATCCTCAACGAGGCCACCCATCAGTACGTCTATCAGGACGTGCTGGACTGGCTGGAGGCCCGGCTCTGAGAGAGCAGTGCGCCGATGCTTAAAAGCTCCGGGTCCCTCCGGCGCAGGAGCAGTGCGCCGGTGAACACCCCGTCCACCGCCAGCACCAGCCAGAGGAGGTAGAGCGCCTCCGGCGCGGCCCGGACGGCGAGGACCTCCACCACAGGCTGGACCCACCGCACCGCCGCCGCCGAGAGTACGCCCCACGCCAGGGCGAACTGCGGACACACCCGCCCCCGGATGTGCCATGGCAGGTCCCGGTAGTCCCAGAACTGCACGCCGAAGACCTGCTCATAGAAGAGATGGACCAGGTACTCCACCCCTGTGCAGACCAGCCCTCCCAGCGCCGCTGAGAGAAAAAATCCGGCACCCTCCGGGACCAGCGCCAAAAGGGCGGCCATGGCCAGTCCGTAGACCGGGCAGAGCGGCAGGAACAGAAAACATTTTCGCACCTGATACTCCGACCGGATGATCCTGGCGAAAAGCTTCTCCAGACCGTAGCCGCAGAAGCTGTAGAACAGAAAATACACATACCATCGGGACATGGACGTTCTCCTTTCTTCACAACAGGAGTATCGTCCCCACTCCCGCGAAAATCATACAGGAGGTGAGCTTCTATGCCCGAGACCTGGCGCGCGCTGGAGCGCGAGTGCGCCCAGTGCCGGGAGTGCGCGCTGTGCCAGACCCGGCACAGCGTCGTCTTTGGCACGGGAAATCCCCAGGCGGAGGTCCTGCTGGTGGGCGAGGCCCCCGGCGCCAACGAGGACGAGCAGGGCATCCCCTTCGTGGGCAGGGCCGGGAAATTTCTGGACGATATGTTAGCCATCATCGGCCTGGACCGGACCAAGGTCTATATCACCAATATCGTCAAGTGCCGCCCGCCCGGCAACCGGGACCCCCTGAACGTGGAGCAGGACGCCTGCATCGGCTACCTCTACCGGCAGATCGCCCTGATCCGCCCGAAGATTTTGGTCTGCCTGGGCCGCGTGGCCGCAAAGCGGCTCATAGACCCCAAATTCCTCATCACCAAGGAGCGGGGCCAGTGGCGGGACGTGGACGGGATGCGCGTGATGGCCACCTACCACCCCTCCGCCCTCCTGCGGGACCCGGCCAAGCGCCCGGAGGCGTTCGACGACCTGAAGTCCCTCCAGCGGGAGATCGAGCGGGTCTGTCCCAATACGGCGCTGGACAGGCCCTGGGAGGCGGGACCGCCTAGTTCTTGAAGCCGCCGCTCAGGCCCGCCCCCGTGCGCAGGCCCAGCAGGAAGGCGCGGGCGGCGTAGGATTCCGCCACCCGGTCGAACAGCGCCTCCAGGTCCGCGTCCTGGAGGAACTCCGCGCGGTCGAGTATCGACTGGCATTCGGCGAGCGCTTCATTGTCTAGTTGAGGCTTGATGTAGCTGTTGTAGAGACAGCGCATAAAATCGTTCATGGTGAGCTCCTTTCATATTCACGCTAACAACAGCGTCTTGTGTTCAAAATATACCACGCTATCACTAGCGTGTCAAGAGGTGTTTATGGAATTTAAGGACCGTCTGCGCGAACTGCGCAAGGAAAAGAAAGAGACACAAGTTGCAGCTGCCGCTGCAATCGGTATCCAGGAACGCCACTACCAGCGGTTTGAGCTTGGAGAAAATCTTCCGAGTTTTGCAACTTTAATCGCTTTGGCAGACCATTTTGATGTCACATTGGACTATCTGATGTGCCGCACAGACGACCGGTAACACCGCACCCCGTAGGGGCGCACATTATGCGTCCCCACGCAAATTCTATTAAACGACCGGAAAAGAGGGAGAGATTTATGTCGAAGATCGGATTTGACAACCAGAAGTATCTGGAGACCCAGTCCACCCGCATCCGGGAGCGGATTGGGCAGTTTGGAGGCAAGCTGTACCTGGAATTCGGGGGCAAGCTCTTTGACGACTACCACGCCTCCCGGGTCCTGCCGGGCTTCGCACCGGACAGCAAGGTGCGGATGCTCCAGCAGCTGCGGGACGACGTGGAGATCGTCATCGCCATCTGCGCCGGGGACATCGAGAAGAACAAGGTCCGGGGGGACCTGGGCATCCCCTACGAGGAGGACGTCCTGCGCCTCATCGACGAGTTCCGGGGCATGGACCTGTATGTGGGCAGTGTAGTGGTGACCCAGTACAGCGGACAGAGCGCGGCCAACGCCTTCCTCAAGCGCCTGGAGGCCCTGGGGGTGCGCTCCTTCCGCCACTACCCCATCGACGGCTATCCCCACAACGTGGACCTCATCGTCAGCGAGGAGGGCTATGGCCGCAACGACTACATTGAGACCAGCCGCCCCCTGGTGGTGGTCACGGCCCCCGGCCCCGGCAGCGGCAAGATGGCCGCCTGCCTCAGCCAGCTCTATCACGAGAACAAGCGTGGGCGTCTCGCGGGCTACGCCAAGTTCGAGACCTTCCCCGTCTGGAACCTGCCCATCGACCACCCGGTGAATTTAGCCTACGAGGCGGCCACGGCGGACCTCAGCGACGTGAACATGATCGACCCCTTCCACCTGGCGGCCTACGGCGAGACCACGGTCAACTACAACCGGGACGTGGAGGTCTTCCCCATCCTGCGGACCATTTTTGAGTCCATCCTGGGCCGCTGTCCCTACCAGTCCCCCACGGACATGGGGGTGAACATGGTGGGAAACTGCATCGTGGATGACGGCGTCTGCCGGGAGGCGTCCCACCTGGAGATCCTGCGCCGGTATTACGCCGCCCTCACGGGCCGTCTCCGGGGCACGGTGGACCGGGAGGTGGTCTACAAGCTGGAGCTCCTGATGAAGCGGGCCGGTGTGACGCCCGCCGTCTTTCCGGCGGTGGCCGCGGCGCTGGAGCTGGAGGAGCGCACCGGCGCTCCGGCGGGTGCCCTGGTCCTCTCCGACGGCCGGGTCATCACCGGCAAGACCAGCGACCTGCTGGGGACATCGGCGGCGCTCCTGCTCAACGCCCTGAAGGCCCTGGGGGGCATTGACCAGGAGCTGGACCTCATCGCCACCCAGGTCATTGAGCCCATCTGCCGGCTGAAGACCCAGAGTCTGGGCAACAAAAATCCCCGTCTCCACAGCGACGAGGTGCTGATTGCCCTGTGCGTCAGCGCGCTGACGAACCCCATCGCCGGGTTGGCCCAGCGGCAGCTGCCCAAACTGAAGGGCTGCGGGGCCCACTTCACCGTGGTGCTCAGTGACGTGGACGAGAAGCTCTACCGCCGCCTGGGGATGCACGTCAGCTACGAGGCCAAATACGAGCGGCAGAGGCTTTACTACAAGTAATAAAACGGAGGAATTATGACAAGAGTATATTTTGTGCGCCACGCCCAGTCCGATTACCGCAGCGGCAGCGATCGGGAGCGCGGCCTCACTCCGGAGGGCCTGGAGGACCGCCGGGTGGTCCTGGACTTCCTCCGGGACAAGCCGGTGGACGCCTTCTATTGCAGCCCCTACCGGCGCAGCCTGGACACCATCCAGGAGGCGGCGGACCATTTCGGCCTGGCCATCCGCACCGACGAGCGCCTGCGGGAGCGGGAGACCGTCCCCGGCGGCAACGTCCGGGAGCTCTTCCAGAGGCGCTGGGCCGACTTCGACTGGCACGAGGAGGGCGGGGAGTGCCTGCGCTCCGTGCAGGCGCGGAACATCGCCGCGCTGACGGATATTTTGAACGAAAGCCGGGAGAAAACCGTCGTAATCGGCACTCACGGCACCGCTCTCAGCACCATTTTGCATTATTACGATCCGTCGTTCAACTGCGCTTCCTTCATGCGCTTTATCGACTGGATGCCCTTCGTGGTGGAGCTGGACTTCTCCGGGACGGAGCTGGTCTCCAAAACCGAACACGTCTATGTGGAGAAGGTCTTTGTCCCCTGAGTGGAAGTGCCTTCCGCTCTGATAGCCCCGGGGCTCCTCGCCCCGGACCCCGGGTACTTTTTCCCCGTGGAAAAAGTACCCAAAAAGACGCCAGCCCTACGGGCTGGACCCCCTTCATGATTTGTTTTTTCGTTACGCTACGACCTGTTTGACCCTTTTCCCCAATGTCTGCTCTGGGCCGATGGCAGTCGAATCTCCGCCACCACTCCCTGGCCCTTCGGTCTTCATCGTTGGGTTCGCCTCCGAGAAGCGCGATTCTTTTGAGAGACTACCGGGCCACCGGCACGGTGCGGGCGAGACTGCGCTTCTTGTCATGTGCGCATGGCGCATCTGCTGCGCAGTCCGGCAGGGAGTTCTACATGGAGGGCCGGCAGGCGGAGTTTAACAT